>NZ_JBEOUD010000034.1:0-94487 GCF_040303865.1 Streptomyces sp. NPDC094034 | reverse complement strand
GCGCAGCGGAATCGGCGCAGCCGACGCGACGAAGGAGCGCCCTTGACGCCCAACCCGCAACCGCGAAACTGAAACCTAGGGGCGGCCCCCACCCGCCATGACCGACCCCGGATGCCCCCGACTACCCCTCGGCACTGACCCGCACCTTCCCCTCGCACCGCCCCCCACCCCCCCCCACCCCCTCACCCCTCCGCCAGCCGCACCTGTTCCTCCTCCACGATCCTGCGCGCGATGTCGCGGTCCGAGACGTCGACCGCGTCCGGTGTCGCCTCCGCCAGGTCGCTGCGTCTCGCGTACGCGTCGAACAGACGGTTCTTGTTCGCGAGGATGTCCAGCAGGCGCTGGTCCACGCTGTCCACCGCGAGCAGTCGGTGGACCTGTACCGGACGGACCTGTCCCATGCGGTGAGCGCGGGCCACCGCCTGGTGTTCCAGGGTGGGTTTGACCTGAGGTTCGCAGAGGATGACCACCGACGCGGCCTGCATGTTGAGCCCGACGCCGCCCGCCTGGATCTGGCTCAGCAGCACCGCGTGGCCCGGGGCCGCCGTGAAGTGGTCGACGATCCCCTGGCGGCGCGCCGCCGGCACATCGCCGGCGAGCGGTCCGAATGCCCCCTCGCCCAGGGCTTCTCGGACCGTGGCGAGAACATCCTGAAAGTACGAGAAGACGACGACCTTCAGTTCGTTCTCCGCCGCCTCGGTCACCAGCTCCCGCAGCCGCCCGAGCTTCGCCGAGGTTTCCGGCCGCGCGTACGCGGCCCGGCGCATCCGCATGAAGTGCCCGGAGGCCACGGCCTCCCGGTAGGCCCCCAGATCACCGGCGCTCAGCTCCTCCCACTCGTCGACCTGTACCAGCGCGGGCAGTTCGGCGAGGACGTCCTGCTGGTTGCGGCGCAGATAGGCGGGGGCGACCGCGCGGCGGAAGGCGTGCGAGCCCGCGACCGCGTCGATTCCCTCCACCGCCGGGGCCAGTTCGGGCTGGAGGCGCTGGACCAGGCTGCGGAACTCCGCGACCCGGTTCTCCATCGGCGTACCCGTCATGAACAGGACGTGCTCGGCCTGTGCCGTCCAGCCGGAGAGGGCACGGGATCTGCGGGTGTCCGGGTTCTTCACATAGTGGGCCTCGTCGACCACCAGCATCCGGGGCTCCGGGGGCGGCGGCTTCATGGCCTCGGCCCGCGGCTCCGCGTCCCCGGCCAGGGGCAGCGTATGCAGGGAGTCGAAGGTGGTGACGGCGACGCCGCCTCGCTCGCGCCACTCCGTGAACGCCTCCCGCCGCTCCGGGCCGTGCACCGGAACCGCCCGCAGGGTGCTGCGGGCCCGGATCTCCCGGGTCCAGTTGATCAGCACGCTGTTGGGGCACACCACCATGAAGTGCGTGCCGCCGCGCGCCGCGAGATGGGCGAGCGCGGCGATGGCCTGCACCGTCTTGCCGAGCCCCATCTCGTCGCCGATGATCACCCTTCGCTGGCTCAGCGCGAAGCGCGCCCCGAACGACTGGTAGCCACGCAGCGACACCCGCAGTCTGGTGTCGTCCAGTTGCTGGGCCCGGACCCGCCCCGCGATCTCGGACGGCATGAACCCCTCGGACGCGGCGACATCGGGCGCACTGCCCGTGGTCTCCGCGAGCACGCTGTAGTACTCGGCCGAGCGCAGCTCGAAGTCGATCCAGCACTCGACGTCCGAGTCCGGCTCCCGCAGCAGATCCACCGAGAGCTGTGCGAACAGCATCGGTACGTCGGCTTCCGCGGCCTCGTCGAGTCGCTGCCGGATCCGGCCGACCGCGTCGAGAGCCCGCTCCCGCCGTTCCCGCCCCATGAGCGTCATCCGCAGCCGGCCGCGCGTGGGCTCGGCTTCCGGCAGCAGTGCGCGCAGCTCCGTGGAGAGCCGCTCGGCGGAGTCGTGTGCGCGCCGCAGCCCCGGTCCCGCCTCGACCAGCCGGTGCAGGGCGGTCACCAGCGCGGTGGTGCGCGGCTCCGGGTGGTCTATGTCGATGCGTACGGAGACGGTCTCCCCGACCGCCTCGGCGATCCGGGTGGCGGCGGCCACCGCCTGGTCGGCGGTGTGCCCGCCGACGCCGGGCAGTTGACGCAGGGCGTGCCGCCCCGCCTCGTACACCTCGCCCACCGAGGTGAAACCGGCTTGTTCGAGAGCGCCGAGCCGTAACCGCCCGGAGGTGACGTCCTTGAGCCGGGAGACCGGGATCGCGGCGAGCTCCGCGCCCGTCAGCTCCCGCTGGAGCGGACGGTGGATGTCGCGTACGGCGGTGATGGCCCGGTCGTGGTCGTCGAGCAGCCGTTGCGCGCCGTCGAGCAGCGACAGCGCCGCGTCGAGCACGGCGCCGGCCCGTCGTCCCGCGGTCACCGGAGCGTGTCCCGGCGTGGCCCCCGCACCTCTCATACGCCTCTCCACCCGATACCGGACCGAACCGCTCTGTCCGCACCTGACCGGCTCATATGCTCCCACGCCCACCGGACATACAGGCCCGTGTCCCGCTACCGCGCCCGTGCTCCGCTTCCTGGCCCCTGTTCCTGCATCAAAAACTAAACGAACGATCGTGCTAGCATCTCTCCATTCGCCGGCCGATCAAGGAGATCCGGGCCATGTCACCCATGACCGCGCTCGTCCAGAGCGTCTCTCGTACCGCCCTGCGCATCACCCTCAACACCACCTCGCTCCTCGCGCCCAGGCTGGCCGGACGCGCCGCCTTCGCCGTCTCTCTCCGGCCCGTCGGCCACAGCCGTCTCCGTCCGGGGGAGAGCGAGTTGCTCGCCGACGCCCGGACACGGCAGCTCACCGTGAACGGCAAGTCCGTCGTCACCCACCAGTGGGGCGACGGCGCGCGTCCCGTGCTGCTCGTGCACGGCTGGGAGTCACGTGCCTCGCGGCTCGGGGCATTCGTTCCGGCGCTGCGCGAACAGGGCTACAGCCCGGTCGCGTTCGACGCCCCGGCGCACGGCGCCTCCTCGGGGCGTGACACCTCGATCATCGAATACCGGGAGATCATCGGTCGATTGCACGCGGAGCACGGGCGATTCGAGGCCGTCGTCGCCCACTCGTTCGGTGTGCTCGCGACGTTCTTCGCCCTGCGTGACGGTGTGGAGGCGCGCCGGGTGGTCGGCATCGGCGGGGTCGCCGAATTCGACTGGATCATCGACGGGTTCCGTACGATGCTCGGTCTGCGGGAGCGGATAGCCCGCGACATGCGCGGCCATCTCGAACGGGTCATGGTTCCGGGGGAGCCGGACATCTGGCGGCGCCTCAGCGCCACATATCGTCCGGAGGAGATCAGCGTCCCTGTTCTGCTCATCCACGACGAGCACGACGACCGGGTGCCGCTCGACCAGTCCCGGGCCCTCGTCCGCGCGTACGGGGAGGGCGCGCGGCTGGTCGTGACCCGGGGGCTCGGCCACCGGAGGATCCTCGGCGACCCCGAAGTGGTCGCCGCCGCCGTGGACTTCGTACACCAGGAGCGGGAACACGCCGCCCCGCCGGAGCGACGGATCGAGCCGGGCGTACGGGATGCCGCCCCGCGCCCCGGATCAGCCGTCCTCTGACGCGGCCGTCCCTGACGCCCGTACGGGCGCTTACGTGGACGCCGGTGTGTCCCTGCCGAAGTCGGGGCTCCCCGGGAGGGCGGCCGGGTCGGTCGCGGCGGCGCGCAGCCGGTTCAGAATTCCCCGGGCCGCCCTCTCGTACGCGACCTCGTCGCCGTGCAGTACGGACTTGGCGTTGGCCGCTTCCATCAGCGCGATGATCTCGAACGCCAGCTGCGGCACGTCCAGTTCGGCCTCGAAGCCCCCGGCGAGTCGCGCTTTCTCGATGGTGCGCTCCACATAACCCACCCAGTCGTCCAGCGAGGTGGCGATCGCGTCGTGCACCGGACCGCTGCGCGCGTCGAATTCGGCGGCGACGGCGTAGAAGAAGCAACCGCCGGCGAAGACCCGGGTCGAGGAGTACGTCAGCCAGTTGCGGCACAGCGCCCACACGCGCCCGGCGCCCGGGGGCAACTCGCGCGTCGGGCGGACGACATGTGTGGCGTAGACATCGGTGGCCGCCCGTACCGTCGCCAGCTGAAGTTCCTCCTTCGAGCCGAAGAGGGCGAAGACACCGCTCTTGCTCAGCTTCAGTTCGGTGGCGATACGGCCGAGGGAGAGCCCTTCCAGCCCCTCGACCGACGCGATGTCCATCGTGCGGTCGAGCACCAGCCGCCGAGTCTGATTGCCACGCTCGACGCGCCCGTCGGTACTGCGCCCGTCCGTAGCGCGCCCGTCCGTAGCGCGCCTGTCGACATGGCGTCCGGTCGGGCTCCCCGTACCCATCCGCGTCGGTCCGTCGCCGCGTGTGCCGCTCATTCCCCCACTCTACTGAACGCACGATCGTGCGGCCTCCTGTCGGGCCCGGCAGCACATGCGAGGGCACCGCACGGGGAGGAGACTCGGAGGTGGACAGCTATGGGATCTCCTGAAGGAGCGCGCCATGGTCAGGACGCCGTTTGTCACTGGTTCCCCGGTCTGGATCGACCTCGGCACCCCCGATATCGAGGGCGCGGCGGCCTTCTACAAAGGTATTTTCGGCTGGGACTTCGTCTCCGCGGGCCCGGAGGCCGGCGGCTACGGCCTGTTCCAGCTGAACGGCAGGACAGCGGCCGGTGCCATGCCCGTGGAGCCCGGCCAGGCACCGCCTTCGTGGTCCCTGTACTTCCAGACGCCCAACGCCGACGCCATGGCCAAGTCCGTTCAGCAGAGCGGTGGTTCCGTTGTCTTCGAGCCGATGGACGTGATGGACCTCGGCAGAATGGCCGTCTTCACCGATCCGTCGGGCGCGGGCTTCTCGGTCTGGCAGCCGGGCAAGAACAAGGGGCTGGACGCCGTCGACGAGCCGGGCAGCCTCTGCTGGGGCGAGCTGTACACCCCGGACGAGGACGCCGCGTACCGCTTCTACAACTCGGTCTTCGGCTGGGAGACCACCAGCATGCCGATGCCCGACGGAACCGGCGCCTACCGGATGGTGAATCCGGCGGGCCAGGGCACCGAGGGGATGTTCGGCGGCTTCGTGCCGCTCGGCACCGATCCGGCGGAGGCCGACACGGGCCCGTACTGGCTCCTGTACTTTGCGGTCACGGACTGCGACGCTTCTGTGACTGCCGCGCGGAAGCTGGGCGGTACGGTCCGGGTGGCGCCGACCGATATCGAGGGCGTCGGACGGTTCGCGAAGCTCGCCGATCCCTCCGGGACGAGGTTCGCGGTGATGCAGGGCGTGGACCAGGCCGGCTGACGGCGGCGCGGGAGACGCTCGGTCCTCCGCCGCCCCGCCGAGTCGTTGACGCTTCGTCAATGACTTGTTTATCGCGGCCGGGCAGCGTGTCCGGCATGCCGATCAACATCACCGACATCACCACCAGCACGACCGACACGAAGGACGCGACCGACCGGGGTGAGCACGAACTCTCCTGGCAGGAGAGCGCGTTGTGTGCCCAGACCGGGCCGGAATTCTTCTTCCCCGCCCCCGGCTCCTCCACCCGGGAGGCGAAGCGGCTCTGCGGAGCCTGCGAGGGCAGGGTGGCCTGCCTCCAGTACGCGCTCGCCAATGACGAGCGATTCGGCGTCTGGGGTGGTCTCTCGGAGAAGGAGCGGCAGAACCTCCGGCGAGACGCGGCCGGCCTCCACAGAGGCTGAACCGGGCGCGTGAACCCAGGCGCGTGAACCGGGCGCCTCGACCCGGGCGCGTCCGAGCGGATCGTCGCCGCCGCCGAAGAACTCGACGACGGCGACGATGTGGGGTGAGGGCAGCCGCTCCACCAGCCGCTACAGAACTGGCCGACGAAATCGACCGGGCGGGATCAGCCGGCGGAATCAGCCGGCGGCGCGCGCCGCCATCCGTGCCTTGCGCGCGGCGAGCCTCTCGTCGAACTTGCTCGCCTCGCTGTTCAGGCCGCCCATGTACATCCCCAGCTCTTCCTGCGCCTTGAGTCCCTCCGGGCCCAGCCCGTCGATCTCCAGGACCTTCAGATAGCGCAGCACCGGCTGGAGCACATCGTCGTGATGGATCCGCATGTTGTAGATCTCGCCAATGGCCATCTGCGCGGCGGCGCGCTCGAAGCCGGGCATGCCGTGTCCGGGCATCCGGAAGTTCACGACGACATCGCGGACGGACCGCATGGTCAGATCCGGGGCGATCTCGAAGGCCGCGCCCAGCAGATTCCGGTAGAAGACCATGTGCAGGTTCTCGTCGGTGGCGATCCGCGCCAGCATCCGGTCACAGACCGGGTCGCCCGACTGGTGACCGGTGTTGCGGTGCGAGACCCGGGTCGCCAGCTCCTGGAAGGCGACATAGGCGACGGAGTGCAGCATGGAGTGACGGTTGTCGGACTCGAATCCGTCCGACATGTGCGCCATCCGGAACTGCTCCAGCTTGTCCGGGTCCACGGCCCGCGAGGTGAGCAGATAGTCCCGCATCACGATGCCGTGCCGGCCCTCTTCCGCGGTCCAGCGGTGCACCCAGGTGCCCCAGGCCCCGTCGCGGCCGAAGAGACTCGCGATCTCGTGGTGGTAGCTGGGGAGGTTGTCCTCGGTCAGTAGATTGACCACGAGCGCGATCTTGCCTATGTCGGTGACCTTCGACTGCTCGGGGCTCCACGCCTCGCCGTTCTCGAAGATGCCGGGGAAGTTGCGGCCGTTGGACCACGGCACGTACTCGTGCGGCATCCAGTCCTTGGCGACTTTGAGATGGCGGTTGAGCTCCTTCTCGACCACCTCTTCCAGCGCGTACAGCAGCCGGGCGTCAGTCCACGCGTCCGAACTGCCGAGGTGGGGAGAGGTGATCGACACGGGTACTCCAGGGGGGACGGGAGGTTTACCTACGGGTTCGTAGGTTACGACACCGTAGGTTAAGGCCCCGGTAAGGCGAAGGCCAAGCCCGCTGACGTCGGACATCCCTACGCTCGGTCATGCGCGCAGGTCGGAAAGGTCTTGACGGCACACAGAGAGACACGTCACGCCCCCTTCGAGTCTCTCGTACTCGCTGATATCGACCGGTACGAGCCCGCTCATCATGACCCGCCATGCCCACCGGAGCCGACCCCTGCCCGCTGGAGCCGACCCCTGCCCGTTGGACCCGGCCCCTGCCCACTGGAGCCGGCTCGCGCCCAGCGGAGCCGGCTCGCGCCCGCTCAGGCCGGGAGAGGGGCTCGCTCCTGCTCCCTGCGCAGATACTCGGCGGTGAAGGACTTGGGGTGATCGAGCAACTGCCGCGGAGTGCCCTCGAAGACGATCTCTCCGCCGTGCTTGCCGCCGTCGGGACCGAGATCGATCACCCAGTCCGCCCGCTTGACCACATCCATGTTGTGCTCGACGCAGATCACCGAGTTCCCGGCGTCGACCAGCCGGTCCAGCAGTGTCACCAGTGTGTCCACGTCCGCCATGTGCAGCCCCGTGGTCGGTTCGTCGAGTACGTACACACTGCCCGTGCGGTGCAGTTGCGTCGCCAGCTTGATGCGCTGGCGCTCGCCGCCCGAGAGCGAGCTGAGCGGCTGGCCGAGGGTGAGATAGGTCAGCCCGACGTCGTTGAGCGTACGCAGCTTCCGCAGCAGCGCCTTGTCCGTGAAGAACTCCATGGCCACCGCCGCCGTCATGTCCAGTACGTCGACGATGGAGCGGCCCCGCACCGTATGCCGCAGCACCTCGTCGTGGAAGCGCCGTCCCTCGCAGACGTGGCAGGTGGTGGTCACCGGGTCCATGAAGGCGAGATCGGTGTAGATCAGCCCGCGTCCCGAGCACTCCCCGCAAGCACCCGAGGAGTTGAAGCTGAACAGCCCCGGCGCGACCCCGTTCTCCTTGGCGAAGATCTTGCGGATGGTGTCCATGACGCCGAGATACGAGGCGGGGGTGGAGCGGGACGAGGCGGTGATGGCGCCCTGGTCGATGACGATCGCCTCCGGGTACGCCGCGGTGAACACCTCCGAGATCAGTGTCGACTTCCCGGATCCCGCCACCCCGGTCACGGCCGTGAGCACGCCGGTCGGGAACCGTACGTCGATGCCCTTGAGGTTGTGCAGCGCCGCGCCGGTCACCGGAAGCCAGTCGGCGGGGGAGCGGAACGACTCCTTGACGGGTGTACGGCGGCGCAGACAGCGGCCGGTGAGCGTATCGGCGTCCCGGAGCCGGTCCACCGGGCCCTCGTAGACGATCCGGCCGCCGTCCGTCCCGGCCTTCGGACCCATGTCGACGATATGGTCCGCGATCGCCATCACATCCGGGTCGTGCTCCACCACCAGCACCGTATTGCCCTTGTCGCGCAGCCGTACCAGCAGATCGTTCAGTCGGCCGACATCGCGCGGATGCAGTCCCACACTCGGCTCGTCGAAGATGAAGGTGAGGCCGGTCAGCGAACTCCCCAGATGGCGCACCATTTTGAGCCGCTGGCCCTCGCCGCCGGACAGCGTGGTGGTCTCCCGGTCCAGACTGAGATAGCCGAGCCCGATCCCGACCAGCCGCTCCAGCCGCTCACGGGCGGCGGCCGCGATCGGGGTCGCCACGGGATCAGCTATCCGGCCCAGCACCTCCACCAGATCGGCGACCTCCATGCGGGTGTGATCGGCGATGCTCAGCCCGTCGATACGGGAGGCGAGCGCGGCCTCGTTGAGGCGCGCCCCGCCGCACGCCTCGCACAGCCGCTCCACCGTGAAGCGCGCCGCCGCCTCCTTGCGCTTCTCGGAGAGATTGGCGGTGTCACGGTTGAGGAAGAGCCGGGTGAAGCGGGAGACGATTCCCTCGAACCGCATATCGACCGCGCCCGACTTCACTTCGATCCGGACCTTGAAGTCGCCGCCGTGCAGCAGCAGTTCGCGCTCCTCGTCGGTGTACTCGCCGAGCGGCTTCGCCCGGTCGAAGTGGCCGGACTCGGCGTACAGACTCCACTCCCAGCTGTTCACGGAGAGCCCGGGCAGCAGCAGCGCGCCCTCGTCGAGCGATTTGCTCCAGTCGATCGCCCGGTCGATGTCGAGCGCCACCACCCGGCCCACCCCGTCACAGAGCGCGCACATCCCCGACGGGTCATTGAAGGAGTACGCGGTCGCCGCCCCTGCGCTCGGCACGCCATGGCGCGAGAACAGCACCCGGATCACCGAGTAGATGTCCGTCATCGTGCCGACCGTGGAGCGGACATTGCCGCCGATCGGCTTCTGGTCGACGACGACCGCCACCGAGAGATCGTCGATCCCGTCGACCTGCGGGCGCTCGTACTTCGGCAGGAAACTTCTGATGAACGAGGTGAACGTCTCGTTCAGTTGGCGCTGCGACTCCACCGCGACGGTGTCGAAGACGATCGAGGACTTGCCCGACCCCGATACCCCGGTGAAGACGGTGATCTTGCCCTTCGGAATGGTGAGGGACACGTCCCGGAGGTTGTTCTCGCGGGCTCCCGTGATGGTGATGTTCTGAGGCATGCCCCGAAGCTAACCGGAAACCCGGACATCTTCTGTCCGGATTTCCGGTCGGTGCCCGGTGCCCGGTGCCCGGTGCCCGGCGCCCGGTGCCCGGCGCCCGGTGCCCGGCGCCGTGCCCGGTGCCCCGGCCGCCTTTCCGCTCATTCCACCATCCGCCACTCCGCCGCCACTCCGCCGCCAACCCACACCTCCGCCAATCCCTCACATCGCGAATCCACCCCTCCGCCAATCCACCACCTCGGCAGTCCACTTATCCACGCGTTCCGGCTGCCCGTACCTCCTCGGCGGTGGTGTCGCGCAGCTCCCCGTCCAGCAGCAGCCAGCGGGTGATGCCGAGCGACTCCAGGAACGGCACATCATGGCTCACCACGATCAGCGCGCCCGCGTACGACTCCAGGGCGGCCGTGAGCCGGCGCACGCCCGCCATGTCGAGGTTGTTCGTCGGCTCGTCCAGCATCAGCAGCCGCGGCGCCGGCTCCGCGAGCAGCAGCGCGGCGAGCGAGGCCCGGAAGCGCTCCCCGCCCGAGAGCGTCCCGGCCGGCTGGTCGGCACGCGCGCCCCGGAACAGGAAGCGTGCCAGCCGCGCCCGGATCATGTTGTTCGTCGCCCCGGGCGCGAACCGCGCCACGTTGTCCACCACGCTCAGCGCGTCATCGAGGACATCCAGCCGCTGAGGCAGAAAGCGCGAGGGGACATGGGTCAGCGCCTCACCGGCGACCGGCTCCAGCTCCCCGGCGACCGTACGCAGCAGTGTGGTTTTGCCCGAGCCGTTCCGGCCGACGAGCGCGATCCGCTCGGGGCCGCGGATCTCGAACTCCCCCTTGGCCTCGGCCCCGTACGGCAGTCGCAGCTCGCGCAGGGTGAGCACGGCTCGGCCGGGATGGACCGTGGTGTGCGGCAGCTCGATACGGATCTCGTCGTCGTCCCGTACCGCGTCCACCGCCTCGTCCAGGCGCTCCCTCGCCTCGGCCAGCCGCTCGGTGTGCATGACGCGGTGCTTGCCCGCGGACTCCTGGGCGGTGCGCTTGCGCATCCTCATGACGGCCCGGGGCTCCCGCTTGGTGTCGTACATCTTCTGGCCGTAGCGCACGCGCTTGGCCAACTTCTGCTGGGCTTCGGCCAGTTCGCGCTTCTGTCGCTGTACGTCGGCCTCCGCGACCCGCACCATGCGTTCGGCCGCCTCCTGTTCCTGGGCGAGCGCGTCCTCGTAGGCCGTGTAGTTGCCGCCGTACCACCGCACTTCGCCGTCCCGGAGATCCGCGATCTGGTCGACGCGTTCCAGCAGTTCGCGGTCATGGCTGACCACGACCATCACACCGGACCAGGTGTCGACCGCGTCGTACAGCCGCCGCCGCGCGTGCAGATCGAGGTTGTTGGTCGGCTCGTCGAGCAGCAGCACCGCGGGCCCGGCCAGCAGCAGCGCGGCCAGCCGGAGCAGCACGCACTCGCCGCCCGACATCTCGCCGATGGTCCGGTCGAGGCCGAGATGCCCGAGGCCGAGCTGAGCGAGGGTGGCATGGGCCCGCTCCTCGACGTCCCAGTCGTCGCCGACGATGGTGAAGTGCTCCTCGCTCGCGTCGCCCGACTCGATGGCGTGCAGCGCGCCGCGGGTCGCCGCGATACCAAGGGCCTCGTCCACCCGCAGCGCGGTGTCGAGCACCACGGTCTGCGGCAGATGACCGATCTCGCCGGCCACCTTGATCGTGCCCTCGACCGGGGTGAGTTCGCCCGCGATGAGCCGCAACAGCGTTGATTTTCCTGATCCGTTGAGGCCGATCAGGCCGGTTCTGCCGGGGCCTACGGCCAGCTGGAGATCATCGAACACACCGGTCCCGTCGGGCCAGGTGAACGAGAGGGCGGCGCAGGTGATGAACGTGGGAGTGTTGGACATGGAGGTCTCCGGTCGTCGCGGGGAAGTCAGGCGTACGGGGCAACGGATGGAGACACCGCGAGACGGAGGATCCCGGTCGGAGGACGGCTCGGCGGCCGAGGTCACACACGAGACGCACAACGGCCGGAAGAACCGGCGGAGGCTGTGCGGCAGCGGTGTCTCAGGACCTCAGACGAGCAACGTCCTACTCCAATCGGCGACAACAGGACCACGACCCACCGTAGGGAGGGTCCGGGGTGTGGTCAACGCGATTACGGCGGAGTGGGTGTGGGCGCGCCGGACGGACTCGGACGCGGACGCGGCGCGGGGACTGGGGCGGGCGGGCTCAGCAGGCGTCGCGCAGCAGCTCGGTCAGATCGTGGTCGAGATCGAGGTGGAGATGCTCGCGGCCGACCGGGACGAGATCCTCGGAACGCTCCAGGAAACGCCGCAGCTCGGCGGTGCGCAGATGGACCATCGCGGTGCCCTCGGGAGCGTGGAACTCCAGCACCGTACGGCCGTACCCGAAGGGCCGCACCCGTACGTCCCCGATCCCGACGGGCTCGGTCATGCCCTTCGCCAAGAGCTCACGGGAGAACTCCCAGGTCACCTCGGTGCCCTCCAGCGTCGCCGGGGGCGGGAACGCCATCCGTACGGCGAAGGGGTCCGCCCGGTCGTAGCGCAGGGTCGCGGGTACGGTCTCCAGCCGGGGAGCGGACGCGACCAGCCGGGCCTGTACGGCCTGTTCAATGACGAGCGTCATGGCCTGCTCCCCTTCGTCGGACCTGGATGAGGTCTTCTTCTATGGGAAAGACGGTGGAGCGCCTCGATACGTGCTCCAAAACGGGAGTGAGCTGTGTCACCGTGCCCCCGGCGGTCTCCGCCATGGCGTGATTCCGCCCCCGGACGGGCGCACTCCGGGCGGGCCCGGCAACGCCCCGAGCGCGCGCCAGGCCTCGCGGTGCCAGGCGTCGCGTGCCAGGCGGGAGGTGTCAGGGCCTACTGTGTGTTGGTCATGAAGATGATCAGAACGCCCGAGGACGAGACCGAGGCCCGTGCCATCCAGGACGAGCTGCGCGGCCTGGTCGTACGGGACGAGCCGGGGCCGCCGCCCGGGACCGGGCTGGTGACGGGGGTGGATGTGGCGTACGACGACGAGCGCGATGTCGTCGCCGCCGCGGCCGTCGTGCTCGACGCCGCCACCCTCGCCGTCGTCGAGGAGGCCACCGCCGTCGGCACGGTCGCCTTCCCGTACGTGCCCGGACTGCTCGCCTTCCGGGAGATCCCCACCGTCCTGGCCGCCCTCGAAGCGCTCACCTCGGAGCCCGGCCTCATCGTCTGCGACGGCTACGGCCTGGCCCATCCGCGGCGCTTCGGGCTCGCCGCGCATCTCGGGGTGCTCACCGGCCTCCCGGTGATCGGTGTGGCCAAGAACCCGTTCACCTTCTCGTACCAGCAGCCGGGCGGCCGGCGCGGTGACTCCTCACCGCTGCTGGCCGACGACGGCGAGGAGGTGGGGCGGGCGCTGCGCACGCGGGAGGGCGTCAAGCCGGTGTTCGTCTCGGTCGGCCACCGCGTCGGCCTCGCCAACGCCTGCGCGCACACCTTGCGGCTGACACCCCACTACCGCCTTCCCGAGTCCACCCGGCGGGCCGACGCGCTCTGCCGCCGCGCGCTGCGGGAGACAACCGACTGAGGCAGTTCCCCGGCCGCGCCGCCCCCGACGGACCGCGTCGCCCCCGGCGGACCGCGCCGCCCCCGAGGGGCCGGGCCGCCCAGCCGGACCCCAGTCCCGCCGACGGACCCCAGCCCCCCGACGCACCCCAGCCCCGGTCACGGACCCCAGCCCCGCCGACTGACCCCGACCGTCCCACCAGGGCTCAGCCGGCCGCGTCCAGCTCCCGCGCGTCCACGATCCTGAACCCCAGCCCCGCCGCCCGCAGCCGCCCCAGCAGCGCGTCGCCCATCGCCACCGCCGGGGTCACCTGGCCCGCGGTGGCCGGCAGCTCGTCCATGGCGAGCGAGAGCGCCGACTCGGCCAGCATCTTCGCCGACTCGTCATAGCCGGGGTCGCCGCCCGAGACCTCGGCGAAGACCCGGTGTCCGCCGCCCGTGCCCACCAGGCGGAGCGAGAAGGTGCTCGCTCGCCTGCGTTCGAGGTCGGGGCCGCTGCCCGACTCGAATCGTCCCGTCAACCACCTCCGGACCGAGGGCAGTTGGGCCAGGGCTACGCCCACCCCGGCCGCCGCGCTGCCGCCGAGCGCCACCGGCAGTGTCTTCACCCCGGCGAAGTGCCGGTAGCGGAAATCGGGGCCGTAGCGCGGCAGCGCCGCCGCCGAGCGCGCCACCACCTGTGCGTCGAGCGTCGGCAGCGGCAGCGCCCAGTACCCGGTCTCCCGACTGAAGTGCGGGGCGCCGAGGGACCCCCGCGCGCGGCGGTCGACCAGCCTCGGCTCGTGCAGCCGCCGCTCCCGGGCGGCGTGCAGCGACTGCCGGCCACGGCTCATGGCCGTCAGCACGCTGGCGAGTGTTCCGCCGGAGAAGAGGGCGTTGGAACGTACGAACGCGTCCACGCGCAGCGGTACGTCCTCCGGCAGGTGCTGGACGGTGAAGTACGCGCCCAGATCGCTGGGGATCGCGTCGAAGCCGCAGGCGTGCACGAGCCGTGCCCCGGTCTCCCGGGCGCGGACGTCGTAACGCAGATACATCAGGTCCAGGAACTCGGGCTCGCCGCACAGGTCGGCGTAGTCGGTCCCCGCCTCCGCGCACTCCGCCACAAGCCTCTCGCCGTACCAGATATACGGCCCGACGGTCGACGCGACGACGCGGGTGGACTCGGCGAGGGCTCGCAGCGAGTCGGGGTCCGCCGCGTCGGCCCGCAGTACGGGGAGCACGGCGCACCCCGGATTGAGCGCGGTGAGCCGTTCCCGCAGCCGCTCCAGCCGGGCCTGATCGCGCCCGGCGATGGCCCAGCGGCAGTTCTCGGGGGCGTGGGCCGCGAGATACTCCGCGGTCAGCGTCCCCACGAAGCCCGTCGCCCCGAAGAGCACGATGTCGTAGGGGCGCTCCGTCCCGTTCGTCCTGGCCATTGAGTCCTCCGCCGTTCCGCCCCGCGCCATTGCCGGTGGCCGAGGCTAGCGTGAGATCCCGGGGACGGAGTCGGGAACGCGCATCGCGGAACCGGTCGGGTCGGCATAGGCTCGACAGTGAGAACTAAGCGCTTGCTCGGCCCGAGGGGTTGTGCCGAGCGGGACGCGTTCTTGGCATCGCTGGTGTTTCACCAGGTGTGTCACCCAGTGTCGGGAGCCGGATGGGAGCCGGATGGCAGCCGCAGGAAATGGTCCGCTGACGGGCGTACGCGTGGTCGAGCTGGCCGGTATCGGCCCCGGCCCCTTCGCCGCGATGACCCTCGCCGATCTCGGCGCCGATGTCGTACGGGTCGACCGTCCGGGCGGCGCGGGCCTCGGCATCGATCCGGCGTACGACCTGACCAACCGCAACAAGCGGTCCGTGCTGATCGACCTCAAGACCGAGGACGGCGCGGCCCGTGTCCTCGATCTGGCCGAGCGCGCGGACGTACTCATCGAGGGATACCGGCCGGGGGTCGCCGAGCGCCTCGGTGTCGGCCCGCGGGAGTGCCTGGACCGCAATCCGCGGCTGGTGTACGGGCGGATGACCGGGTGGGGCCAGGACGGACCGCTCGCCGAGCGCGCCGGGCACGACATCGGGTATATCGCCGTCAGCGGAGCGCTCTCCATGATCGGCACGGCCGGGGAGCCCCCCGCGCTCCCGGCGAATCTCCTCGGCGACTACGCGGGCGGCGCGCTCTATCTGGTCATCGGGGTCCTCGCCGCGCTCCAGCACGCGCGTACGCCCGACGGCGCGGGACAGGTGGTGGACGCGGCGATCGTCGACGGCACCGCCCATCTCACCACCATGATCCACGCGATGATGGGCGCGGGTGGCTGGCAGGACCGGCGAGGCGCCAATCTGCTCGACGGGGGAAGTCCGTTCTACGGTACGTACGAGACCGCCGACGGTGAGTACATGGCGGTCGGCGCGCTGGAGCAGCGGTTCTACAACGAGTTCGTGGAACTGCTCGGCATCGCCGAAGAGCTCCCGTCGCGCAAGGACTTCGGGCGCTGGGACGAACTGCGCGAGGCGGTCGCCGCCCGGTTCAGAACGAAGACCCGGGAGGAGTGGACAGCGGTCTTCGAGGGCTCCGACGCGTGTGTCGCGCCGGTGCTCTCCCTGCGCGAGGCCCCGGCCCACCCGCATCTGGCGGCCCGCGGCACCTTCACCCACCACGCGGGACTCACCCAGCCCGCGCCCGCGCCGCGGTTCTCCGTCACTCCCGGGTCGGTGCGCCACGCGCCCGCGCGGCCCGGCGCGGACACCGCCGAGGTGGCCCGCGACTGGGATCTGCCCGCAGGTGCCACGGGGAACAGCCCAGTCACGGACAACAGCCCAGTCACGGAGAACAGGCAAGGAGGGCAGCCGAGTTGAAGCGCCAGATCTTCGCCGCCGGGCACGACGCGTCGGCGCGACCGTCCGTACCTTCCTGGCCAAGGAGATCATCGGCCGCTCGATCCTCTCCTCATCCCCATCGTTTCGCTCCTCCTCCTCCCGAAAGGCAGTCGCCGTGAGTACCGAAGCGTTCGTCTACGACGCGATCCGCACCCCGCGCGGCCGCGGCAAGGCCAATGGCGCCCTGCACGGCACGAAGCCGATCGATCTCGTCGTCGGACTGATCCATGAGTTGCGCCGCCGCTTGCCCGGACTCGATCCGGCGGCGATCGACGACATCGTCCTCGGTGTGGTGAGCCCGCTCGGCGACCAGGGCTCGGACATCGCTCGGATCGCGGCCGTCGCCGCCGGACTGCCCGACTCCGTCGCGGGCGTCCAGGAGAACCGCTTCTGCGCCTCCGGGCTGGAAGCCGTCAATCTGGCCGCCGCCAAGATCCGCTCCGGCTGGGAGGACCTGATCCTCGCGGGCGGCGTGGAGTCGATGTCGCGGGTGCCGATGGGCTCCGACGGCGGCGCCTGGGCCATGGACCCGATGACCAGCTTCCGGACGGGCTTCGCCCCGCAGGGCGTCGGCGCCGACCTGATCGCCACCCTCGGCGGCTTCAGCAGGCGCGATGTGGACGAGTTCGCCGCGCTGTCCCAGGAACGGGCGGCCACCGCGTGGAAGGAGGGCCGCTTCGAACGCTCGGTCGTGCCGGTCCTCGACCGCAACGGCCTCACTGTCCTCGACCACGACGAGCACATGCGCCCCGGCACCACCGCCGACACGCTCGCCGCGCTGAAACCGTCGTTCGCCGGAATCGGGGACAAGGGCGGCTTCGACGCCGTCGTCCTCCAGAAGTACCACTGGGTCGAGCAGATCGACCATGTCCATCACGCGGGCAACTCGTCCGGCATCGTGGACGGCGCGGCCCTGGTCGTCATCGGCTCCCGCGAGACCGGCGAACGTCAGGGACTCACGCCCCGCGCCCGGATCGTCTCCGCGGCCGTCTCCGGTTCCGAGCCGACCATCATGCTGACCGGCCCCGCTCCCGCCAGCCGCAAGGCGCTCGCCAAGGCCGGGCTGACCATCGAGGACATCGACCTCGTCGAGATCAACGAAGCCTTCGCGGCGGTCGTCCTGCGCTTCGTCGAGGAGATGGGCCTCTCGCTGGACAAGGTCAATGTCAACGGCGGCGCCATCGCGCTCGGCCATCCGCTGGGGGCCACCGGCGCGATGATCCTCGGCACTCTCGTGGACGAACTGGAGCGCCAGGACAAGCGGTACGGCCTGGCCACGCTCTGCGTCGGCGGCGGTATGGGGGTCGCCACCATCGTGGAACGGCTCTGACGGCCCGTGCCTCCGGCCAACTCCCGGACCCCGCCCGGTTCCCCCGGATTCCCCCTCCTGGACCCCCGTCCGGATTTCCCCGATACGGAGCAGCAGCATGAGCGAGTCCACCACCCCTGCCTCCCCGGCGATTCGCTGGGAGCAGGACGGGACAGGCGTCGTCACCCTCGTCCTCGACGACCCCGTCCAGTCCGCCAACACCATGAACCAGGCCTTCCGGCGGTCCATCGCGGCGATCGCCGACCGCGTGGAGGCCGAGCAGGACAGCATCCGCGGCATCATCATCACCTCCGCGAAGAAGACCTTCTTCGCGGGCGGCGACCTCAAGGACATGATCAAGCTCGGTCCCGCCGACGCCGAGCAGGTCTTCGAGGGCAGCCTGGCCGTCAAGCGCGCCCTGCGCCGTATCGAAACCCTCGGCAAGCCCGTGGTCGCGGCCCTCAACGGCGCGGCTCTGGGCGGCGGTTACGAGATCGCGCTCGCCTGCCACCATCGGATCGCCCTGGACGCGCCCGGCTCCAGGATCGGGCTGCCCGAGGTGACGCTCGGACTGCTGCCCGCGGGCGGCGGGGTCACCCGTACCGTACGGCTGATGGGCGTCGCGGACGCGCTGCTCAAGGTGCTGCTCCAGGGCACCCAGTACACCCCGGCGCGCGCCCTGGAGAACGGGCTCGTCCATGAGGTCGCCGCCACCGCCGACGACATGCTCGCCCGTGCCCGTGCCTTCATCGACACCCACCCCGAGTCGTCCCAGCCGTGGGACGTCAAGGGCTACAAGATCCCCGGCGGTACGCCGTCCAGCCCGCGCTTCGCCGCCAATCTGCCCGCGTTCCCCGCCAACCTGAAGAAGCAGACGGCGGGCGCCCCTTACCCGGCGCCGCGCAATATCCTCGCGGCGGCCGTCGAGGGCTCCCAGGTCGACTTCGAGACCGCTCAGACCATCGAGGCCCGCTACTTCACCGAACTGGTCACCGGCCAGACCGCCAAGAACATGATCCAGGCGTTCTTCTTCGACCTCCAGGCCGTCAACTCGGGCGCAAGCCGCCCCCAGGGCATCGCACCGCGCGAGATCCGCAAGGTCGCGGTCCTCGGCGCGGGGATGATGGGCGCGGGCATCGCGTACTCCTGCGCACGCGCCGGACTCGACGTCGTGCTGAAGGACGTCTCGGCGGAAGCCGCCGCGAAAGGGAAGGCGTACTCCGAGAAACTGCTCGCCAAGGCGCTCTCCCGGGGCCGTAAGACCGAGGCCGAGCGGGACGCGCTGCTCGCCCGTATCACCCCGACCGGCGACCCCGCCGACCTCGCCGGATGCGACGCGGTGATCGAGGCGGTCTTCGAGGACACCGCGCTCAAGCACAAGGTGTTCCAGGAGATCCAGGACATTGTCGAGCCCGACGCGCTGCTCTGCTCCAACACCTCCACCCTGCCCATCACCGTGCTCGCCGAGGGCGTCTCCCGGCCCGCCGACTTCATCGGGCTGCACTTCTTCTCGCCGGTCGACAAGATGCCGCTTGTGGAGATCATCAAGGGCGAGCGGACCGGGGACGAGGCGCTGGCCCGCGCGTTCGATCTGGTGCGTGCGATCAGGAAGACCCCGATCGTGGTCAATGACGCGCGCGGCTTCTTCACCTCGCGGGTGATCGGGCAGTTCATCAACGAGGGCGTGGCGCTGGTCGGCGAGGGTGTCGAACCCGCCTCGGTCGAACAGGCCGCCGCGCAGGCCGGCTACCCCGCCAAGGTGCTCTCGCTGATGGACGAGCTGACGCTCACCCTGCCCAGGAAGATCCGGAACGAGGCGCGGCGCGCGGTCGAGGAGACTGGCGGCACCTGGACCGCGCACCCGGCGGACACGGTCATCGACCGGATGGTGGACGAGTTCGGCCGGCCCGGACGCGCCGGGGGCGCGGGCTTCTACGAGTACGACGAGAACGGCAGGCGGACCCGCCTCTGGCCGGGCCTGCGCGAGCACTTCGGCACTCCGACAGGCGAGGCCCGCACGGAGGTTCCGTTCCTCGACATGAAGGAGCGGATGCTCTTCTCCGAGGCGCTGGACTCCGTCCGCTGTCTGGAGGAGAACGTCCTGACCTCGGTGGCCGACGCCAATATCGGCTCCATCATGGGCATCGGCTTCCCGGCCTGGACGGGCGGAGTGCTCCAGTACATCAACGGGTACGAGGGCGGCCTGCCCGGTTTCGTGGCCCGCGCCCGAGAGCTGGCGCGGCGGTACGGCGCCCGCTTCGAGCCGCCCGCGCTGCTGGTCGAGAAGGCGGCGAAGGGCGAGGTGTTCGCCGACCACGCCTGAGTTTCACGGCCCCGGTCCGATCGGATGCGTCCTTGGCCGGAGCGCGGGATCGGACCGGGGCAGTGCCGTTGCCGTGGCGGGCCCCTGTCCCGTCCCGCACAGCCCTTAGGTCCTGTCCGGTCGGACAGGACCTAGTCCAGAGCGCCCCGGCCGATGACCCCCGCGTACCAGCGCGCGCTGTCCTTGACCGTACGGCGCTGGGTTGCGAAGTCCACGTGGACGATGCCGAACCGTTTGCTGTAGCCGTACGCCCACTCGAAGTTGTCCAGCAGCGACCAGAGGAAATAGCCGCGCACCTTCGCGCCGTCCGCGATCGCGCGGTGGACGGCGTGGAGATGGGCCCGCAGATAGGCCACCCGCTCGGGGTCGTGCACCGCGCCGGACGGATCCGCGTAGTCGTCGTACGCCGCGCCGTTCTCGGTGACCATCAGCGGGGTGTCGGGCAGTTCGTCCCGCAGCCGCGTGAGCAGTTCGTACAGTCCGTCCGCGTCGACCGGCCAGTCCATCGCGGTACGCGGTCCCGGCGCGGGGACGAACCGTACATGCCCCTGGGCGCCCGGCCACGGTGACGGGGTGTCGCAGGAACCGGCCGCGACGACCGTGGGGGAGTAGTAGTTGATCCCCAGCGAGTCGATGGGCGTGGCGGCGACCGCCAGATCGCCGTCCCGGACGAACGCCCAGTCCGTCAGCGCGGTGGTGTCCTCGACCAGATCCGCGGGCAGCCGCCCGTGGAACACCGGATCGAGGAAGATCCGGTTCCCGACGGCATCGATCCGGCGCACCGCGTCGAGATCGGCCGCCGACTCCGTCAGCGGCCGGACGGCGTGCAGATTGAGGGTCAGCGAGATCTCGGACTTCCTGGGCAGCGCGTCGCGCAGCGCGCGGGTGGCCAGGCCATGGGCGAGATTGAAGTGGTGGGCGGCGCGCAGCGCGGCGACCGGATCCGTACGGCCCGGGGCATGGACACCGGAGCCGTACCCCAGGAACGCCGCGCACCACGGCTCGTTGAGGGTGGTCCAGGTGGCCACCCGGTCGCCCAGGGCCTCGGCGACCGTTTTCGCGTACTCCGCGAACCGCGCCGCTGTGTCGCGTTGCGGCCAGCCGCCCGCGTCCTCCAGTTCCTGGGGCAGATCCCAGTGGTAGAGCGTGGCGACCGGCCGGATGCCCGCCGCCAGCAGCGCGTCCACCAGCCGCCGGTAGAAGTCCAGGCCACGCTGTACGGCCGGGCCGCGCCCGGTCGGCTGGACGCGCGGCCAGGACACCGAGAAGCGGTAGTCCGTCACCCCCAGCTCCTTCAGCAGTGCGACGTCCTCGTCCATCCGGTGATAGTGGTCGGCGGCGATATCGCCGGTGTCACCGTTGCGGACCCGGCCGGGAGCGCGGCTGAAGGTGTCCCAGATGGACGGGGTACGGCCGTCCTCGGCGGCGGCCCCCTCGATCTGGTACGCGGCGGTGGCGGTACCCCAGCGGAAACCGGGAGGGAATCGCGACTCCGCGGTGGTCTGGGGACGTGCGTCGACAGCGGTCATATGGCAGGAACTCCCGTGAGATGAGACAGAACAAGGGGGGAGAGGCAGCGGAGAGGGGGCTCGTACGGGCGCGTGCGGACGGGGACCTCGGACAGTGCGCGACAGGCGGGGATCAGCCCTTGACGGCGCCCTGCATGATGCCGCCGACGATCTGCCGGCCGAGCAGGCCGAAGACCAGCAGCACGGGCAGCGTGCCGAGCAGGGTGCCCGCCATGATCACGGACTGGTCGTGGACATAGCCGCCGCCGAGCTGGCGCAGCGCCACCTGCACGGTCGGATTCTGCGAGGAGAGCGCGATGATCGGCCAGAAGAAGTCGTTCCAGGCGGCCATGAAGGTCAGCATGCCGAGCACCGCCATCCCCGGCCGGGCGATGGGCACCACGATCGACCAGAAGATCCGCGCGGTGGAGGCGCCGTCCACCCGGGCGGCCTCGATCAACTCGTCGGGCAGCGACTGCACCAGATACTGGCGCATGAAGAACACCCCGAAGGCGGAGACGAGTCCGGGCAGGATGACGGCCTGGAGCTGGTTCACCCACTGGAGTTCGGCGATCAGCATGAACAGCGGGATCACGCCGAGCTGCGGCGGGATCATCATCGTGCCCACGGTCACGGCGAGCAGCGCGCCCCGGCCGCGGAAGCGCAGTTTGGCGAAGGCGAATCCGGCGAGGGTGCAGCACAGCACGGTACCGACGGTGATCGAACCGGACACGATGAAGGAGTTGAGGAGGGCCTTGCCGATATCGGCCTCCTCCAGTACCGCCTCGAAGTTGCGGATGAGGTTCGGCCCCGGCAGCAGACTCGGCGGCACCTTCGCCAGCTCGGCGTTGGAGCGGCTGGCCGCGACGATCGTCCAGTAGAACGGGAACGCCGAGAAGAGCAGCGCGACGGCCAGGATCGCGTACGAGAGCCTGCCCCCGTGCATGGTGCGTCCGGCCCGGCCGCCGCGTCGTGAGGACCGCCGCGGCCGGTCCTCGGTCCCCGGCGGTGGAGTGGGGGGTGCGGCGAGCGCGGTCATCGGCCGGCCTCCTTACCGGAACGGCGGCGGGCGATCAGGGCGTTGACGCCGACCAGCAGCAGGATCAGGACGAACATCACCCAGGCGATGGCGGCGGCCCGGCCCAGATGGAAGAAGCCCCAGCCCTGCTCGTACATATAGAGGCCGAGGGTCTGGTACTGATGCGAGATACCGCCCGAGATGGACCCCTCGAAGAGCAGCGGCTCACCGAAGAGCTGAGTGGCGCCGATCGTGGAGACGATGGTGGTGAAGACGATCGTGGGGCGCAGCCCCGGCAGGGTGACATGGAGGAACTGCCGCCAGCGCGAGGCCCCGTCGACCTCGGCGGCCTCGTACAGCTCGCTGGGGATCGACTGCATGCCGGCCAGATAGATCAGCGCGTTGTAGCCGGTCCAGCGCCAGATGACGATGGTCGACACGGCGATCTGCGAGGCGACCGTACCGGTCTGCCAGTCCACCGGGTCGAAACCGACCAGCCCCAGTACGTAGTTGATCAGACCGAAGTCGCGGCCGAAGAGCTGGGCGAAGACGAGCGTCGCGGCGGCGACCGAGGTGGCGTACGGCAGCAGGATCGCCGTACGGATGAACGTCCGGCCGCGCAGCTTGTAGTTGAGCAGATGGGCCAGGCCCAGGGCCATCGCCAGCTGAGGGACGGTCGACAGCACCCCGATGGTGAAGGTGTTGCGCAGCGATGTCCAGAAGAACTCGTCGGTGAAGAGCGCGGTGTAGTTGCCCAGACCGCGCCACTCCATGTCGCCGGGTGTCTGGAGCTCCACCCGGTAGAGCGAGACGAACGCGGTGTAGAGCAGCGGGAACAGCCCGAAGGCCGCGAACAGCGTGAAGAACGGGGCGATATAGGCGTACGGGGAGAAGGCGCGCCAGGCGCGACGCACGGCGGACGGCTGGGCGGCGGCCGGCCCGGACGGCGGCGGGGACGCGGCCTTCGCGGTGGCGGTGAGGGTCATGGAACGGCCTTCGGAAGCGTGGACGAGCGACAGGGGAAGGACGGGACCGGGGACAGGCACGGAGCGGGGACGAGATGTGGAATCCGCCCGGAGCCCGCCCCCGGAGACAGCGTCGGCCGACCAGGTCCTGTCCGGTCGATCTTCGAGGGCCCGTGAAGATCGACCGGACAGGACCCAGGTGCTCAGCCGATGACGTTGTCGACGCCCTTCTTCGCCGTGGACCACGCCTTCTCGGACGAGGTGCCCTTGCGCTCCACCTCGCCCAGCGCGTTGGTGATCTGCTGGGCCACATTGGCGTCATGGACCCCGAGGACCTGTACGGGGGAGGACTTGGCCGCGTCACCGAAGATCTGGCCGATCGGCGCGTCCGAGAAGTACGGGTCCTTGGCGCCCGAGACCTTCTCGATGGCGCCGGTGGCGGACGGGAAGAGCCCCTGCTTCTGGAAGAGCTTCGCCTGCTGCTCGGGCGCGGTCAGCCACTCGATCAGCTCGTACGCCTCCTTCTTGTTCTTGGCGGCGCGCGGGACGGAGAGATACGAGCCTCCCCAGTTGCCCGCGCCGCCGGGCAGCTTGGCGATGTCCCACTTGCCCGAACCGGTCTCCCCGGCCTGGCCCTTGATATAGCTGAGCATCCACGCGGGGCACGGAATGGTGGCGAACGAGCCGGCCGCGAACGCCTGGTTCCACTGCGGCGTCCACTGGTCGAGCTTGGCGCTCAGCCCGGACTCCGCGGCCTCCACCGAGGTGTCCCAGGCGGTCTTCACGGCCGGGTTGTTCTCGTAGATCAGCTTCCCGGAGGCGTCGTAGTACCGCTCCTTCTCCTGGCCGATCATGATCGAGTAGAGGCTGCCGATACTGTCGATCCAGGCGCCCTTCGCGGGCGCCTTCTTCTTGTACTCCTTGCCGAGCGCGAGATACCCGTCCCAGGTGGACCACATCCGGCTCAGCTCGTCACGGTCCGTCGGCAGCCCCGCCTGCTTGAACAGATCCGTGCGGTAGCACATCGCCTCGGGCCCAACATCCGTGCCCAGACCCAGGATCCGGCCGTCCTCCGTCGTGGCGGCGGACCACTTGGCCTCGGCGAACTGGTCCTTGAGCTGGTCGGCGCCGTACTGCTTCAAGTCTTCGAATTTGTCGGACTGCTGCTGGGTGACCGATGCGATCCGGCCCACCTCGATGCCCTGCACATCGCCGAGCCCGCCCCCGCCGGCCAGCCGGGTCTGGAGCGACTTCCAGTAGTCGGCCTCGTCCTCGGTGTCGCTCTGTTTGATCGTGATGTCCGGGTGGAGCTTCTGGTACTCCGCGTAGAGTCCCGCCTCCTTGTAGCCGAACGACCCGAACAGGTCGACCGTCAGCGTGACCTTGCCGCCCGCGCTGTCGGAGGTTCCTCCCGAGGAACCGGATCCGCACGCGGCGAGGAGTGCCCCGGAGAGCACGACCGCACCGAGACGGACCGCGGCCCTCCTGGCGGCTCGGGCGTTGGGCATGGGAAGCCTCCCTTGGCTTCGGAATACAACGGAGTACCCGCGAGAGGCGGGTGAGAGCGCTCTCAAGAGATGGCTTGGAGCGTGCCCCGGGTCGCTACTCCTCGTCAAGACTCGAACACATAACGGCTACGGTTCGGACCCAGGGTCGGCGCGAACTGCCTTACCTGTCCGACGTATTGACACTTCTGTTTCAGGAGTTTTACGTTTCCTGCCATCTGAGAGCGCTCTCGGACGCCCTTGCCCCCCATGTCTTCGAGGTGCCGTCCATGTCCGTCTCCCGCGCCAGACCCGCCTCGGCGCTGCTTCTGGCCACCGCCCTGGCCGCCGTCGGTCTCGGCCCCGCCGCGTCCCCGGCGCTGGCCGCCAATGTGCCCGTCGGCTCAGGCAGTTACTCGGACAGCCGGCCCGCCGGCACATCCGGCCCCACCACCAACACCGGCACTCCCGTCACCCCGAAGGTGACCGAGGCCGCCCGCGACCTGCCGCTGCCCACCAACGACTGGTGGTCCTCGCTGGCCTTCCAGCGATACGGCGACAACCCGTACTCCACCCCCATGTACGGCCACCCCCTCACCTATCAGGCGACGGCCGGCGGTCTGGAGGTCGGCTATCCGACCACCCCGGCGATCGTCGGCGACGGCCGCCAGTACGAATACGCCCACAAGGCCGATCTCACCCTCGGTCTGACCGGGCTCAACTCGCCCGACACCAAGGCCGACGCCTGGTCGGACTGGACCGTCACGCCGTACTGGTCCGACGCCGCCCGGGCGCTGCGGACCACCATCGGCCACGGCCTGCCCTTCGTCTACGCCAAGGGCTCGGGCGGCGACGCGCGGATCACCACCGCCGCCACGCCCCAGGTCTTCGCCGACGACGGCAACGTCCTCGGCATCACCGTCGCGGGACACCACTACGCCCTGTTCGCACCGACCGGAAGCGACTGGGCCGTCTCCGGATCCACCGTGACGGCGGGGCTCGGCGGCGCCGACTACTTCTCGCTGGCGGTCCTGCCGTCCACGGACGCGCTCGCGACATACCGGAAGTACGCCTACAGCTTCGTCACCGGCTCGAAGGTGACCTGGAGCACCGAGGACGGCACGGTCAAGGCCACCTACAGCCTCACCACCGAGCCGCAGGAGGGCACCGAGACCGGCACCCTCCAGGCCCTCTACCGGCACCAGTGGCTGAACACCGCCGACGCGCTGACCCCGTACACCTATGTCTCACCACGTGGCACGATGAAGGTGCGAGAGTCGGCCTCCTTCACCACCTCCCAGGCGTCCTCGGGAGTGCTGCCCGCGCTGCCGACGTCCAGCGGTGTCGACCAGGCTCGGCTCAAGGGCTATCTGGACGAGGTGGCGGGCGCGGCCGACCCGTTCTCGGGCGCGACCGACACATACTGGACGGGCAAGGCGCTGGGCAGACTCGCCCAACTGGTGCCCATGGCCGACCAGATCGGTGAGAGCGCGACGCGCGACAAGCTCCTCGGGCTGCTCAAGAGCCGGCTGGAGGAGTGGTTCACGGCGGGCGGCGCGAGTGAGTTCTCGTACGACAAGGACTGGAAGACGCTGATCGGCTATCCGGCGTCCTACGGCAGTGACACGGAGCTGAACGACCACCACTTCCACTACAGCTACTACGTGTACGCGGCGGCGATCGTCGCGCAGTACGACCAGGGGTGGGCCGCCGACTCCGCCTGGGGCGGCATGGTGAAGACGCTGATCCGTGACGCGGCCAACCCCAGCCGCACCGACACCGCCTTCCCCTTCCTGCGCGGCTTCGATGTGTACGCGGGCCACAGCTGGGCCTCCGGGCACCAGGGGTTCGCCGCGGGCAACAACCAGGAGTCGTCGTCGGAGTCCACCAACCTCAGCGCCGCACTCGTCCTGTGGGGCTCCGCGACCGGCGACGCCGAACTGCGCGATCTGGGCAGCTACTTGCTCGCCACCGAGTCCGAGGCCATCGCCCAGTACTGGTTCGACGCCGACGAGCAGGTCTTCCCGTCCTCCTTCGGTCATGACACGGCGGGCATGGTGTGGGGCAGCGGCGCCGCGTACTCCACCTGGTGGACCGCCAACCCCGAAGAGATCCACGGCATCAACGTCCTTCCCGTGACCGGCGGTTCACTGCATCTGGGTCGGGAGAAGGCGGCGATCGAACGTAACCTCGCCGAGCTGGAACGGGAGAACGGCGGCCCGGCGGTCGAATGGCGCGACATCCTCTGGGAGTTCGAGGCCCTGGCCGATCCGGCGGGCGCCAAGGCCAAGTGGGACGCGGGCCACGCGGGATACACCCCCGAGGCCGGTGAGTCCAAGGCACACACCTACCACTGGATCGCCACGCTGGACGCGCTCGGCGCTCCCGACGCGACGGTGACCGGGTCCGTCCCGGCCTCGGCCGTCTTCAGCAAGGGCGGCATACGCACCTACGCGGCGCACAACTTCGAGTCGGTGGCGCGGACGGTCACCTTCTCGGACGGTACGACACTCGACGTACCGGCCCGCTCGACAGCGACGAAGTAGCCGTCGGACCGCCCGACATCCCGCGGGCGGACGCGGAACATCCCGCGGGCGGACGCGGAACGATCTCGCGGGCGGACGCGGAACGGCGGGCCCGGCTCAGGCCGAGGCCCGCCGTACCAGCGTGGTCGGGGTGATCACCGACGCCGGGGCCCGCTCGCCCTCACGCTCGCGGTCGAGCCCGCGCAGCAGCAGCCGCGCCATCAGCCGGCCCTGCCCCTCGATGTCCTGCTGGACGGTGGTCAGCGGTGGATCCGTGGCCCCGGCGACCGAGTCCATGTCGTCGAACCCCACCAGCGCCACCTCGTCGGGCACCGCGATCCCCCGCTCCTTGAGCACCCGCAGCGCGCCCGAGGCCATGAGATCGTTGGCGGCGAACACCGCGTCCAGCCCGGGACACCGCGCCAGCAGCTCGGTCATCGCCCGCGCCCCGCTCTCCTCGGTGAACGCGCCCTCGGCGATCAGCGCGGGGTCCCCGTCCAGCAGCACATCGCGGTAGCCGTCGAGCCGGTCGGTGGCCGACGTCTGGTCGCGCGGCCCCGCGATGTGCGCGATCCGCCGCCGGCCGAGGTCCCGCAGATACCGCACGGCCTCCCGGGCGCCGCCGCGGTTGTCCGCGTCCACATAGGGCACGTCCCGGTGGTCCGGTGCCTTCGTCCAGCTCGGCCGGCCGCCGTAGACCGTCGGCATCCCGGCCCGCCGGGTGATCTCGGGGATCGGATCGTCGGTGTGCAGCGAGAAGGCGAGCGCGCCGTCGACATGGCCGCCCGCGAGATAACGCGCGATCCGGTCGTAGTCGCCGGGGCCTTCGAGCAGCAGCAGGACCAACTGGTAGTCGTGCGCGGTCAGTTCCTTGCTGATACCGCGGATCTGCTGGGAGAAGAACGGGTCGGAGAAGATCCGGATCTCCGGCTCGGCGATGATCACGGCGACAGCGCCGGTGCGCCGGGTGACCAGGGTGCGGGCCGCGTGGTTCGGTACGTATCCCAGCTCCTCGACCGCTCGTCGCACCTTCTCGACCAGCGGCTGTCGCACCCCGGCACCGCCGTTGACGACCCGGGAGGCGGTGGCCCGCGAGACACCGGCGCGCGCCGCGACGGCTTCCAGAGTGGGGCGGGCCCCAGGGAACGGCTCGGTCAAGACGTGCGCTCCTCGTCGGAGGGGAAACGGACTACGCGGGCAGGGACACCGTCCAGCCTAGCCGCTCCCGACGCGATCCTGAGAGCGCTCCCAGAGGGCCCGAGCAGGGAACATGCCGAGTCGGCGGGGAAAGCGCCGTGCCGCGCCCCCTCGGGCACGGCCCGAGCGGAACGGGCGCTGAGCGGGTCCGGAACGGACGCGGAGCGGGCGCGCCGCCCCTTCCCTCCCCTTGACTGCCCTCTTTTGCGGGCGAGTTGACAGGGGTACCTTCCGCCCCATGGAGATCCGTGCGCGGGGCGCCCGATGGTCATGCAGAACGCTGGTCGTGGCGGCATCCGCCGCGCTGCTCGGGGTGCTGCTCGCCCCGGCGGGGGCACAGGCACAGACAGGGCGCGGAGCACCGAGCGCGCGGTCGGCGGCCGAGTCGCCCCCGCCCCGGAGCGAGCCCGTCTACTCCTACGAGAACGCCATCCGGGAGTCCGTCTGGGTGGACACCGGGATCGACGGCGACGCGAACGGCAGCACCGACCGGGTCGCCGTCGATGTCGTACGGCCCCGCGAGGCCGCCCTGTCGGGCCGGAAGATCCCCGTGATCATGGATGCCTCCCCGTACTACGCTTGCTGCGGACGCGGCAACGAGAGCCAGAAGAAGACCTATGACGCGAACGGCGACCCCGTCGGTTTCCCGCTGCACTACGACAACTACTTCGTACCGCGCGGCTACGCCTTCGTCGCCGTCGATCTGACCGGCACCAACCGCTCCGACGGCTGCGTCGACATCGGCGGACGCTCCGACATCCTGTCCGCCAAGGCCGTCGTCGACTGGCTGAACGGCCGCGCCCGCGCGTACGGCAGCCGCACCGGCACCGACCCCGTACGAGCCACCTGGACCAGCGGCGCCACCGGCATGATCGGCAAGAGCTGGGACGGCACCATCGCCAACGGCGTCGCCGCCACCGGCGTCAAGGGGCTCAGGACCATCGTCCCGATCGCCGCGATCAGCTCCTGGTACGACTACTACTTCGCCCAGGGCGCCCCCCTCTACGACTCGGGACCCGAATGGCTCTCGGACTATGTGGAGAGCCCCGAGGCCCGCGCCCGCTGCCAGGCCGTCCAGCAGCGGCTGATCGACGGAGCGCCGCGCACCGGTGACTGGACCCGGCTGTGGAGCGAGCGCGACTACGTACGGAACGCCGACAACGTCAGGGCCAGCGTCTTCGCCGTCCACGGCATGCAGGACCTCAACGTCCGCACGAAACACCTCGGCCAGTGGTGGGACGCGCTCGCCGACGCGGGTGTGGAGCGCAAGATCTGGCTCTCCCAGACCGGTCATGTCGACCCGTTCGACTTCCGCCGTACCGAATGGGTCGACACCCTGCACCGCTGGTTCGACCACTATCTGCTCGGTTACGACAACGGCGTCGAGCGCGAGCCCATGGCGGACATCGAGCGCGCCCCCGACCGCTGGACGACCGACACGGTGTGGCCGCCGCGCGCCACCGATGCCACGACGGTGCGGCCCGCCGCGGGCAGCGTCCCCGGCGTCGGCACACTCGGCCGTACACCCGCCCGTCCCGGTACGACCGAGACCTTCACGGACGACCCGCGTCTGAGCGAGTCCGACTGGGCCGCGGACATCGACCGGTCCACCACCGCCAAGTCCGGCTTCGTCACCCGGCCGCTCAGCCGCGATCTACGGCTCTCCGGCTCCTCCACGGTGACCGTCACCGCCACCCCCTCCACCTCGACCGCCCATCTCTCCGCGGTCCTTGTCGACCTCGGCCCCGACACCATCCGTGACTACGGGCACGCCGGTGAGGGCATCACCACCCTCACCGAGCGCACCTGCTGGGGCCCGAGCACCACCGGCGACAGCTCCTGCTACCGGGAGACCGCGGCCAGGACGGCGGACGTCGACCACACGGTCTTCAGCCGAGGCTGGGCCGATCTCGGCACCTACGCCTCGGCCGGCCACGGCCGTCCGCTCACCCCCGGCAAGCCGTACACCCTCACCCTCCAACTCGCCGCGAGCGACCATGTCGTACCCGCCGGCCACCGGCTCGCCCTGATCATCGGCGGCACGGACCAGGGCCTGATCGACCCGCCGTCCACCACCCCGACCCTCACCCTCGATCTGGCCCGCACATCCGCGAAGCTGCCACTCGTCGGCGGCGCCGAGGCGTTCACCCGCGCCACGACCGGCACCGTCCCGCCGCACAGCGCACCCCGAGAGTCCCGTCCGAACGGCGTGGCCGAGCCGCGCCGGACACCTCCGATCCCGGGAGACCGCACCTGATGACACCCCGTCTGCGCACCCTCGTCCTGGCGGCGACCGCCGCGGCCCTCGTACTGCCGATCGCGGCCCTCCCCGCGCAGGCCACCTCCGCTCGGGCCACCTCCGGTCAGGCCGCCGACACCCCGCCGCGCACGGAGTTCGAGTCCGGCCATGGCGCGAACTGGACCAGCCAGCCGCAGGAACAGCGGTTCCTGGCCGCCGTCGACCGGGGCAGCGACCGCGCCACCCTCACCACCATCGGCACCACCAAACAGGGCCGGCCGCTCCAACTCGTCGAGCTGGGCGCCCGCCGCGCGCCCGCCACCGTGCTGCTGGTGTGCAGCCAGCACGGCGACGAACCGTCGGGCCGCGAGGCGTGTCTGACCACTGTCCGCGACCTCGCCTACGCCAAGGACTCCGCCACCCGGCGCTTCCTGGACCGTACGACCGTGCTCGTCCTGCCCACCGCCAACCCGGACGGCCGGGCCGCCGACACCCGCGGCAACTCCGACGGCGTCGACATCAACCGCGACCACATCGCGCTGAAGACGGCCGAGGGCCGCGCGCTGGCCGCCGTCATCCGCGACCGCAGGCCCGACATCATCTACGACCTCCACGAGTACGGTGCCACCCCGCCGTACTACGACGAGGACCTGTTCGACCTATGGCCCCGCAACCTCAACACCGACGCGCGGGTGCACGACGAGGCGCGGACCCTGTCGGAGCGGTACGTACGCCCCGCCGCGCGCGCGGCCGGTCACTCCATCGGCACCTACGGCATCTGGACCGACCCGGTGACCGGCGACCCCATCAAGCAGACGGCGGGCGACGGCCAGGAACGCATCCTGCGCAACGCCTCGGGCGTCAAGCACTCGGTCGGCCTGCTCATCGAGAGCCGGGTCGACGCCCTCACGGACGCCGAGAAGGCCGACGAGGCGCTCAACAACCGGCGCCGAGTGAACAGCCAACTCGACTCGCTGAAGGGCCTGTTCTCCTTCACCGACGAGCGAAGGGCGCGGATCGTGACCGCCACGGCCACCGCCCGGCTGGCCGGACTCAAGGACCGCGGCCCCGTCTATCTCGGCGGCGCCGACAACGACCCCGCGGCCCCCGAGAAGATCCTCCAGGACCCGCCGTGCGGCTACCGCCTCGACGCGGCCCAGTACACGGACGTCAAGGACGAACTCGCCCTGCACGGCGTGGTGTCCCTACCGCTGCCGCTCGGCGAGGGGGCCTTCGTACCGCTCCGTCAGTCGCAGCGGAGCCTGGTGCCGCTGCTGCTCGACGAGCGGGCGGACTACCACCTGACGGCCGCGACGCCCGCCGCCTGCTGACCGTTCCTCGCTCGGGCGTGTCGTCGAAGTCCCGCCTGCTTGGCGGGCGGACGGCGCTGCTGTGAGGACCTAGGAGGCCAGCGCCAGCCGGGCGGCGGCCTCCGCGCAGCCCCAGGCCACGGTGACCCCCGCGCCGCCGTGCCCGTAGTTGTGCACCACCCGCCCGCCCCCGGGCAGCGGCACGGCCTCGGCCTCCAGCCGCACCCGGGGACGGGCGGGCCTCAGCCCCACCCTGTGCTCAAGCACTCGCGCCCCGGCCAGCTCGGGCCGGATCCGGGCGCAGCGCGCCACGATGGCCGCCGCCTCGGCCGGGTCGGGGCTCAGATCCCAGGAGTGATCGCTCGCCGTGCCGCCGAGCAGCACCCCGTACGGCTGAGGCATCAGATACGTCGTCTCGGAGGAGCCGGGGACGGCCGCCACGAACCACTCGTCGATCCCCGGGTTCTCCACGATCACCACCTGACCGCGCACCGGATACAACGACGCGTCCCCCGCCAGCTCCCGGGCACCGAGCCCGGTGCAGTCGACCACGACGGACGACTCGGCCGCGGGCTCGGCGAAGCCCGTGACCGACCGGCGCTCGACCGTGCCGCCCGCCGCGCGCAGCCGCGCCTTCAAGTACCGCAGATACACCGGCATGTCGATCAGCGGGACCGCGGCCCGCAGCCCCTGGGCGACGCCGTCGGGCAGCTCGTCCGCACGGGCCTCGCGCAGCTCGGGCACCCGCGAGGCCCAACTGCCCAGTCCCGTCAGCGGGGTGTCCGCCATCAGCCCCGGGACGATCCGCACGCCGGTCCTGTCCGGGGTCCTCGCCAGCCGCACATAGTGGCGCAGTGACTCCGCCAGCCAGGCGCCGACCTCGCGCGCGGGCTCGATGCGATAGGGCCAGACCAGCGCTCCCGCCACCGCCGAGGTGGTCCGCGCCACCGGATCGCGGGTCCACAGCCCGACGCGGTGGCCGCTCTCCGCGAGCACCACCGCCGTCGTCAGCCCTATGACTCCGCCGCCCACCACGATCACATCAGTGCTTGTGCCGCTCATGCCCGGACCGTACCGGAATCCGCCCCGGTAGGATCGGCGCTCTGATGACTGCCACGCTCGTAGCCAAAGACCTCGCCGCGGGACACGGCGACCGCTCGCTGTTCTCCGGGCTCGATCTGGTCGTCGCGCCCGGCGATGTGATCGGACTCGTGGGCGCCAACGGCGCCGGGAAATCCACCCTGCTCCGGCTGCTCGCCGGAGTGGACGCGCCCGAGAACGGACAGCTGAGGCTGTCCCCGCCCACCGCCGCCGTCGGCCACCTCCCTCAGGAACCCGACCGGCGCCCGGGGGAGACCGTACGGGCCTTCCTGGGCCGCCGTACGGGCGTCACCGCCGCGCAGACCGCCCTGGACGAGGCGACGCTGGCGCTGGTCGAGAACGCGCCCGGCGCCGATGACGCCTACGCGACCGGCCTGGAGCGCTGGCTCGCCCTCGGCGGCGCCGACCTCGACGAACGGGCCGAGGAGGTCGCCGCCTCACTGGGGCTGACCATCGGCCTCGACCAGCCCATGACCACGCTCTCCGGCGGCCAGGCCGCCCGCGCGAGTCTGGCCTCGCTGCTGCTCTCGCGGTACGACATCTTCCTGCTCGACGAGCCGACCAACGACCTCGACCTCGACGGCCTGGACCGGCTTGAGGGCTTTGTCTCGGGCCTGCGCGCCGGCACGGTCGTGGTCAGTCATGACCGCGAGTTCCTGGTACGCACCGTGACCAAGGTGCTCGAACTCGACCTGGCCCAGCAGAAGATCACGCTTTACGGCGGTGGCTACGAGGCATATCTGGAGGAGCGTGAGACCGCGCGGCGGCACGCCCGTGAGGAGTTCGAGGAGTACGCCGACAAGAAGTCCTCCCTGGAGGCGCGCGCCCACGTCCAGCGCTCCTGGATGGAGAAGGGTGTCAAGAACGCCCGGCGCAAGGCGACTGACAACGACAAGATCGGCCGGAAGTTCCGTAGCGAATCCACCGAGAAGCAGGCGGCCAAGGCGCGCCAGACGCAGCGGCTGATCGAACGCCTCGATGTGGTCGAGGAGCCCCGCAAGGAGTGGGAACTGCGGATGGAGATCGCCGCCGCTGACCGTTCGGGAGCCGTGGTGGCGACACTGCGCGCGGCCGAAGCGGCGCGCGGGGACTTCCACTTCGGACCCGTCACGCTCCAGATCGACCGGGCGGACCGGGTCGCCATCACCGGAGCCAACGGCAGCGGCAAGTCCACGCTCCTCGCCGCCCTGCTGGGCCGCCTCCCGCTGGACGAGGGCCACGCCACGCTCGGCTCCGGGGTGGTCGTCGGGGAGGTGGACCAGGCACGCGCCCTCTTCCACGGTCCCGAATCCCTGCTGGACGCCTTCCGTAAGGCGGTCCCGGACACCGAACCGGCCGATATCCGTACGCTGCTCGCGAAGTTCGGCCTCAAGTCCGGCCATCTCCTGCGCCCCGCGACCACGCTCTCACCGGGCGAGCGCACCCGCTCCGCGCTCGCGCTCCTCCAGGGCCGGGGCGTCAATCTCCTGGTCCTGGACGAGCCGACCAACCACCTCGATCTGCCGGCCATCGAACAGCTGGAGTCGGCGCTCGACTCCTACGACGGCACACTGCTGCTGGTCACCCATGACCGCAGGATGCTGGACGCCGTCCGTACGACCCGCCGTCTCGATGTGGCGGACGGCAAGGTGACCGAGATCTGAGGATCCCGGGGAACCGAGGGCGGCGCGGGCTCCCGTCCGGGGCCCCCGCGCCGCCGCGCCCAGGGCGTCTCAGCGCCGCTTGTCGCCGCCGTTCGGATCCGTCAGCCCCGCCCGCCGCAGGGCGTCCGCCATCGCGCTGTTCGCCGGCGGCGGGGCCGAGGCCTGGCGTCCACCGCCGCCACCGCGGCCACCACGCCCCCCTTGCCGCTGCTGCGGAGGCCGCCCGCCACCGCCCCCGGACCGCTCCCGGTCCTGCTTGGCCGGCTGCGCCTCGTCGTCCAGCCGCAGCGTCAGGGAGATCCGCTTGCGGGGGATGTCGACGTCCATCACCTTCACCTTGACCACATCACCCGGCTTCACCACCTCGCGCGGGTCCTTCACGAAGTTCCTGGACATGGCGGAGACATGGACCAGACCGTCCTGATGCACACCGATGTCGACGAACGCGCCGAACGCCGCGACGTTCGTCACGACCCCCTCAAGCACCATCCCGGACGCCAGATCGCCGAGCTTCTCGACGCCGTCCTTGAACGTGGCCGTCTTGAAAGCCGGTCGCGGGTCCCGCCCCGGCTTCTCCAGCTCCCGCAGGATGTCGGTGACGGTCGGCAGACCGAAGGACTCGTTCACGAAATCGCCGGGCCGCAGCGTGCGCAGCACCGAAGCGTTCCCGATCAGCGAGGCGACCTCACTGCCCGTCCGCTTCACCATCGACCGCACCACCGGATACGCCTCGGGGTGCACACTCGACGCGTCCAGCGGGTCGTCACCGCCGCGGATACGGAGGAAGCCCGCGCACTGCTCGTACGCCTTCGGCCCCAGCCGGGCCACATCCTTGAGCGCGCGCCGCGAACGGAACGGCCCGTTGGCGTCGCGGTGGGCCACGATGTTCTCCGCGAGTCCCGCCCCGATGCCCGACACGCGCGAAAGCAGTGGCGCGGAAGCGGTGTTGACGTCCACACCGACACCGTTCACACAGTCCTCGACGACCGCGTCCAGCGAACGGGACAGCTTCACCTCGGACAGATCGTGCTGGTACTGGCCGACACCGATCGACTTGGGGTCGATCTTCACCAGCTCGGCCAGCGGGTCCTGGAGCCGGCGCGCGATGGAGACCGCGCCACGGATCGACACATCCAGATCGGGCAGCTCCTGCGAGGCGAACGCCGAGGCGGAGTACACGGAGGCGCCCGCCTCCGAGACCATCACCTTCGTGAGCTTCAGCTCGGGGTGCCTGGCACAGAGGTCTCCGGCGAGCTTGTCGGTCTCCCGGGACGCCGTGCCATTGCCGATCGCGATCAGATCGACGGAGTGGTCCTTGGCGAGCCGGGCCAGCTTCGCCAGCGACTCGTCCCACTTGTTCGCGGGCACATGGGGGTAGATCGTGTCGGTGGCGACGACCTTGCCGGTCGCGTCGACCACGGCCACCTTCACGCCCGTACGGAACCCGGGGTCGAGCCCGAGCGTGGCGCGGGTGCCGGCCGGGGCCGCCAGCAGCAGATCGCGGAGGTTGGCGGCGAACACCCGTACGGCCTCGTCCTCGGCGGCGGTCCGCAACCGGAGCCTGAGGTCGATCCCGAGATGCACCAGGATGCGGGTGCGCCACGCCCAGCGCACCGTGTCGGCGAGCCACTTGTCGGCGGGACGCCCGCGGTCGGCCACGCCGAAGCGGCGCGCGACCATGTTCTCGTACATGCTCGGCCCCGGCTGCTCCGACGGCTCCTCAGGCTCCAGGACCAGATCGAGGACATCCTCCTTCTCGCCCCGGAGCATGGCGAGCACGCGGTGCGAGGGCAGTTGGGAGAAGCCCTCCGCGAAGTCGAAGTAGTCGGCGAACTTGGCGCCGGCCTCCTCCTTGCCGTCCCGCACCTTCGCCACGACGCGGCCCCGGGTCCACATCCGTTCCCGCAGCTCACCGATGAGATCGGCGTCCTCGGAGAACCGCTCCGCGAGGATGGCGCGGGCGCCCTCCAGCGCCGCCGCGGGATCGGCGACCCCCTTGTCCGTGTCCACGAACGCGGCGGCCGCGGCGAGCGGATCCACCGACGGATCGCTCAACAGCCCCTCGGCGAGCGGTTCCAGACCGGCCTCCCGGGCGATCTGCGCCTTCGTGCGCCGCTTGGGCTTGAACGGCAGATAGATGTCCTCCAGCCGCGCCTTCGTGTCGGCGGCCCGGATCCGCGCCTCCAGGGCGTCGTCGAGCTTGCCCTGATCGCGCACGGACTCCAGGATCGCTCCCCGCCGCTCTTCCAGTTCACGCAGATAACGCAGCCGCTCCTCAAGCGTGCGCAGCTGCGCGTCGTCGAGCATCTCGGTCGCTTCTTTGCGATAGCGCGCGATGAACGGCACGGTCGACCCGCCGTCGAGCAGCTCGACGGCCGCCTTCACCTGCCGCTCCCGTACGCCGAGTTCCTCGGCGATCCTGCCTTCGATGGACGTCGTCACGATCACGCTCCGCTGTTCAGTGGTCCGCCGTGTGCATTGTGGCAGGTGGCACGGACATCAGCGGGCACGACCGGCGGTGACGAGCCGGTACGGGTCGGCAGAGGTGGCGAGCCGGGAGGAGAGATCAGCGTTTTCCGATGAGATCCGCCGGGAACGCGCCGGCCGCCTGCGCCGCCCCCGCGAGGGCCCCGCCCAGCTCGGTGAGGCGGGCCACTCCCGCGGCCCCCAGATGTTCGTACGGTGCCCGGTCCAGCCGGTCGGTCTCGTCCTCCAGCTCCTTGCGCAGCTCCGTACCCGACGCGGTCAGCTCGCCGTCCGCGGCCAGCAGCCCCCGTCCGCGCAGCCGCTCCTTGGCCGCCTCCCACTCCTCCTGACTCCAGCCCCGGCTGGCCAGGACCCACTTCGGTGACATGCCCCGGCCGCTGGCGGTATGGCTGGCCAGCGCCTCCAGCGGGTCGAGACCGGCGCTCAGCAGCGTGGCCAGATGGCCGTCACCGCGGTACTCCCGCAGCAGTGTGGCCGCGTGCCAGTACGCCAGATGCGGTGCGTCGGGCACCGGCAGATCGGCGTTGGCGGCGTACAGCGGACGCGCGGGGCGCGCGCACGCCTCGACGGCCCGCAGCGCCAGCTCCGCCGCCTCGGCCAGCTCCTTCGAGGCGAGGGCCTCTTCGCCCAGCAGCCGGCGCAGGAGCGAGTCGACCGCCCTCAGCCGCGCGTCGAGCGCGTCCTCGGGGGAGAGGGAGTCCCAGGCGCTCGGGATGTGCCGGGCGACGAGGTCGTGCCGGAAGTTGTAGAAGGCCGCGGTGACGGCCCCCGCGCCGACCCGCCCCAGGGGCGCCGCGCGGGCCGCGAAGTAGGCCGCCCGCGCGTCGTCCAGACCGGCGCGCGCGAACTCGCGTCCGAGGTCGGGGGAGAAGTAGAGGACCGAGTGGAACGGATTGACGACGGCGTGACAGCGCCGCGCGGCACGCTCGGGCAGTGAGGTCATGTCCGTACGTTACCGACTGGTCGGTACGGGCGACAAGGTGGGGGAGGGAGGGGCCGGAATGGCAGGAAGGGTGGGGAATTCGTCCTTGCGGCCGTCGTGCGCCGGGCCAAGGATGAGAACCATGAAAGAGCGATCCGTACTCGTCGTCCTCTATGACGAGGTGCAGAGCCTGGACGTGACCGGACCCGTGGAGGTGTTCAACGGCGCCGGGCTCGCCATCGGCGACCGCGGCGCGTACCGGATCCGCACGGCCTCGCTCGACGGCGCTCCCGTACGGACCTCCAGCGGGCTGACCCTCGTCCCTGATATGGCGCTCACCGACGCTCCCGACCCGCACACGCTGCTCGTGCCCGGCGGAAACGGCAGCCGCGCCCCCGACCCGCTGCTGATCGCGTGGCTGCGCCGCCGGGCGCCACGCGCCGCGCGCCTCGTCTCGGTCTGTACCGGAGCCCTGCTGCTCGCCGAGGCGGGGCTGCTCGACGGACGCCGCGCGACCACCCACTGGGTGGCGGTGGACCTGCTCGCCAGGCACTACCCCGCCGTCGACGTCGACCCCGATCCGATCTATGTACGGGACGGGGAGGTCTGCACCTCCGCCGGGGTCACCTCGGGCATCGATCTCGCCCTCGCCCTCGTCGAGGAGGACCACGGCCGTGAGGCGGCGCTCAGCGTGGCCCGCCATCTCGTGGTGTTCCTGCGCCGCCCCGGCAACCAGGCGCAGTTCAGCGTGCAGCTCGCCGCGCAGACCGCCCGGCGTGAGCCGCTGCGCGACGTACAGAGCTGGATCAGCGAGCACCCGGGTGATGATCTCTCGATCGACTCTCTGGCGGCGCGGGCCCGTCTCTCGCCCCGGCACTTCGCACGCGCCTTCCGGGCGGAGACCGGTATGACGCCGGGCCGCTATGTGGAGCGCGTACGGCTCGAACACGCCAGAAGGCTGCTGGAGGAGAGCACCGACGGCGTCGAGGAGATCTCCCGGGCGTGCGGCTACGGCACGCCCGAGGCCATGCGCCGCGCCTTTGTCAGAACCCTGGGCACAGCGCCCGCCGAGTATCGCCGCCGTTTCTGCCCGAGCCCGGCTGTCGTACCTGCCCCGACCCCCGTACCTGTCGCCAACCGGTCGGCGACCCCGTCGAAAGGCCTCTTATGAAGATCGCGATCGTCCTTTTCGAAGGCTTCACCGCGCTCGACGCCATCGGCCCCTACCAGATGCTCTGTTACACCCCGGGCGCCGAGACGTTCTTCGTCGCCGAGGAGACGGGGCCCGTGGCGGACGACACCGGTGCTCTCGCGCTCGTCGCAGGCAAGACGCTCGCCGAGGTCCCCGCGCCGGACGTCCTGGTGGTGCCGGGCGGGCCCGGCCAGGAGAAGCAGATGGAGAACGAGACGCTGCTCGGCTGGCTGCGCACGGCCGACACCGCCACCACCTGGACCACCTCCGTCTGCACCGGTTCCCTGCTGCTCGCGGCCGCCGGGCTGCTGCGGGGGCGGCGGGCCACCTCCCACTGGCTGGCCGTGGACACACTGCGTACGTACGGAGCCGAGCCCACGGGCGAACGCGTCGTCACCGACGGCAAGTACGTCACGGCCGCCGGTGTCTCCTCGGGGATCGACATGGGCCTCACCCTCGCGGGCAGGCTCGTCGACGACCGGTTCGCCCAGACCGTCCAGCTCCTGACGGAGTACGACCCGCAGCCGCCCTACGACGCCGGCTCGGCCGACAAGGCGCCCGCCGATCTTGTCGCGGAGATGCGGGACGGGAGCCGGTTCCTCACTCAGTGACGGCTCGGTCCGCGTCGGCCGGCCCGAACGTCCAGTTGAAGCGCGGCTCGCGGCGTTCCAGGAAGGCGGCGACCCCCTCCGCGGGGTCGCCGCTGCCGCGCGCCTGCGCGGTCCAATGGGCGGCACGGCCGGTACGGCCCGAGGTGAACTCCTTGGCCGCCGCCTGGGTCAGCGGTGAACGCGAGACCAGCACCCGCGCGAACTCCGCCACCCGCTTGCCCAACTCGCCCTCCGGCAGCACCTCGTCGACGAGTCCGGTACGCAGTGCCCGTTCGGTCTCGATCAACTCGGCCGAGAACAACAGGTGTTTGGTCGTGGCGGGCCCCACCAGCGAGGCCAGCCGGCGGGTGGACGACTCCGGGTAGACGATCCCGAGCCGCGCCGGAGTGACCCCGAACCGCGCTCCTTCCTCGGCGAACCGCAGATCGCAGGCCGCGGCCAGCTGGCAGCCGCCGCCCACGCAGTAGCCGCGTACGGCGGCGAGCGTCGGCTTGGGGAAGGCGGCCAGCGCCTCCTCGGCGGCCACCGCGGGCGCCGTCGGATCCTGGCCGGGCTCGCGCAGACACGAGATGTCGGCGCCCGCGCAGAAGGTGGCGCCCTCACCGGTCAGGACCAGCACCCGTACGGCGGGGTCGTCCGCCAGCGCCCCGAGCAGCGGTGGCAGCTCGCGCCACATCCGCGCGGTCATCGCGTTGTGCTTGGCGGGATGATGGATCACCACGGTCGCGATGCCGTCCGCGACAGTGTGCAGCAGCTGGGGCTCCATGCGACGGATGCTATCCCCGCTCTCCCTGACACCGGCAACCGCTCAGAATTCGCCAACAGGCGGGCAGAGGCGATCGTGTCTCCCGTTGTGTCGTTCGAATGCGGTCGCGACACGCCAATTCCGGCTGACTTCTGTTCAGTACTCAGGTACAGACCGCGCCGGTCCCAAGACTCGGTACCGATGGACGACACCGTTCGACGCAAGGGTGGGTGCCGCACGATGGAGAGCCGCGGAAGAGTTCCGGCCCGGCCGCTGTCGTACGAGGGGGTCTGGCGGTTCACCGCACCCGCCATCGACAGCTCCGTACCGCAGATCAGACACACCGTACGTGACCTGCTGAGACGTCAGCGCGTACCGGTCAGGGACGGGGTCGTCCAGGGGGTGCTGCTCATCGTCTCCGAGCTGGTCACCAACGCCGTACTGCACGCGGCTCTGCTCTCGCCGGAGATCGCCGTCGAGGTCGCCATCGGCGCGGCATGGATCCGGGTGTCGGTCGAGGACAACCATCCGTACCGGCCCACGGCGCTGGAGACGGATCACGCCAGGACGGGCGGGCGCGGGCTGCTGCTCGTACAGGAGATCTCGCGTGAGGCCGGCGGGAACTGCGGTGTGGAGCACACCGCCGGCGGCGGGAAGATCGTCTGGGCGGTGCTGCCCTTCCCGTCGCCGGCCGCGCCGGACACGCCCTGAGGCCCCCGGAGGGAGGTGTCACCAGCCCCCGGCAGGTCCGGTGAGCTCCCTGATCGCCGGGCGCGCCGTGTCCAGGACGGTCATGAACCACGCGGAGAACGTGGCCTTGCCATGCCGCTCGGTCAGCTCCGCCGGGGTGACGAACACCGTTTCACAGACCTCTTCGGGGTCCGGACTCGGCGCGGCCTGCGCGAGCCCGACGAAGAGATGGTTGTACTCCTGCTCGACCAGTCCCGAGGCCGGGTCGGGGTGGTTGTAGCGCACCGTCCCCGCCTCGGCGAGCAGCGAGGGCGAGATGCCCAGCTCCTCGTACGTACGGCGGGCGGCGGCGGCGAACGGCGCCTCGCCCGGGTACGGATGCCCGCAGCAGGTGTTCGACCAGACACCGGGGGAGTGGTACTTGCCGAGCGCGCGGCGCTGGATCAGCAGCCTGCCCTGCTCGTCGAAGAGGAAGACCGAGAACGCCCGGTGCAGTTGGCCGGGGGGCTGATGGGCCAGGAGTTTCTCGGCGGTGCCGATGGTATTGCCCTGCTCGTCGACCAGCTCCAGCATGATCGTTTCTTGTGCGCCGTTCGACGAGCTGTTCGCCGCAGTGACTGGTGTGGTCGGCATAACCATCCTTCGCATCGGGCCTCGGAGCCCAAGTCTGCCGCACAAAAGCCTCGTGTCCGCACTTCGGGGGCGTGGGTATGTTCGTTCGGCCGCGGCACGCCCCAGCGGACGTCAGTGGCAGAGCTTCGCCTCGTGCTCCGCATGACCCCGGGGCTCCAGCTGGAAGGTGCAGTGCTCGACATCGAAGTGATGGCCCAGACATCCCTGGAGGTCATGGAGCATCTTCTCGTGGCCCACCGCGTCCAGCGCGTCCTGGTCCACCACCACATGCGCGGAGAGCACGGGCATCCCGGACGTGATCGTCCAGGCATGGAGATCGTGTACGTCCGCCACCCCGGGCAGCGCGAGCATATGCGCGCGTACCTCATTCATGTCGACGTTCTTGGGCGCCGCTTCCAGCAGGACGTTCAGCGTCTCCCGCAGCAGCTTCACCGTACGCGGAACGATCATGAGTCCGATCAGCAGGCCCGCGATCGGGTCGGCCGTCTGCCAGCCCGTGGTCAGGATGATGACGGCCGAGACCAGCACCGCGAGCGAGCCCAGGGTGTCCGCGAGGACTTCCAGATACGCGCCGCGCACATTGAGGCTCTCCTTCTGCCCCCGCATCAGCAGCGAGAGGGAGACCAGGTTGGCGGCCATACCCACCAGGGCGAAGATGATGGTGAGCCCGCCCCTGGTCTCGGGCGGCACGAGGAAGCGCTCGATCGCCTCGTACAGCAGGAAGCCACCTACCCCGAGCAGCAGCACACAGTTGGCCAGCGCGGCGAGGATCTCGGCCCGCGCGAAACCGAAGGTGCGGGTCGCGTCCGCGGGCCGGGCGGCGAAGTGGATGGCCAGCAGGGCCATCCCGAGGCCCACCGCGTCCGTCGCCATGTGCGCCGCGTCCGCGAACAGCGCGAGGGAGTCGGAGGCGATACCGCCGACGATCTCCACCACCATCACGGACAGGGTGATCGACAGAGCGATACGCAGCCGGCCCCGGTACGCGGCGGTCGCGGTGCCCGCGGGTGGTGCTCCGTGCGTGTGCCCGTGGTTGTGCCCTGCCCCCATGAAGATGCCTCCCGGTCGTCCGGACAAAGTGCCGACGAGGTCAGTGAACTACGGGTGGGGGGTATCCGGCAACACGGCACTGAACACCGTTGTCATATGCTCTGACCTGCGGAAATGGCCGCAGGTCAGAGCATCGCGCAGTCACCCGACAGAGGCCGTGGGATGGTGCGGCCGCCAGCCCTCCCAGGCGGACTCGACCATCTCGCGTACACCGCGGCTCGCCGTCCACCCCAGCTCCTCACCGATCAGTCCGACGGCCGCGACGGCCCGCGCGGCGTCGCCGGGACGGCGCGCCTCGACCACCGGTTCCGTACGGTCGCCGGTCACCTCCGCCACCAGATCGGCCAGTTCGCGGACCGAGACCCCCTCGCCGCGGCCGATATTGACCGTGAGGTCCCCGGGGCCCTCCTGGCGGGCCAGCCACCGCGCGGCGGCGAGATGGGCCTCGGCGAGATCGGCGACATGGATGTAGTCCCGGATACAGGTGCCGTCCGGTGTCGGATAGTCGGCGCCGAAGATCCGCGGCGCCTCGCCCCGGCTGATCCGGTCGAAGAACATCGGGATGATGTTGAACACCCCGGTGTCCGCGAGGTCGGGGTGCCCGGCGCCCGCCACATTGAAGTAGCGCAGACACCCGGTGGCGATCGAGTGCGCCTTTCCGGTCGCCCGTACCAGCCACTCACCCGTGAGCTTGGTCTCGCCGTACGGATTGATCGGCACGGTGGGCGTCCGCTCCGTGATCAACTCCACATCGGGCACGCCGTACACGGCCGCCGAGGAGGAGAAGAGGAAACGCCGCACCCGCGCCGCCACCACGGCCTCCAGCAGCACTGTGAGCCCGTGCACATTCTCCCGGTAGTACCTCAGCGGCCGCTCGACGGACTCCCCGACCTGCTTCTTCGCCGCGAGATGCACGACCCCGGTGATCCCGTGCCCGGCGAGCGTACGGTCGACGAGCCCCCTGTCCAGCAAGGAGCCCCGGACGAGCGGGATCTCCGGGGGCAGCCGGTCGGCGACGCCGGTCGACAGATCGTCGAGCACGACGACGCGCTCGCCCGCCGCCGCCATGGACCGCGCGACATGCGCCCCGATATAACCCGCTCCACCTGTGATCAGCCACGTCATGCCGTCACCCTAGTGCTGTGGAGCGCTCGGTACGGACAGTGCTGTGGAGCGCTCGGGACGGACGCTCGGCCATGCCCCCTCCGGCGCCCTCGCTCACGTTCTGTCCATGTCGCGGTCCGCTCACGTCACGACCCGTTCATGTCATGGACCCGTCCACCACACCCGCGGTTTGTGGGGCGGGCCGTCGATGAACAATGATGATCTCCACGCGGGCCGCTCCCGGCTCAGATCATGGCGACCGGGGCGTAAACGGTCGGTGAACTAAGTCTTCTGTTCATCCGATAGCCTCTGCCGACGTGCCGGGGCCCGAATCCCGGGGTGTCCGCCGCGCACCCAGCCCTGTCAGCGCCAAGGAGTGAGTTCGTCTGTCGACCGCCATCCTCACCGGTCCACCGGTACCCGGATCGTCGCTCGAAGGCGATCTGCGGTCGCTGGGTTTCGACGTGCGTACCGCACCGGGCGCGGAAGAGGCCCGGGACCTGCTCGCCGCCGCCCCCGCGACCGAGCGGGTCGCGCTGGTCGACTCCCGCTTCGTCGGTCATCTCCACACGCTGCGGCTGGCCCTGACCGACCCCCGCTTCCCGGCCGCCGCCGTGCCCGGCGCGCTCACCGCCCAGCCCGGGACCCGTGCCGCGCTGCTGCGCGCCATGACGTCCCTGCACGAGACACACGAGACAGAGGACGGGCCCCGGCAGGCCGGCGGCACGACGGAGCCGGCGCGGCCGGCCACCACCGCCGTAGCCCCGTGTGAACCGCTCGCCGACCGGGTCGCCACCGCGCTCGACGCCGCCGGCACCGCCGTCACCCACCCCGGACTCGGCTCGCTCGTCGCCGCCGTACCGGCCGACGCCACCGCCCGGGAAGAGGCCGAGGCCGCCGTCGCCGCCGTGGACGACGAGGCCGTACGGCTGCGCTCCGCCGTGAAGGCCCGCGACGGCTTCTTCACCACCTTCTGCATCAGCCCGTACTCCCGCTATCTCGCCCGCTGGTGCGCCCGGCGCGGACTGACCCCCAACCAGGTCACCACCGCCTCGCTGATCACCGCGCTGATCGCGGCGGCCTGCGCGGCCACCGGCACCCGCGGCGGCTATGTCGCCGCCGGCGCGCTGCTGCTCCTCTCCTTCGTCCTGGACTGCACCGACGGGCAGCTCGCCCGCTACTCCCTCCAGTACTCCACGATGGGCGCCTGGCTCGACGCGACCTTCGACCGGGCCAAGGAGTACGCCTACTACGCGGGTCTGGCGCTCGGCGCCGCGCGGGGCGGCGACGACGTATGGGCGCTCGCGCTCGGTGCGATGGTTCTCCAGACCTGTCGCCATGTCGTCGACTTCTCGTTCAACGAGGCGAACGTCGACGCGACCGCCGCGAACTCCTCGGGGAAGGCCGTGGTGGGCACCCCCACCGCCGCGCTCTCCAGCAGACTCGACAGCGTCGGCTGGACGGTCTGGGTGCGCCGGATGATCGTGCTGCCGATCGGCGAGCGCTGGGCGATGATCGCCGTGCTGACCGCCCTCACCACCCCCCGGATCGTCTTCTACGCGCTGCTCATCGGCTGTGCCTTCGCCGCCTGCTACACCACCGCGGGCCGCGTCCTGCGCTCGGTGACCCGTAAGGCCGTCCGTACCGACCGGGCCGCCCAGGCGCTCGCGGACCTGTCCGACTCGGGGCCGCTCGCGGAGATCGTCGCGCGGCTGCTGCGCCGCCCGGCTCGCGCGCTGCCCGGCGTGCTGCCCTTCCTGGTCGCTCTGGCCGGTGGTGTCACGGTCGTCGCCACGGCGGCCTTCGGCCCGCTGCGGGGCTCCTGGCCCGGCTACGTGCCCTTCGACAGCCCCGTGCTCATCCTCGGCGCCCTGGTGTACGTGCTGACCTCGGGGTTCGCCGTCGCCCACCGGATGGGCGGCCCCCTCGACTGGCTGATCCCCCCGGTCTTCAGGGCGGCCGAGTACAGCACGATCCTGCTGTTCGCCGCCCGCGCCGATGTGCCCGGGGCGCTGCCCGCGGCATTCGGGCTGGTCGCGGCGGTCGCCTACCATCACTACGACGCGGTCTACCGCATCCGCGGCGGCACCGGCGCCCCGCCCCGCCCGCTCGTCTGGGCGCTCGGCGGCCACGAGGGCCGCACCTTGCTGGTCACCGTCTGCGCCGCCTTCTCCACGCGCGCATTCGACTTCCCGCTGGAACTGACGGTGCTCGCCGTCGCCGTGGCGCTGGTCGCGCTCACGGAGTCCATCCGGTTCTGGGTGTCCTCCGGAGCCCCCGCCGTGCATGACGAAGGAGAACCCGCATGATCGGCCTCGTACTCGCCGCCGGTGCCGGAAGGCGTCTGCGCCCCTACACCGACACGCTGCCGAAGGCCCTCGTGCCGGTGGACCCGGCCGGGCAGGGGACCACCACGGTTCTCGACCTGACGCTCGGCAACTTCGCCGAGGTCGGTCTCACCGAGGCCGCGATCGTCGTCGGCTACCGCAAGGAGGCCGTGTACGAGCGCAAGGCCGCGCTGGAGAAGACCTACGGGCTGAAGCTCACCCTCGTCGACAACGACAAGGCCGAGGAGTGGAACAACGCCTACTCCCTCTGGTGCGCGCGCGATGTGCTGACACGAGGTGTGATCCTCGCCAACGGCGACACCGTGCACCCGGTCTCCGTGGAGAAGACCCTCCTCGCCGCCCGCGGCGAGGACCGCCGGATCATCCTGGCCCTCGATACGGTCAAGCGGCTGGCCGACGAGGAGATGAAGGTCATCACGGACGGCGCCGGGGGCGTACGCCGGATCACCAAGCTGATGGACCCGGCCACCGCCACCGGCGAGTACATCGGGGTCACCCTGATCGAGCCCGAGGCCGCCGCGGACCTCGCCGACGCGCTCAAGGCCACCTTCGAACGGGACCCCGACCTCTACTACGAGGACGGCTACCAGGAGCTGGTGAACCGCGGCTTCACCCTCGATGTGGCGCCGATCGGCGACATCCCCTGGGTCGAGATCGACAACCACGACGACCTCGCGAAGGGCCGTGAGATCGCGTGCCAGTACTGACCCGGCTCATCCCGTCCCCGGTCGTCGTCGACATCAGCCGCGGCGCCCTGGACGATCTCGCCGGCCTCCTGGCCGACCAGCGGATCTCCAGCTCGGGCCGGCTCGCCGTGGCCACAAGCGGCGGCTCGGGACAGGTGCTGCGCGAACGGCTCGCACCGGACCTGCCGGGCGCGGACTGGTTCTCCGTCGCGGACGGCACGATCGACTGCGCGGTCAGGCTCGCCGACGACATCAAGGGCAAGCGGTACGACGCCGTGGTCGGCCTCGGCGGCGGCAAGATCATCGACGTGACGAAGTACGCGGCTGCCCGGGTGGGCCTGCCGATGGTGGCCGTCGCCACCAACCTCTCGCACGACGGCCTGTGTTCACCGGTCGCGACGCTCGACAACGACAACGGCCGCGGCTCGTACGGCGTCCCCACCCCCATCGCCGTCGTCATCGACCTCGATGTGATCAGGGACGCGCCGATCCGCTTCGTACGGTCCGGCATCGGCGACGCCATCTCGAACCTCTCGGCCATCGCGGACTGGGAGCTGTCGCACCGCATCAACGGCGAGCCGGTGGACGGACTGGCCGCCGCCATGGCCCGTACCGCGGGCGAAGCCGTGCTGCGTCACCCCGGCGGGGTCGGCGACGACGAGTTTCTGACCGTCCTGGCGGAGGCGCTGGTGCTCACCGGTATCGCCATGTCGATCAGCGGGGACACCCGCCCCTCGTCCGGTGCCTGCCATGAGATCAGTCACGCCTTCGACCTGCTCTACCCCAGGCGCTCCGCGCTCCACGGAGAGCAGGTCGGCATCGGCGCCGCCTTCGCCATGCATCTGCGCGGCGCCCATGAGCAGTCGCACCTGTTCACCGAGGTGCTGCACCGGCACGGGCTGCCCGTGCTGCCCGAGGAGATCGGCTTCTCCGTGGCGGAGTTCGTCCGGGCCGTCGCCTACGCGCCGCAGACCCGTCCCGGCCGCTTCACCATCCTCGAACACCTCGACCTGTCCACCGACCACATCAGGGACGCGTACGCCGACTATGCCAAGACCATCAGTAGCTGAACTCCGCCCGGTCGTACACCCGGAGGGGGTCAAGGACCGGCGCAGCGGTGAGCACTGGGCCGGGCGCCTGTACATGCGGGAGATCTCGCTGCGCGTCGACCGGTATCTGGTGAACACGCGCGTCACGCCCAACCAGCTGACGTATGTGATGACCGTCGCCGGTGCCCTCGCCGCCCCCGCCCTCCTGGTGCCGGGGATCACGGGCGCGGTGCTCGGTGTGCTGGCGGTCCAGCTCTATCTGCTGCTGGACTGCGTCGACGGCGAGATCGCCCGCTGGAAGAAGCAGTACTCGATGACCGGGGTGTATCTGGACCGGGTCGCCGCCTATCTGTGCGACGCCGCCGTTCTGCTCGGCTTCGGGCTGCGCGGCGCCGATCTGTGGGGCACCGGACGGATCGACTGGCTGTGGGCCTTCCTCGGCACGCTCGCCGCCCTCGGCGCCATCATGGTCAAGGCCGAGACCGACCTGGTCGGCGTCGCCCGTCATCAGCAGGGCCTGGCTCCGGTCAAGGAGGCGGCCTCCGAGCCGCGCTCGTCCGGTATGGCGCTGGCCCGCAGGGCCGCCGGGGCGCTCAAGTTCCACCGGCTCATCCTCGGGATCGAGGCGTCCCTGCTGATCCTGCTCCTGGCGATCCTGGACTCGGTCAGGGGCGATCTGTTCTTCAGCCGCCTCGGGATCGCGGTCCTGGCCGCGATCGCCGTCGTACAGACCGTGTTGCACCTGGTCTCCATCCTGGCGTCCAGCAGGCTGAGGTGAGCGATATGCGGCTCGGCGCGGTGATCATCACGATGGGTGACCGCCCCGGCGAACTGCGTGCGCTGATCGATTCCGTCCGGCGCCAGAACGGCGACCCGGTCGAGATCGTCGTGGTCGGGAACGGCGCCCCCGTAGGCGCCGTTCCGGACGGCGTACGGACGGTCGAGCTGCCCGAGAACCTCGGGATCCCCGGCGGCCGCAATGTCGGGATCGAGGCGTTCGGGGCCGCCGGTTCGGACGTGGACGCCCTGCTCTTCCTGGACGACGACGGTCTGCTGCCGCACACCGACACCGCCGAACTGCTCCGCGAGGCGTTCGCGGCCGACCCCGTGCTGGGGATCGTCAGCTTCCGGATCACCGACCCGGAGACCGGTCTCACCCAGCGCCGCCATGTCCCGCGGCTGCGCGCCTCGGACCCGCTGCGGTCCTCCCGGGTGACGACCTTCCTCGGCGGCGCCAGTGCCGTACGTACGAAGGTCCTCGCGCAGGTCGGCGCGTTGCCCGGCGGTTTCTTCTACGCCCACGAGGAGACCGATCTCGCCTGGCGGGCGCTGGACGCGGGCTGGATGATCGACTACCGCGCCGACATGGTGCTGAACCACCCGACCATGCCGCCGTCCCGGCACGCGGTCTATCACCGCATGGTGGCCCGTAACCGGGTCTGGCTCGCCCGTCGCAATCTGCCCGCCCCCGTCGTCCCGTTCTATCTCGGCGTTTGGGTGCTGCTCACCCTGGTCCGGCGGCCTTCCGTGTCCGCGCTGAAGGCGTGGTTCGGCGGGTTCCGGGAGGGCTGGGCGACCCCGTGCGGGCCGCGCCGTCCGATGAAGTGGCGTACGGTATGGCGGCTGACCCGGCTGGGCCGACCGCCTGTCATCTGACAAGCTCGGTTCTGAGAGCATCGGACTAGGGTCTTTCGTTTGGATCAGCCCGGCATGATCCAAACGAGAGGCCCTAGAGGCCGCCTGCCTCTTAACCCCCCCGGGGCCGGGCCGTCCGCGCCCGCGCCCGACCGGCTGCGCATCTTGAACACGAAAGTTTCAACTTGTGAGTGACACAACCCAAGAGGGTGCGATCGCTGTGAGCGCCCCCCCGTCGCCCGACGACGGTCTGTCCGCGGCGGATCTCGCCGCCAAGTACGGTCTGTCGGTGAGCGGTGCCCGGCCAGGGCTGCGCGACTACCTCCGGCAGCTGTGGGGCCGGCGTCATTTCATCCTGGCCTTTTCCCAGGCGAAGCTCACGGCCCAGTACAGCCAGGCGAAGCTGGGCCAGCTCTGGCAGGTGGCGACCCCGCTGCTGAACGCCTTCGTCTACTACTTGATCTTCGGCCTGCTCCTGGGGACCAAGAAGGGCATCCCGCAGGATGTCTTCGTGCCCTTCCTGGTCACCGGGGTCTTCGTCTTCACCTTCACCCAGAGCTCGGTGATGGCGGGCGTCCGCGCCATCTCCGGCAATCTGGGGCTCGTGCGGGCCCTGCACTTCCCGCGGGCCTCGCTGCCGGTGTCCTTCTCCCTCCAGCAGCTTCAGCAACTGCTCTTCTCGATGATCGTGCTGGTCGCCGTCGCGGTGGCCTTCGGCAGCTACCCGGCCCTGAGCTGGCTGCTGGTCGTGCCCGCGCTGGCGCTCCAGTTCGTCTTCAACACCGGTCTCGCGCTGATCATGGCGAGGCTGGGCAGCAAGACCCCCGACCTCGCCCAGCTGATGCCGTTCGTGATGCGCACCTGGATGTACGCCTCGGGCGTGATGTTCTCGATCCCGTTGATGCTCCAGGACAAGCCCGCCTGGATCGCCGACGTACTCCAGTACAACCCGGCCGCCGTCTATATGGACCTGGTCAGGTTCGCGCTGATCGACGGGTACGGTTCCGACAACCTGCCCGCGCATGTCTGGCTGGTCGCGCTGTTGTGGGCCGTGCTGCTGGGCGTCGTCGGCTTCGTCTACTTCTGGAAGGCTGAGGAGCGCTACGGCCGTGGCTGAGGAGAACACGCAGGGGCGTATCCCCACGGTCATCGCCGACGACGTGCACATCGTGTACCGCGTCAACGGCGGTGGCGGCGGCCGCGGCAGCGCCACCGCCGCGCTCAGCCGCATACTCCGCCGCGACAAGGGGGAGTCGCGGGGCGTCCGCAAGGTCCATGCCGTCCGGGGGGTCACCTTCACCGCGTACCGCGGCGAGGCGATCGGGCTGATCGGCACCAACGGTTCCGGCAAGTCGACCCTGCTGCGTGCGATCGCCGGTCTGCTGCCGGCCGAGAGCGGCAAGGTCTACACCGACGGCCAGCCGTCCCTGCTGGGGGTCAACGCGGCCCTGATGAACGATCTGACCGGTGAGCGCAATGTCATCCTCGGCGGTCTGGCCATGGGGATGACACGGGAGCAGATCCGCGAGCGCTACCAGGAGATCGTCGACTTCTCCGGCATCAACGAGAAGGGCGACTTCATCACCCTCCCCATGCGGACGTACTCCTCCGGCATGGCGGCCAGGCTCCGGTTCTCCATCGCCGCCGCCAAGGACCACGACGTCCTCATGATCGACGAGGCACTGGCCACCGGCGACCGGAAGTTCCAGATCCGCTCCGAGCAGCGGATCCGTGAGCTGCGCAAGGAGGCGGGTACGGTCTTCCTGGTCAGCCACAGCAACAAGTCGATCAGGGACACCTGTGACCGGGTGCTGTGGCTGGAGAAGGGCGAGCTGCTGATGGACGGCCCGACCGACGAGGTCATCAAGGCGTACGAGAAGGAGACCGGCAAGTAGTCCGGTCGGACATGATCGAAGGGCCCCCGCCGGATCGCCCCGGCGGGGGCCTCCTGGTGAGTCAATCGTCAAGGATCGGTCAAGTCCGGTGGGTCGGGGGAAGGTTGGCATGTATTGCGCAGTTCTTGTAATGCGCGTAACACCCCGACGTGTTCCTCTTAGCTGTACAACGTAAGCTGTGCTGGGCTGATTCGCGGCAAGTGGGGTCATTCCCACGGAGCCCCCCGCCTGCCTGGCAGCCTTCTGTACTCGGAGGAGCGGGCGGCGTGTCCGAAATGGGATGTATTGGGTCAGCAGTGTAGAACGGGAGATGTGACGGCAATGACGGAAAATCTCCAGCTCCGCGAGGATTCCGCCGTCCCCGTACCGGGCAGCACGCGATGACGGGCCCCCCACAGGTACGCTCCGACGCCTCCGCGCGCACCACCCTGGACAAGGCCGCGGACGAGAACTTTCCCGTGGCCCCGTTCTTCCTGCCACGTGCCTGGCGAGACGATCTGATGGCCGTGTACGGCTTCGCGCGGCTCGTCGACGACATCGGTGACGGCGATCTCGCCCCCGGCGGCGGTGACGCCCGCCACCTGGGCGTGGACCCCTCCCAGGCCGATGACCGCGTGGTCATGCTGGACGCCTTCGAGGCCGATCTGCGGCGCCTCTTCGCACCGCGGGGCCCGGCTCCGGCACATCCGCTGCTGCGCGCCCTGACGTCGACCGTGCGGCGACGCTCGCTCACCCCCGAGCCGTTCCTCGGACTGATCGCGGCCAACCGTCAGGACCAGCTGGTACGCCGCTACGAGACCTATGACGACCTGCTCGCCTACTGCGAGCTGTCCGCGAACCCGGTCGGCCGTCTCGTCCTTGAGATCACCGGCACCGCGAGCCCCGAGCGCGTCCGCCGCTCCGACGCCGTCTGCACGGCGCTCCAGATCGTCGAGCACCTCCAGGACGTCACCGAGGACCTCGGCCGGGACCGTATCTATCTGCCCGCCCAGGACATGAAGAGGTTTCATGTCACCGAGGCGGACCTCGCCGCGGGCACCGCGAACGCGTCGGTGCGCGCGCTGGTGGCCTTCGAGGCCGAACGTGCCGGGCAGCTGCTGGAAGAGGGCATCCCGCTGGTGAGCAGCGTCCACGGCAGACTCCGGCTGCTGCTCGCCGGATTCGTCGCCGGAGGGCGTGCCGCCCTCGTTTCGATCGCGGCCGCCGGGCACGATGTGCTCCCCGGACCGCCCAAGCCCACCAAGCCGCGTCTGCTGCGCGAAGTGGGAGCTGTCCTGCGAAGTGCGCACAGAGAGGGGTGAGCCGGAACGTGGAGGGACAGACGCCCATGTCCGCGCCGGTACTGGCGGCCTACAGCTACTGCGAGGCCGTCACCGGGCAGCAGGCCCGTAACTTCGCCTATGGCATCAGACTGCTGCCGGCCGAGAAGCGACAGGCCATGTCCGCGCTGTACGCCCTCTCGCGGCGGGTGGACGACATCGGCGACGGCACACTCGCCCCGGAGGCCAAGCAGGCACGCCTCGACGACACCCGTGCGCTCCTTGAGCGGGTCAGAAAGGGTGCGGTGGACGAGGACGACACCGACCCCGTCGCCGTCGCGCTCACCGACGCGTCGCGCCGCTTCCCGATCCCGCTCGGCGGCCTCGACGAGCTGATCGACGGCGTGCTGATGGACGTACGCGGCGACACCTATGAGACCTGGGACGACCTCAAGGCCTACTGCCGGTGTGTCGCGGGCGCCATCGGCCGGGTGTCGCTCGGCGTGTTCGGCACCACCCCCGGCGCGCCCGGCGCCGAGCGCGCCGCCGAGTACGCCGACACGCTGGGCCTCGCCCTCCAGTTGACCAACATCCTGCGCGACGTGCGCGAGGACGCGGGCAACGGCCGTACGTACCTGCCCTCGGACGACCTCGCCAAGTTCGGCTGCTCCGCGGGCTTCCACAGCGCGACCCCGGCGGCGGGCGCCGACTTCGCAGGACTGGTGCACTTCGAGGTACGCCGCGCCCGCGCGCTCTTCGCCGAGGGCCTGCGTCTGCTGCCCATGCTCGACCGGCGCAGCGGCGCCTGCGTCGCCGCCATGGCCGGTATCTACCGCCGGCTGCTCGACCGCATCGCACGCGATCCCGGTGCCGTGCTGCGCGGGAGGGTCTCGCTGCCGGGACGCGAGAAGGCCTATGTCGCCGTGCGCGGGCTCTCGGGGCTCGACGCGCGCCAGATCTCCCGGCAGACCATCAGGAGGCGTGGCTGATGCGGCTCACCGCCAGATTCGGCCCGATCCCCACGCCCCGCGGAATCCACCGGAACACGCACACACACCCACGGTTCTCAACCCCTCGGCGCACTGACGCGTCCTTGACCGCGACGGAACCGGTGGCTGAACCGGTGGCTGAAACGCCGGCCATGGGGAAACGTCATGGAAGCGCCGTAGGGCGTGTCGTGAAAGCAGCATCGTCCGCCCGCAGGGCGGGGCCGCCGGGCGTGGCGGGCCCAGCGGGACTTCGCGGACACGGGGGGCAGGTATGACAACGGCCGAGGGCACAACCCGTCACGCGGTCGTGATCGGCGCGGGACTCGCCGGGATCACGGCCGCGCTTCAGCTCGCCGACGCCGGAGTGCGGGTGACGCTCGTCGAGGGGCGGCCCCGGCTCGGCGGTCTCGCCTTCTCCTTCCAGCGTGGCGATCTCACCATCGACAACGGCCAGCATGTGTATCTGCGCTGCTGTACGGCGTACCGCTGGTTCCTCGACCGGGTGGACGGCGCCGCGCTCGCGCCGCTCCAGGACCGGCTGGACGTACCCGTACTCGATGTCGCCCCGGCCGGGGGGCCCCGGCTGGGACGGATTCGCCGCAACGCTCTGCCCGTACCGCTGCATCTGGCCGCCGGGCTCGCGACGTATCCGCATCTCTCCCTGGCCGAGCGCGCCTCCGTCGGGCGCGCCGCGCTCGCGCTCAAGCGGCTCGACCCCGCCGACCCGGCGCTGGACGGCATCGACTTCGCCACCTGGCTCGGCCGGCACGGTCAGTCGGAGCGGACCATCGAGGCCCTGTGGGACCTGGTCGGCGTGGCGACTCTCAACGCCACCGCGCCGCACGCGTCCATGGGGCTCGCCGCGATGGTCTTCAAGACCGGGCTGCTCTCCGAGCCCGGAGCCGCCGACATCGGCTGGGCGCGTGTCCCGCTCGGTGAGCTGCACGACACGCTCGCCCGCAAGGCGCTCGACTCCGCGGGGGTACGGACCGAGACCCGTACCCGTGTCAGCTCCGTCTCCCGTGCGGAGGACGGCGGCTGGCATGTCGACATGGACGGAGAGCGGCTGCGCGCGGACGCCGTCGTCCTCGCCGTGGCCCAGCGCGAGGCCCACTCGCTGCTGCCCGGGGGCGCGCTGGCGGACTCCGACCGGCTGCTGGACATCGGCACCGCGCCGATCCTCAACCTCCATGTCGTCTACGACCGCAAGGTGCTGCGCCGGCCGTTCTTCGCCGCGCTCGGCAGCCCGGTCCAGTGGGTCTTCGACCGTACCGACGCCTCGGGACTGAAGGACGGCCAGTATCTGGCGGTGTCCCAGTCGGCCGCCCAGGACGAGATCGACACGCCCGTTTCGGAGTTGCGTGCGCGCTATCTGCCTGAACTGGAACGACTCCTTCCGGCCGCCAGGGGCGCGGAGGTGCGGGACTTCTTCGTGACACGCGAGCGCACCGCGACGTTCGCGCCCGCGCCGGGCGTGGGCAGGCTGCGGCCGGCCGCCCACACCCGTGCCCCCGGCCTCTTCCTGGCCGGCGCATGGACCGCCACCGGTTGGCCCGCGACCATGGAGGGTGCGGTGCGCAGCGGCTTCAGCGCCGCCGGCGCGGCCCTCTCCGAGCTGGGGCACCGCCATGAACACCCCTTGCGGGAGGCGGCATGAGTCCGAGCACCGCACCAACGAGTACTGGAACAAGAGGAGAGACCGTGCCGACTGTGCCCCCGGCTGATCCGGCCGTCGACACCGCGGATGTCCACGCGCTGCTTGAGCGAGGACGGAGCCTGTCAACGCCGGTGCTGCGCGCCGCTGTTGGGCGGCTTGCCGCGCCCATGGACACCGTCGCGGCCTACCACTTCGGCTGGATCGACGCCGATGGCCGGCCCGCCGACGGAGACGGCGGGAAGGCGGTGCGCCCGGCGCTCGCGCTGCTCTCCGCGGAGGCCGCCGGCGCCCCCGCCGAGACGGGCGTCCCCGGCGCGGTCGCGGTGGAGCTGGTCCACAACTTCTCGCTGCTGCACGACGATCTGATGGACGGCGACGAGCAGCGCCGGCACCGCGACACCGTATGGAAGGTGCACGGCCCCGCCCAGGCGATCCTCGTCGGCGACGCCCTCTTCGTGCTCGCCAACGAGGTGCTGCTGGAGATCGGCACGGCCGAGGCGGGCCGCGCGACACGCCGGCTGACCGCCGCGACCCGCAAACTGATCGACGGTCAGGCGCAGGACATCTCCTACGAGCACCGCGAGCGGGTCACCGTCGAGGAGTGCCTGGAGATGGAGGGCAACAAGACCGGCGCCCTGCTCGCCTGCGCCGTCTCCATCGGCGCGGTCCTCGGCGGCGCCGACGACCGTACGGCCGACACGCTGGAGGCGTACGGGTACCATCTCGGGCTCGCCTTCCAGGCCGTTGACGATCTGCTCGGCATCTGGGGCGACCCGGAGGCCACCGGCAAGCAGACCTGGAGCGATCTGCGTCAGCGCAAGAAGTCCCTGCCCGTCGTCGCCGCGCTCGCCGCGGGCGGCCCGGCCTCGCAACGGCTCGGCGAACTGCTCGCCGCCGACGCCAAGAGCAATGATTTCGAGACCTTCTCGGAGGAAGAATTCGCCACCAGGGCGGCGTTGATCGAAGAGGCGGGCGGCCGGGAGTGGACCTCGCAGGAGGCTCGCAGGCAGCACGCTGTCGCCATCGAGGCCCTGGACGGTGTCGACATGCCGGATCAGGTCCGGGCGCAGCTCATCGCGCTCGCGGACTTCGTCGTCGTACGAAAGAGATGATCACTATCCCCCAATGCCTTCCTTCCAGGGGCTGAACCCCATACCCCCAACAGTCGCCGTCCAGGGCCCGTAGGGCGTCGGACGACGGAGACCCCAGCACAGCAGAAGCACACCACTGCACGAAGGGGAAGCCATGACAGCGACGACCGACGGAAGCACCGGGGCCATGGGACCCCGCGCAGCCTCGGCCAGCAGACCGACCGAAACCACCATCCCCGCGGCGGGCGGTGACCTTCGAGTCGCCGCCGAGCGGGCCACCGCACGATCCGTCGAGCATCTGCTCGGCAGGCAGGACGCCCAGGGCTGGTGGAAGGGCGACCTGGCGACCAATGTGACGATGGACGCCGAGGATCTGCTGCTCCGCCAGTTCCTCGGAATCCAGGACGCGCGCACCACGGAGGCATCGGCCCTCTTCATCCGTGGTGAGCAGCGCGCCGACGGTACATGGGCCACCTTCTACGGAGGTCCCGGCGAACTCTCCGCCACCATCGAGGCGTATGTCGCCCTGCGGCTGGCCGGAGACAGTCCCGAGGACCCGCACATGGCGCGCGCCGCACACTGGGTGCGCGAACACGGCGGCATCGCGGGCTCCCGGGTCTTCACCCGGGTCTGGCTCGCCCTCTTCGGCTGGTGGAGGTGGGACGAACTGCCCGAACTGCCGCCCGAACTGATCTTCTTCCCCAAGTGGTTCCCGCTCAACATCTATGACTTCGGCTGCTGGGCACGGCAGACGATCGTGCCGCTCACCATCGTCTCCGCGAAGCGGCCCGTACGGCCCGCGCCCTTCGCCCTGGACGAGCTGCTCGCCGACCCCGCGCGGCCCGGCGCCGGCAAGTCCGCCGCGCCCATGACCAGTTGGGACGGCGTGTTCCAGCGCCTCGACAAGGCGCTGCGCGCCTACCACAAGATCGCGCCACGCCGGCTGCGCCGCACCGCGATGAACGCCGCCGCGCGCTGGATCATCGAACGGCAGGAGAACGACGGCTGCTGGGGCGGAATCCAGCCGCCCGCCGTCTACTCCGTGATCGCCTTGCATCTGCTCGGCTACGACCTCGACCACCCGATCATGCGCGCCGGTCTGGAATCACTCGACCGGTTCGCCGTCCGGCGCGAGGACGGCGCCCGGATGATCGAGGCCTGCCAGTCCCCGGTCTGGGACACCTGCCTCGCCACCATCGCCCTCGCCGACGCCGGTCTGGACCCGGACCATCCGGCCCTGGTCAAGGCCGCCGACTGGATGCTCGGCGAGCAGATCGTGCGCCCCGGCGACTGGTCCGTACGCCGGCCAGGACTCGACCCGGGCGGCTGGGCGTTCGAGTTCCACAACGACAACTACCCGGACATCGACGACACCGCCGAGGTCATCCTCGCGCTGCGCCGGGTCCGGCACCCGGACGGCAAGCGGCTCGACGCGGCCATCGAGCGCGGCGCCCGGTGGAATCTGGGCATGCAGTCGAGGAACGGAGCCTGGGGCGCGTTCGACGCCGACAACACCAGCCCGTTCCCCAACCGGCTGCCCTTCTGCGACTTCGGCGAGGTCATCGACCCGCCGTCCGCGGATGTCACCGCGCATGTGGTCGAGATGCTCGCCTTCGAGGGCAAGTCCCAGCACCCCCGTACCCGGCGCGGAATCGACTGGCTCCTCGCCGAACAGGAGACCAACGGCGCCTGGTTCGGCCGCTGGGGCGTCAACTACGTATACGGGACCGGCTCGGTGGTGCCCGCGCTGACCGCGGCCGGACTGCCGGTCTCCCACCCCGCGATCCGCCGCGCGGTCAGCTGGCTCGAATCCGTGCAGAACGAGGACGGCGGCTGGGGCGAGGATCTGCGCTCGTACGACGACGAGGCGTGGATCGGACGCGGTGCCACGACCGCCTCCCAGACCGCGTGGGCGCTGCTCGCGCTGCTCGCGGCCGGCGAGCGGGAGAGCAAGGCCGTCGAACGGGGAATCGCCTGGCTCGCCGCGGCTCAGCGGGAGGACGGCTCCTGGGACGAGCCGCACTTCACCGGTACCGGCTTTCCCTGGGACTTCTCCATCAACTACCACCTTTACCGGCAGGTCTTCCCGCTCACCGCGCTCGGCAGATACCTCCATGGCGAGCCCAAGCCGCTCGCGGTCCTCGCGGGCGTCCACAAGGGGAGCTGATGGAACGGTCCTGCGGCCCGTCCTCGGCTCCGTCCCCCGGTCCCTCGCCGGGGCCGGTACCCGGTCCCGCCGCGCCGCTGCTGATCGCCTGTGCGCTCGGCATCGAGCGGTTCGCCCTGCGCGCGGGGCGGGCCGGCGCGGCGGGGCCGGTGACCGTCCTGCGTACGGGCATGGGACCGAAGAACGCCCGGCGCGCCGTGACCCGCGCGCTCGGAGAGGCCCGGAACAGGGACGCGGCCGTGATCGCGTCCGGGTTCTGTGCCGGACTCGTCCCGGGGATGAACCCCGGGGATCTGATCGTCGCCGACGAGACCCGGCACCCGGACGGTGCCACGCCCTGTACGGACACCGCACTGCTGGTGGACGCGCTGGCCAGGGTCGTGCCCGGCCGTACGGTCCACACCGGCGCGCTGACCGGCTCCGACCATGTGATTCGTGGTCAGGAGCGGGCCGAACTGCGCGCCACGGGGGCGGTCGCGGTGGACATGGAGTCCGCCGCCACACTCCGGAGTGCTCTGAGCGCCGGGTGCCGCCCGGTTGCGGCCGTCCGGGTGGTCGTGGACGCTCCAGAGCATGAGCTCGTCCGTATTGGCACAGTGCGCGGTGGAATATCAGCCTTCCGTGTTCTCCGTGCCGTCCTCCCCGCTTTCCATGAATGGCACCGTTCTTTGCTGCTCCCCAGGAGGTGAGCTAGATGGCCATGCCGCTCCGTCAGACCATCAGGGTCGGGACGTACCTCTTTGAACAGAAGCTCCGCAAGCGCAAGAAGTTTCCGCTCATCGTCGAGCTGGAACCCCTCTTCGCCTGCAATCTGAAATGTGAGGGCTGCGGCAAGATCCAGCACCCGGCAGGCATCCTGAAGCAGCGTATGCCCGTTGCCCAGGCCGTCGGGGCGGTGCTGGAGTCCGGGGCGCCCATGGTCTCCATCGCCGGTGGCGAGCCGCTGATGCATCCGCAGATCGACGAGATCGTCCGGCAGCTGGTGGCGAAGAGGAAATATGTCTTCCTGTGCACCAACGCGATGCTGCTGCGCAAGAAGATCGAGAAATTCAGGCCTTCGCCGTATTTCGCCTTCGCGGTGCACATCGACGGGCTGCGTGAGCGGCACGACGAGTCCGTGGCGAAGGAAGGTGTGTTCGACGAGGCCGTGGCGGCCATCAAGGAGGCCAAGCGCCGCGGTTTCCGGGTGACCACCAACTCCACCTTCTTCAACACCGACACCCCGCAGACGATCATCGAGGTGCTCAACTATCTCAATGACGATCTGAAGGTCGACGAGATGATGATCTCGCCCGCCTTTGCCTATGAGAAGGCCCCCGATCAGGAACACTTCCTGGGAGTCGAGCAGACCCGGGAGCTGTTCAGGAAATCATTCGCCGGGGGAAACCGGGCACGCTGGCGTCTCAACCACTCCCCGCTGTTCCTGGACTTCCTCGAAGGCAAGGCCGACTTCCCGTGCACGGCGTGGGCCATCCCCAACTACTCGCTCTTCGGCTGGCAGCGCCCCTGCTATCTGATGAGCGACGGGTATGTGCCGACGTACCGGCAGCTCATCGAGGAGACGGACTGGGACAAGTACGGCCGCGGCAAGGACGCGCGCTGCGCCAACTGCATGGCGCACTGCGGCTATGAGCCGACCGCCGTCCTCGCCACCATGGGTTCACTCAAGGAGTCCCTGCGGGCGGTCCGTGAGACGGTCGCCGGGACGCGGTGACCCCGCCGTCACCGTGAGCTGAAGAAGAATTCCGAGAGGGGGCCCGAGCGTGTCAGTCTTGGAGCATATCCGGGGGCCGCGCGATCTCAAGGCGCTGAGTGAAAGCGAAATCAGTGAACTGGCCGAGGACATCAGACAGTTCCTGATTCAGGCGGTCGCCAGAACCGGCGGCCATCTCGGGCCCAATCTCGGGGTGGTGGAGCTGACCATCGCCCTGCACCGGGTCTTCGATTCGCCTGTCGACCGAATTCTGTGGGACACCGGCCATCAGAGCTATGTCCATAAACTCCTCACCGGCAGACAGGACTTCTCCAAACTCCGTGGCAAGGGCGGCCTTTCCGGTTATCCCTCCCGCGCCGAGTCCGTACACGATGTCATCGAGAACTCGCACGCCTCCACCGTGCTCGGCTGGGCCGACGGACTCGCCAAGGCCCGCGAGGTGCTGAGCGGGGAGGACCATGTCGTCGCGGTCATCGGGGACGGGGCGCTCACCGGCGGAATGGCCTGGGAGGCGCTGAACAATATCGCCGCGGCCAAGGACCGGCCCCTGATCATCGTGGTCAACGACAATGAACGGTCCTACGGTCCGACGATAGGCGGACTCGCCGACCACCTCGCCACGCTCCGTACCACCGACGGCTATGAGAGCGTCCTGGCCTGGGGCAAGGACGTACTCCAGCGCACCCCCGTGGTGGGCCGGACGCTGTACGAGTCGCTGCACGGCGCGAAGAAGGGTTTCAAGGACGCCTTCGCCCCGCAGGGAATGTTCGAGGACCTCGGTCTCAAATACGTCGGACCGGTCGACGGCCATGACACGGTCGCCCTGGAATCGGCGCTGCGGCGCGCGAAACGCTTCCACGGACCCGTACTGGTGCACTGTCTGACGGAGAAGGGGCGCGGCTACGCGCCGGCGCTGGAGGACGAGGCGGACCGCTTCCATACGGTCGGCGTGATGGATCCGCTGACCTGCGAGCCGCTGGCGCCCCCCAGCGGCCCGTCGTGGACCTCGGTGTTCCGCGACGAGATCGTGGCGATCGGCGAGGAGCGGCCCGATGTGGTGGCGATCACGGCGGCCATGCTGCACCCCGTCGGGCTGACGAAATTCGCCGAGCGATTCCCGGACCGGGTCTGGGACGTGGGGATCGCCGAGCAGCACGCGGCGGTCTCCGCGGCCGGGCTCGCCACCGGCGGGCTGCACCCGGTCGTCGCCGTCTACGCCACGTTCCTCAACCGCGCCTTCGACCAGCTGCTGATGGATGTCGCCCTGCACCGGTGCGGCGTCACGTTCGTCCTCGACCGGGCCGGGGTCACCGGGGTCGACGGGGCCTCCCACAACGGCATGTGGGACATGTCGATCCTCCAGTGCGTACCCGGACTGCGCATCGCGGCGCCACGCGACGCCGGACAGCTGAGGGCGCAGCTGCGCGAGGCGGTGGCCGTGCACGACGCGCCGACCGTGGTGCGGTTCGCCAAGGAGTCCACGGGGCCGGAGATCCCGGCCGTGGGGCGCGTGGGCGGGATGGACGTCCTGCGCCACCCGGCCGACGCCGAGGTGCTGCTCGTATCGGTGGGGGCGCTCGCGCCCGTATGCCTCCAGGCGGCACAGCTGCTCGCGGAGCGCGGTATCGGCTGCACGGTGGTCGATCCCCGATGGGTCAAGCCCGTCGACGAACAGCTCGCCCCGCTGGCCGAACGGCACCGGCTCGTCGCGGTCGTCGAGGACAACAGCCGCAGCGGAGGGGTGGGTTCGGCCGTCGGACAGTCACTGCGTGACGCCGGGGTGGACGTACGCTTGCGGACCTTCGGTATCCCCGAGGAGTTCCTGGCCCACGCCAAACGGGGTGAGGTGCTGGCCGACATCGGTCTCACTCCGGTGGAGATCGCCGGACGGATCAGCGCCGCCCTGGCGCCCAGGAAGACCCCGGCACCCCAGAAGACCTCGGAGCCCAGGAAGACGCCGCCACGCGTGGGGAAGCCGGCGCGCCAGGAGAGCCGGGCGCGCGAGCAGAGCCCGGCAGGCAAGGAGAGCACGGAATGACCGAGCCCACGGGCTTCGATCTGTCGCGGCTGCTCGCGGAGCGCGGCGCCGAGCGCTACGAGCTGTACACCAAGCACCTCAACCACCAGCTTCCGCGCATGCTGCACACCATCGGCTTCGACCGGTTCTACGAGCGGGCCGAGGGAGCCTACTTCTGGGACGAGGACGGCAACGACTATCTCGACATGCTCGCCGGCTTCGGCGTCATGGGCCTCGGCCGGCACCATCCCGTCGTACGCAAGGCGCTTCACGACGTCCTCGACGCCTCGCTCGCCGATCTCACCCGCTTCGACTGCCAGCCGCTGCCAGGACTGCTCGCCGAGAAGCTGCTCGCCCACTCCCCGCATCTGGACCGGGTGTTCTTCGGCAACAGCGGTACGGAAGCCGTGGAGACGGCGCTGAAGTTCGCCCGGTACGCGACCGGCAGGCCCAGGATCCTCTACTGCTCGCATGCCTTCCACGGGCTCACCACGGGCGCGCTGTCGGTCAACGGCGAGGACGGCTTCCGGGACGGCTTCGCACCGCTGCTGCCCGACACCGCCCTCCCGCTCGGCGATCTCGACGCGCTGGAGAGGGAGCTCGAACGCGGCGATGTGGCCGCCTTCGTCGTCGAGCCGATCCAGGGCAAGGGCGTCCACGAGACCCCGCCCGGCTATCTGCGCGCCGCCCAGGAACTGCTGCACAGGCACAAGGCGCTGCTCATCGTCGACGAGGTGCAGACCGGCCTCGGCAGGACCGGGGACTTCTACGCGTACCAGCACGAGGACGGGGTGGAGCCTGATCTCGTCTGCGTGGCCAAGGCGCTCTCCGGCGGCTATGTGCCCGTCGGTGCGACCCTCGGCAAGGACTGGATCTTCAAGAAGGTCTACTCCTCGATGGACCGGGTGCTCGTCCACTCGGCGAGCTTCGGATCCAACGCCCAGGCCATGGCCGCGGGCCTGGCCGTGCTGTCCGTGCTGGAGGACGAGAACGTCGTCGCCAACGCACGGATCACCGGGGATCTTCTCAGGTCACGCCTGGCCGCCCTCGTCGACCGCTATGAGCTGCTGTACGAGGTACGCGGCCGTGGTCTGATGATCGGGATCGAGTTCGGCCGGCCGAACTCGATCAAGCTGCGCGGTCGCTGGACCATGCTCCAGGCGGCCCGCAAGGGACTCTTCGCGCAGATGGTGGTCGTACCGCTGCTCCAGAAACACCGGATCCTCACTCAGGTCTCCGGCGACCATCTGGAGGTGATCAAGCTGATCCCGCCGCTGACCATCGGGGAGCGGGAGGTCGAGCGCTTCGTGGACGCCTTCACCGCGGTCATGGACGATGCCCATGGTGGTGGTGGACTGATGTGGGACTTCGGCAGGACCTTGGTGAAGCAGGCCGTCGCCAACCGCTAGGGCCTGGTCTTTTGCCTCTGGGGTAAGAAATTTGCCCCAGAGGAAAATTTCTGGCGCAATGGGGGTATGAGCGCACCCCCTGCCGGAGAGGCCGCCGCCGAAGGGCTGCCCGAGCAGCTGCCCGATGTCGCACCCCGCCTGCGCGAGCTGCGCCGCGGCCGACGGCTCACCCTGGAGACCGCCGCCGGGCGGGCCGGGCTCTCCCCCGCCCATCTCTCCCGGCTGGAGACCGGCCTCAGACAGCCGTCGCTCCCGATGCTGCTGAGCCTTGCCCGCATCTACGGTACGACGGTCTCCGAACTGCTCGGGGAGATGCCGCCGGAGCGTGATCCGATCGTCCGGGCCGGCCGGATGGAACCGGTCGAGGCCGACGGCTGGACCTACCACCAGGCGGGCGGCTCGGGGCGGGCCATGCAGCCGCTGCGTGTCCAGGTCCCCTACGGGGCGCAGGGCGACCTCGTCCGCGTACACCCGGGTGAGGAGTGGCTCCATGTCCTCGAAGGGCGGCTGCGGCTGACCCTCGGGGACGCCGTACATGTGCTCGACCCCGGGGACAGCGCGCACTTCGACTCGCTCACCCCGCACCGGATCGCGGCGGCCGGACCCGAGGGGACCGAGCTGCTTTTCGTCCATACCCTGCTGCAGAGCCCCGTCGCCGAGTTGTGCCTCGGTGCCGGGACCCATCGCCGCTGACCTGCTGAGAGAGGTCTGCCACCATGTCCGAGTCAGAGAACCCCGTGCCCGGCGCGGCCGACGCGCCGGAAGGCCGGCCTGTACCCGCCGCGTCCGGTCATGTCATGAAGGAAGAGGGGAAGTTCCCGCGCGGGCTGGTCATCCGGCTCTTCGCCTATCTGATCGCGGGCCATCTCTTCGCGGCCTTTCTCTATCTGCTCTTCGAGATGGGAGCGCGGGGGTAGCGGCGCCCTCTTCGAAGCCACCGCTGCCCACACGCCCGCCGCTGCCCGCGCTTCCGCCGCTGCCCTCGCTCCCGATGGCGCTCAGCTCTGGTCGAGGAGGCGGGTGCGAAGCCGCTCGCGGGTCTCGGGGGTGAGCCCGAGGCCTTCGGTCAGATAGCGGTCGGTGCCGCCCCAGGTCTTCTCGATGGTCTCGAAGGCCGTCGCGAGGTATTCGGCGCGAGCGTCGAAGAGCGGGCTGAGTAGTTCCATCACCTCCGAGGACATCCCGGTGGGGGAGTTGTCGCTGCGCCGGATCGGGTAGCGGCGGTGCGGGTCGTTCGACTTGAGGTAGTCGGCCTCGACCGCCTCGGGCTCCACCCCGACCGCGAGCAGGGTGATCGCGATGGAGAGCCCCGCCCGGTCCTTGCCCGCCGCGCAGTGCATGAGCGCGGGGACGCTGTCCGCGGCGAGGGAGTGCAGGACGCGGCTGTGCTCGGCGGTGCGTTCCGTGATGATCGTGCGGTACGAGTCGATCATCCGGGTCGCCGCTCTGCCGTCCGAGAGGAGCGAGCGCAGCTGGTCGAGATCGCCGTCCCGCACCATCCGCCAGAACTCGGCGCCGTCCGCCGGGTCGGTGAGCGGCAGATTCACATTGCGTACGCCGGGCAGCTCCACGTCCGCGCCGTCGAGCTTCAGATCGGCGGCATTGCGGAAGTCGAAGATCGTGTGCAGGCCGAGGGAGGAGAGGAAGGCGGCATCGGCCGGGGTGGCGTTGGCGAGATGTCCGCTGCGGAAGAGCCTGCCGTGGGCCACCCGCCGGCCGTCCGTGGTCGGCAGTCCACCCACATCGCGGAAGTTGCGCACGCCGGACAACTCGGGCTCTGTCGACGGGACCTGCGGCAGCTGCTGCGTCACGGCGTGCTCCTCCGTGTCTGCCGTCGGCGCGGCTCGCCGACGATGTCGACCTCTGACCCTACGACATTTGTTCCTCAGGCAACCTGTGGCAATCGGCCCGGCTCCGGAGGGGTCAGAAGCGCATTATTCGGACACCTCGCGCCGATGAATCGCGGATGAATACCACCCACATGCGCATCTGTCCGGAATGGGTGATTCCGGACAACCTGCCCCGGTCGCGGGGGAGATGGCATCCGGCCCGTGAGCAGGATCATATCCGTGACGTTGCGTGGCGGTGTCGGGAGGGGGAATTGCTGCTCCGTAAGGTAATTGGAGACCGGAATCCACGCAGGGTGACCGAATATCCCGAGCGATATCCGAAACGGGTGCCACCGCCCGAATACAGCATCTTGTTCCGGCCGTCCGGCTCGCTTACCTTCAGCCTCAATCCAAGCGGATCGCCGAATCCTGCCGCCGCTTGGAATTCGCATCCACTCATCAACGCGTGGCAGGAGCGGGGGACCCAGGTAGAACGCCGATCCGGAAGTTCGGACGGCTCGGGGTGAAGTCGCGCACCATGCGCGGCCGGGCAGCTCCAGCCCGAACCCGACAGCTCACCTCGCAGGCGCCGGAGAGGAATTCGCCATGCCCTCGAAGGGTAAGCACCGCCGTCCCAAGTCCAATTCGATCTCGCGCGGATTCATCGCCGCGGGCACGGGTGGCGCGGCAATCGCGCTTCCGCTCATCGGCGCCACCGGCGCGCACGCCGCGGAGAAGGCGGCCCCCGCCGCCGCTCCGCAGGCCGCCCCCGCCTCCGCGCTCCAAGCCGAGAATCTGTCCGGCGCCCAGCAGCGGGCCGAGACGAAGCAGACCGCCATCCAGGCCGCCACCAGGGTCGCGAGGACCTACACCGTGGTCTCCGGCGACTGTCTCTCCACGATCGCCGCCGACCACCATGTGCGGGGCGGCTGGCATCGGCTGTATCGGGACAACCGTGAGGCCGTCGGCGACAACCCGTCGCTGATCCACCCCGGCCTGGAGCTGACCCTCGGCGGGCGGGCCGCGGCGAGCGCGCCGTCCGAGGCTCCGGCGGAACCCTCCAACTCCTCGGACGACTCCGCCCCGTCCGCCGACGTCACTCCCTCGGACGACTCCTCCACTCCCTCGGACGACTCCGCCGCTCCCTCGGACGACTCCTCCGCTCCCTCGGACGACTCCTCCGCTCCCTCGGACGACTCCTCCGCTCCCTCGGACGACTCCTCCGCTCCCTCGGACGACTCCGCCGACTCCTCGTCCGCCGACTCCTCGTCCGCCGACTCTTCGTCGAGCGGTTCGACCGAGGAGCCCGCCGCCCCGGCCACCGAGGAGGCCCCCGCCGCCGACACCGCGGAGCCGAGCACCGGTTCCGGCTTCACCGCGCCGGTCGACGGACCGACCTCCACGCCGTACGGCGCCGCCGGCTCCAGCTGGTCCAGCGGCTACCACACCGGTGTCGACTTCTCGGCGTCCTCGGGCACCCCCGTGAAGGCGGTCAGCGACGGTACGGTCGTGACGGCCGGCTGGGGTGGCGCGTACGGCAACCAGATCGTCATCCAGCACAGCGACGGCATGTACTCGCAGTACGGTCACCTGTCGTCCCTGGAGGTCTCCGCCGGCGAGAGCGTCAGCGCGGGTCAGGAAATCGGACTCTCCGGTTCCACCGGCAATTCCACTGGACCGCACCTGCACTTCGAGATCCGTACCGGCCCCGAATACGGCTCGGACGTCGACCCGGTGGCCTACCTCCGGCAGAACGGCGTGAACGTCTGAATCACCGGATCACGTCAACTCAATCCGCTGCCCGGCACTTTCCGTGCCGGGCAGCGGCCGTTTCCGCCTATTCCCGCTTGGCCGAAACTTGACCGATGGCATATCTCACCCGCCGTCAACCCCTCCTTACGGTCGCGTAGGTCACATCTGCCGGTGGATGATGTGGTGCTGTGGCAGACGATTCGAGATCAAGAAGAAATGGCGTACTCGGGTCGTACGCGGCGATCGGCGACAGCTTCACGGAGGGGGTGGGAGACCCGGGCCCCGACGGGATGTATGTCGGCTGGGCGGACCGGCTCGCGGTCCTGCTCGCCGACCAACTGCCGGTCTCCGGTGCGACGGCGGACACCGTCCACGGCGATTTCCGGTACGCGAATCTCGCCGTACGCGGCCGGCTCCTCGACCAGATCGTCGATGAACAGATACCGCGCGCGAAGGAACTCGCCCCGGATCTCGTGACGTTCTGCGCCGGCGGCAATGACATCATCCGGCCCGGCACCGACCCCGACGATGTCGCCGAGCGTTTCGAGCGGGCCGTCGCCGATCTCTCCGGTGCCGTCGGCGCGGTCATGGTGACCACCGGCTTCGACACCCGGGGCGTACCCGTGCTGCGCCATCTGCGCGGCAAGATCGCCACCTACACCGCCCACGTACGGGCCATCGCGGACCGCTACGACTGTCCGGTGCTCGACCTCTGGTCGCTCAAGTCCGTACAGGACAGGCGGGCCTGGGACGGCGACCGGCTGCATCTCTCACCCGAGGGACACACGCGTGTCGCGCTGCGCGCCGCGCAGGTGCTCGGCCTCGATGTGCCCGCCGACCCGGACCAGCCGTGGCCGCCGCAGCCGCCGCGGGGGACGCTGGAGGAGCGGCGCGACGACATTCACTGGGCGCGCGAGTATCTGGTGCCGTGGATCGGGCGACGGCTGCGCGGCGAATCCTCCGGTGATCATGTCGAAGCGAAGCGTCCGGACCTCTTGCCCCTCAAACACTGACGCCCAGAGCGGATCCGGCCGGTCCGATCCCCGCCGGGATCCGTTCCAGCACCCCTCCGGCGAACACGTCGTACAACGGCAGTGTCTCCAGATGGACATAGCCGATATGGCAGTCGCACACCGCCAGCGGGCACGCCCGCGGAGCCAGCGCCCGCCGGTAGGACCCGTCGTAGAGATTGCCCAGCTCGGCGCGGACGAAGTGGCAGCGCCGCACCGTACCCTCGCCGTCCACCGAGATCACCGACTCACCCGTCCGGCAGGGCAGACCGGCCGAGCGGTGCGGGTGCCGGCTGTAGGGGAAGAGCGGATCGAGGGCCGTCCAGCGGTCGGCCTCCTCGTCCGTATAGCCCTGCCCCTCGGCCGCGTTGATCCACAGATACACCCGCTCGGGCAGGTCCGCGCGGAGCCTGCGCGCGAGCTCCAGATGGTCCGGCAGGCCGACGACGCCCACGCTGAACCGGATCGACCGGGCCGCCAGCTCATGGGTCTTCGCGAGGAAGCGGTCGTACGGCGTCTGGCCCGGGTGGTACGTACACCACAGGGCGAGCTTCGCGGGATCGGCGTCCGCCAGCCAGTCGGTGCGGCAGCTGAGATTCGTCTGGATCGCCACCCGGCCGATGTGCGGCAACAGGGACAGCTCGGTGAGGGCGCGCCGGTACCAGGAACGGACCAGCCCTTCGCCCCAGGGAGTGAACAGCACCGACAGTCTGTCCTCCCGCCGCTCCGACGCCCAGGAGGTGAAGCGCTCCAGGGCGGCCCGGTCGGCGCGCAGTTGGTCGCGGCTGTCACGGCGCTTGGCGAACGGGCAGTAGGGACAGTCGTAGTCGCAGGAGGCGAGCGGGCCGCGGTAGAGGATCGTCAGGTCCACGAGGGTCTCACTTCCTCTCGTACGCGGCCATCGAGGCCCGTACGGCGGGGGAGAAGAGCGCGGGACCCAGCGCGTCCGAGTACGCGAGCCCCTCGGGGGAGAGGCGCAGCAGGCCGGTTGGCGCGCTCTCGTCGAGCCAGCCGAGGGCCGCGAACCGGGCCAGCTCGGCGGGGAAGTCCTCACCGGGGCCGGATCCGAACCGCTCGCGGTAGCCGGCCTCCGTCATCCCCCCGGCTTGGAGGAGGGACTGGAGAAGATGGCGGCGGCGGGCCTCGTCACCGTCGATCCGGCGGCCCACCTCCGCGCGGGAGAAGTCCTCCGTCGCCGTGTAGGTGTCGATGATGGCGCGTATCTCGCGCATGTCGACCGCGTAGTCGAAGGAGTAGTGGAGAGCCGAGGTGTACGAGCGGGCCCCGCAGCCCAGACCGATCATTCCGTCGGTCTGGCAGGCGTAGTCGTCCGCGCCGGCGTCCTGGAACGGGATGTCCGGGCGGCGGAACATGCGCATCGACCGCTGTTCGTAGCCGCGCGCGAGCAGGTGGTCCCGGCCCTGCCGGTAGAGCCGCAGCCGCTGGCCGTCCCAGGCCGAGTCACCGCCCGCGCCGAGCCGGCCGAGGCCCGTGAGAGGCCGTACATACAGGGGGTAGAGATACAGCTCCTCGGGCCGCCAGGCGAGCGCGGCGTCCAGGGAGTGGCGCCAGCTCGCCTCCGTCTGGCCGTCGATGCCATAGATGAGATCGATGTTCAGGACGGGGATCCGGGCGTCCCGGACACGGCCGAGCGCGGCCTCGACCTCGGCGCGGCGCTGTGGGCGTACGGCCGCCTTCGCCTCCGCGTCGACAAAGCTCTGGACGCCGATGCTCAATCGCGTGGCGCCCCGCTCGGCGAGCACCGCCAGCCGGTCGGCCGTGGCCGTGGCGGGAGAGGTCTCCACGGAGAGCGGGACGGCTCGCAGATCGGCCCCCATCCGCTTCTCGGCGATGTCGCACAGCCGGTCCAGCTCGTCGGCGTCCAGATAGGTGGGCGTACCGCCGCCGAAGGCCGCCGCGGCGAACCGTACGGAGTCCGTCCCCGAGTCCCCCAGCGCGTCGCGGACGGCGGTCGCCTGTCGGTCGAGCGCGTCGAGATAGCGCGTCGTCAGTTCGTCGGGGGCGCCGATCCGGGTGAAGAGATTGCAGAAGCCGCAGCGGACCTCGCAGAACGGGATGTGCAGATAGAGGGAGAGCGCGTCCTTGCGCTCAGCGGCCCACAGCCCGCGCAGCGCCGGGCGGTCCTCCAGCGGGCGGTAGGCGGTCTTGTGCGGATAGGCGTAGACATAACTCTCGTACGGACGAGGTGCGAGGGTGGTGCTCATCGGGCTGCCCCGCTCTCCAGGAAGAAATGGGCGTACGGCACGGTCCAGACCACCTCGTGGCCCAGGCGGTGGCCGGTCCAGCCGTCGTCGCCATAAGCGGTGCCATGGTCGGAACAGATGATCGCGAAGCAGCGCCGGCGGCTGCTCGCGGCGGCGAAGAGCCGGCCGATATGGCGGTCGACATACTCCAGCGCGGCGGCGTGCGTGGCCCGCGAGTCGCCCGCCTCCCGGGTGGCACCCGGCAGATGGAACCAGTTGGGCTGGTGCAGCGCCGCCACATTGACGAACAGGAACAACCGCTGGTCGGGCGCCAGACCGGCGACGACCTTCTCCGCGCGCTCGATCTGCGCCTCGAACGAGGTGGCGGAGGCCACGCCGAACTCCGGCTCCCAGTGGCTCTCCTGGAACATTCCCGGCAGTACGGAGCCGAGCGCGCCCCGCTGGTTGAAGAAGCCGACCCCGCCCACGCACACCGTGCGATAGCCGGCCGCCGCGAGGCCCGAGACCAGATCCGGCGTGTCATAGACGAAGGTACGGTCGGCCGTGGTCTCGCTGCCGCCGAAGCGCGCGGCGAACAGCCGTGGGTGCGGACCCGGCACGGCGGGGGTGGGCAGAAAGCCGGCGAAGATCGCCTGATGCGAGGCGTAGGTGAAACTGCCCGGCGCGTGCCGCTTCTCCCAGCGACCGCCCGGGAGATGCCGGGCGAGATGGGGGATGCGGCCCGCGGCGGCCAGCTCCTCCGCGACATCGAAGCGCAGTGTGTCGAGGGTGACGAGCAAGAGGTCGTCCCGCCCGACGATCTCGTTCATGTCAGGGGTCCGCACACCGCTTCCTCGGTCGTCCGGCGCGTCGCACGCCTCGGCAGGGCGGCGATCTGCGCCGCGTAGGTGTCCAGGCCCTCGGCGCCGCGGCCCGGCAGTCCCGTGAGACCGGGCAGCAGATCGCCGAAGGCGTTGATCTCGCCGACGGCGTACCGCCGCCAGCTCGGCGCGGGCAGCAGATCGACACCCACGCAGTGGGTCCCGGGGAAGCGGTCGGCCGCCGCCTCACTGAGGGTGAGAGCGGTGGAGAAGCTGCCGCCGGACGCCTTGATCATGTCGCGGGCCGCGTCCAGATCCCCGCGTTTGCCGCCCAGATGGAGATTGGTCATGGGCGAGCGGCTGGTCCGTACGACCACATGCGTCGCGCGGCCCGCGACGACCACCACCCGCAGATCGGCCGACCTGCCGTCCAGGACCGCCTTCGGTATCCACTGCTCGATATGCAGTCCGTCGGGCGCGAGGGCGTCGATGATCGCGGCCACGTCGCGCTCACCGGTGTAGTCGCGAATCCGCAGGGAGTTGAAGAGGCGGCCCGCGCCGTCCCGTTCGACGGAGGTGAGAGCGCGCACCCGGCCCGGGCCCGCCCGCTCGACGGCCAGGACACCGGAGGCCGACGAGCCGTGGGCGATCTTGACGAACGCGCGCCGGAGCCCGGCCCCGGCCATCAGCGCGCGTACATCGTCCCAGCCGGACACGGCCGGCCCGGCGGGGCCCGAGGTGGGCGACACGGGAACGCGGACCCCCGCCGCGTCGAGCACGCCATGGCAGAGCCGCTTGTCGAAGAGGACCGCCAACTCCTCGGGGTCGTCGAGCAGATCGGCTCCGGCGGCGGAGGCCGCCCGGCCGAGGCTCCGGGCGAGCGCCGTGAACCGCTCGTACCAGCGGGCCGTGCCCTCGACACGGGTCGGGTCGTCCATGTCGCGCAGCAGCCTGTCCACCTCCGGGTCCTCGCCCGGGGAGTCGATCCGTACCGTCTCACCGGCCGTGAACCGAGCCCGGCCGTCCAGCACATCGCGCCAGGCCACCTCGCGGGCGGGAGACAGCCCGGCAGCCCGCACGGCGTCCTGGAACAGGGACACGCGGCGGTTGCCGGGGATCCCGACCACGACCAGGCCACGCGGGGCCGGGTCGGCGCCGCGTGGGGACGTGTCGCGCGGGGACGTGTCGCTCGGGTCCCGGGTCACCTGTTACTCCGCCACCGCGGTGTAGCGGTGCTCGACGCCGTCCGACTCACGGTCCGCCTCCGTGTTGTCCGAGAGGTCGATCTCGACACCGGCCGCGCCCAGCGTGTCGAGGAGCCGCTCGCGCATCGCCTCGCCGAGATAATTGTGGTGCAGATCGAGCTGCTTGAGATGGCTGAGCGGCTGGCCGCCGAGCAGAGCCTCCGCTCCCTCGTCGCCGAGCGTGCCCATCGAGAGGTCGAGCGTCTCCAGCCCGGCCACGACCGGGGCGCCCGACAGCGCCACGGCGATCTCGTCCTGTATCTCGCTGTTGCGCAGGGCCAGTGACCGCAGCCGGGGCAGCCGCGCACCGGCCAGGATCGGTGCCAGATCGGACACTTGAGCGTTCGCGCCGTACCACGACGTACCGAGCCAGAGATCGAGATGCTCCAGCTCGGGGAAGTCGCTCGCCCCGACGGACCGCACCACTTCGGCGTCCAGGCCGCCCGTCTCGATGGTGAGCGAGCGCAGCCGCGCATGCCGGACGGCGGGGAAACGCAGCTCCTGTCCGCCGCGGACCCCGAACTCGCGCAGCTCGGGGAAGGCGTCGAGCAGTGGGGTCACCAGCCCTTGGTTGATCCAGGAGATCTCGCACTCCATGAACGTGATGTCACCGAGGAACAGCGCGCGCAGCGCGGGCAGTCGGTCGCGGGCCGCGACGAGCGCCGAGATCACCTCGTCCGGGCCCGTGTCGTAGACATCGCTCCAGGAACCGACGATCAGCGCACGCACCTCGGTGGTGTCCACGGACTCGGCGAAGCGCGCGAACGCCGCCTCCCACTCCTCCTCGGCCTCGTACGAGTCGACCGAGATACGCCAGGCCACGGCGGCCGGTTCGGGCAGTTCCGCCTTCGATTCCGCCGTTTCCGCCGCGGGGAAGTCGAACGCGGGCAGGCCGTGGAACTCCCGCAGATGGTTCGAGATGGCCATGACGAACGCTCCAGACACCTGTGACATGTGATCGGCTGATGTGCAGCAGTTCTACCAGCGGCCACTGACAACGCCTCGTGCCGGGGCCGACTGTCAGACCCTCCCCTTAGCGTCGTTCACAGGTCGGCGCACTCGGCGCCGCCGGTCGAGGGGAGAGCCATGTTCCGGCAAGGAGACGTCCTTATCGTGCCCGTCGCGGAGGAGACGGTGCCGTCGCGTCTCGTGGACGCCGAGCACGCCCCCGGTGAGCCGAGGGACGCGCGGGGACGGCTGGTCCTGGCCCTCGGTGAGGTCACCGGCCACGCCCACGCGGTGACCGGACCCGGCAGGCTCGTCCGTGAGCCCGGCGACCAGCTCGGACCGATGTTCCTCCATCTTCCGGAAGGCGGGCGGGTCGTGCACGAGGAGCACGCGGCGATACCGCTGCCCAAGGGGTGGTTCCGGGTGGTGCGCCAGCGCGAGTACCTGCCGGGCGCGGTGCGCATGGTCGCGGACTGAGGGCGTGCGGTCAGCACGGCCCGGCGGCGGACCTCGCGGTGACAGCGGTATGGAAACGGTGCACAGGCAAGACAGGGGGACGGGCATGACAGAGGACGACAAGGACACGGGATGGGGCTTCGGGGATGAGTGACGTGGAGACATGGCGGGCGGTCGCGGCGGCGACGGGCGAGACGGACCGGGCCGCCGCCGAGCGCGGGGTGCGGCTCGCCTACCGCGGCGCGGGCCTCGCGGAGCCCGAGCGGATCATCTGGGCGGGCTCACCGCTGGCCGGCGCACGGACCGCGCGGTCGCTCGGCGACGCGGGACGGTCCGTGCGCGACGAGGTGCGCACGCACCCGTGGGCCGAGGAACGGCGCAGGGTGCACGACGCGTTGGGGCCGGCGGGCTGGGCCGAGCACTGGAACACCACCGGCGCGCGGCTCTGGGACACCACCCGGGCGCTCGCCGAGCGGATACGCACCGGAATAGTGGAAGCATGCGCAGACCGGCCCGCCGAGGCGGCCGAGATCCGCGCGGTGCTGCTCGACGCGGTGCTCGGCCAGCACGACGCGGCCTGGCTCGCCGCGTTCGACGGCCGCGGTGAACGCCTCGAAGGACTCGCGCAGGTGGCGCGGCACGCCGGCTGGTGGTGGCCGTACGAACGCGCCGTGGTGATCTGCGAGCGTCCCGTCGCGCTCCACCGCGACGAGGCGGGCCGGCTGGACCGGGGGGACGGCCCCGCGCTCGCCTATCCCGACGGCTTCGCGCTGTACGCGTGGCGTGGGATGCCCGTCCCCGCCGAATTCCTCACCGGTCTGACGTCCTTGACCCCCGAGCGCATCCGTACCGAGGCCAATGCCGAGCTGCGCCGCGTGATGCTGGAGTACTACGGCTACGACCGCTATCTGAACGAGTCGGGAGCGCGGCCCGTCCACCGCGACGAGACCGGTGTGCTGTGGCGGATCGCGCTGGATGGCGACGAGGATGTCGCGATGGTCGAGGTCGTCAACTCCACACCCGAGCCTGACGGTACGTACCGCACCTACTGGCTGCGCGTGCCGCCCTCGGTGTCCACGGCGAAGGCCGGGGTCGCCTGGACCTTCGGGGTGGAGGAGGAGATGTACGCGCCGGTGCGGCAGACCTGAACGGGGATTCGGGCGGCCGGACACACCGGTGTGGGGGCGCCGGGACCCGGGACGGTCAGACAGCGGCCGCCAGCAGTTCGTCCGGTCCGATCAGCGCCTCATTGCCCTCGCCCGTACAGGCGTAGGCACCCGCCACGGCGCCGAGCCGGGCGCACTCCTCCAGGTCGCGTCCGGCCAGCCGCCCGTACAGGAAGCCGCAGACGTACGCGTCACCCGCGCCGTTGGAGTCCACCACCGGCGCGGGCGGGACAGTCGCCCTGACCGGGCGCGGCGTACGGCTCCCCTCACGGCTCATCACATACGAGCCGCCCGCGCCCGCCGTCGCCACGACCGCCTCGGCCCGGCCCTCGCGCAGGATCTCCCGCATCACCGAGGCGATCCGCTCGCTCGCTCCGGCGGCGCTGAGGAACACCAGGTCGGAGCGGAGGGCGAAGTCCCTGTGGTGGTCGGCGAGACCGTCCCAGTCGTGCAGATCGGTCGAGACGGGGACGCCCAGCGCCTCGATGTCGTCATAGAGGAACCGGGCGAAGTTGGTGATCGACAGATGGACATGGCGGCTGCGTTCGAGATGGGGAAGATAGAAGTCGCGCGGCATCCGCAGATCGCCCGGGTCCCTGGCGTCATGGAAGGACATCCGGCGGCCCGTCTTCTCCACGAGATTGACCGCGCGCCGGGTGCCCGCGGGGGAGATCAGCGCCTCGAAGTCCACACCACCGCGGGTGAGCCGCTCCCGGACCCGTTCGCCGGTCCAGTCGTCTCCCAGGTAGTCGAGGAACTTGACGTTCAGGCCGAGATTCCGGCAGCCGAGGGCCACATTGCCGCCGGTGTGCCCGGGCCATTCGAGGATCGGCCCCACCGATACCGAATCGGCGAGTGGCACCGGCAGCGAGTCGACCCGGACGACCGTATCCACTCCGCTGCCCCCGACGACCAGCACATCATGATGGAGCTGGTCGGTCCGCTGCTGGGCCACGATCTCCCTTTCCGCCGCCTGGGGTCGGCGTCCGCCGACCTGGGTCTGTCGAGCTGTCCATCTGTCTGTCGGTTCGTCTGTCCGTTTGTCTGTCCGGCTACGTTCCGGGGCCGGACAGCCCGAAGGCCGCCCTGTCCAGCCCCAGTTCGCGTGCCAGAGCGTCGTCGGCCCACTCCAGCATTCTGGCGAGCGGCGGTGAACCCTCGTACGACGTCATCTGAACCGCGAGGCCGTCCAGCATGGCGGTCAGCCGCCAGGCCGCCGACACCGGGTCCGCGCAGTGGAAGGCGACGTCGGAGATCCGCACGGCGGCCACGCCCCGAGCCTCGATCCGACCTTCGATCCGCGCGACGGCGGCACGCAGCGGATCCTCGCGCCGTTCCGCCACACTCAGCCGCACTCTCGCCACGGCGCCACCCTATCGACGAGACCGCCCCGGGCGCCTCATCCGTACCACTCGTACCGCAGTGCGATGACGACTCGGGGGCGTACTTGGGAATCCCGGGGGCAATGACGACGTTGGACGGGCGTACGTCGGCCCGGGTGGGGCCCCGATCGATTCCGGTCGACTCGACCCGCACCGAGGTACGCACCCGGACATAATGGGACGACACCGAACCTCCAGGAGGTGCTGTGACAGGCGCTGGTTCCCCCCTTTCGTTGCGCTCCCGGCTGCGCTCGCTGCGACCCGCGGCCTTCGGGGCCGATTCGGCGGGCGAGCGGCTGGAGCGGATCCACCGCTCGCCGAACTTCGCCGACGGGGTGTTCCAGAACCCGGTGGGTGCCAGGACCAGACCGTCCGGCGCTTCGGGACTGGAGTTCGCGAAGATCTACTTCCAGAAGGAGGCGCGCGCCCGGCGCGCGCCGATCGGCACCATCCCCGTGCACTCCACCACCCTCGCGGACCTCGCCGCGCCCCCGGTCTCGGGCCTCCGGCTCACCTGGATGGGGCATTCGAGTGTTCTCGCCGAGATCGACGGCCGGCGCGTGCTCTTCGACCCCGTCTGGGGTGAGCGATGTTCGCCGTTCGCCTTCGCCGGGCCGAAGCGGCTGCACCCCGTGCCCGTGCCGCTCGCCTCCCTCGGTCCCGTCGATGTCGTCGTGATCTCCCACGACCACTACGACCACCTGGATCTGCCCTCGATCCGGGCCCTCGCCTCCACGGACACGGTCTTCGCCGTCCCGCTCGGTGTCGGCGCCCATCTGGAGCGGTGGGGCGTGGCCGCGTCCCGGCTGCGTGAGTTGGACTGGAACGAGTCCACCGAGGTCGCCGGAATCCGGCTGACCGCCACCCCGGCGCGGCACTTCTGCGGTCGGGGTCTGCGCAACCAGCAGCACACCCTCTGGGCCTCCTGGGCCGTGGAAGGTCCCGAGCACCGCGTCTACCACAGCGGGGACACCGGCTACTTCCCCGGATTCCGGGACATCGGAGCCGAGCACGGACCGTTCGACGCGACCATGATCCAGATCGGTGCGTACAGCGAGTACTGGCCCGATATCCATATGACCCCGGCCGAGGGCATGCGTGCCCATCTCGATCTCCAGGGCGGCCGTCCGTCCGGTGTGATGCTGCCGATCCACTGGGGCACGTTCAACCTCGCGCCGCACCCGTGGGCCGAGCCCGGCGAGGGCACGGTCACCGCCGCCGCCGAAGCGGGCGCCGGGATCGCGCTGCCGCGCCCCGGCCAGCCCTTCGAGCCCACCGCGGACGAGGTTCCCGATGCCCCGTGGTGGCGCTCGGTGGCCGCCGTACCGGCCGAGGGCTGGCCCGCCGTGACCGCGCCCGTGACCGCGCCCTCCGCGGCGGGTGCACCGGCGGCGAAGGCGGCGGCGGGCGACACCGCGGGCAGGGGCGACGGCGGGAAGACGGAGGAGACGGCCGAGAGCGCGTCCTCCGCGTAGGCACACGGGGGCATCGGCACACGGACACAGGGGCGTAGGCCACACGGAGCGCAAGCACGCGAGGACGGGGGCGCGGGAACGCGGGGAAGCGGGGACCGGGGCGGGGAGGCTGGGGGCGCGGGCGCGGCGAGGGCCGTCCGCTCAGACCTTTCAGACCTGGACGACGCGTACCCCGCGCTCCTCGAACCGGCGCGCCCACTCCGGTGCGCCGGAGTCCGTGATGAGCGTCCCGATGTCCTCCACCGGACAGATCCGCGCGAACGCTCGGGCCCCCAGCTTGGAGCTGTCCGCCACCACGACCAGAATCCGCGCCCGCTCGGCCAGCAGCGCGTTGATGCTCGCCTCGTGCTCGCTGTGGGCACCGGCACCCGACTCCGTGTCGACGGCGTCAACGCCGATGAACGCGATGTCGAGGCTGACCTCGCCGATGATGTGCCGGGCCAGCGGCCCGACCAGCTCGTACGACTGGGGCATCGCGACCCCGCCCGTCGTCACCACCTTGATGTGCGGGCGAACGGCCAGTTCATGGGCGATGTTGAGCGCGTTCGTGACGATCGTGAGCGCGGGCTCGTCCGCCATCCGCTCCTCGGCGGTTCCCCGCAGCTCACCGCGGGTGGCGAGCGCCCTGGCCACCTCCGAGGTGGTCGTCCCGCCGTTCAGCCCGACCACCATGCCGCGTTCGGTCATCGCCGCCGCGGCACGCGCGATGCGCTCCTTCGCCGCGGCGTGCCGTACCGCCTTGTACCGCAGCGGCAGTTCGTACGCGACGGAGTGTGCCACCGCCCCGCCCCGGGTACGTGTCACCAACTGCTGCTCCGCGAGGTGATCGAGATCACGGCGGATGGTCGCCACGGACACCCCCAGCTCCGCGGCGACGGCCTCGACCTCCAGCTGATGCCGCTCGGTCAGCAGCTCAAGCAAGGTCGTATGCCGCTCATGGCGATTCACCGTAACCCCCTCGATCCCGTGGACTCTTGATCCTATGTGCTCGTGACGTCGACGAGATTGCTTGTTTGTGATTGAAAGAGTCGTCTAACATGCGAAAACAATCATAGGGGCTCGGGATCGCGCGGCTCGAAGTCGTGCGGCTCGGAGTCGTACGACTCAGGGGAGTGGAGACGCACATGACGCATGTGGAGACGGAACTGGCCAGTCAGCCCGAGTGCTGGCGCCGGGCTGCGGCCCTGGCCGAGTCCATGCGCGACAAGCTGCCCGAGACAGGCGAGCGCACGGCTGTCATCGGCTGTGGCACCTCGCTGTTCATGGCCCGCGCCTACGCCGGGCTGCGAGAGGGGGCGGGGCTGGGCGAGACGGACGCGTTCGCCGCTTCCGAGTTCCCCGCCGGCCGCCGCTACGACCGGATCGTGGCGCTGACCCGGTCGGGGACGACCACCGAAGTGCTGTCCCTGCTCGCGGATGTCCGCGGTACCGCTCGTACGACCGCGATCACCGCGGACCCGGAGACGCCGGTACGTACAGCCGCCGACGATCTGGTCGTACTGGACTTCGCCGATGAGCGTTCCGTCGTTCAGACACGCTTCGCCACCACCGCGCTCACGCTGCTCCGCGCGCACCTCGGGCTGCACCCGGACGCGGCGGTCACGGACGCGGAGACGGCCCTCGCGCAGCCGCTGCCCGCGGGCGTGAGCGACTGCACGCAGTTCACCTTCCTCGGCCGGGGCTGGACGGTGGGGCTTGCGGAGGAGGGCGCCCTCAAGATGCGCGAGGCGGCGCTGGCGTGGACCGAGGCGTATCCGGCGATGGAATACCGCCACGGTCCCATCAGCATCACGACCCAGGGGACGGCGACATGGGCGCTCGGGCCGGCCCCCGAGGGGCTGGCGGAGCAGGTGCGGGCCACCGGCGGGCTGTGGGTGGCGGGGACGCTCGACCCACTGGCCGAACTGGTACGGATCCAGCGGCTCGCCCTCGCGCTGGCGGACCGGCGCGGTCTCGACCCGGACAACCCGCGCCATCTCAGCCGCTCCGTGATTCTGTCGCCGTCCTCCTGAGCCGCTTTCCCCCCTTCCCCCCTTCCCCTTTCTCTCCTCTCTCCCCTTTCTCCTCGCCGTCTTTCCGTCCTCGGCCCCTCTCCCGTCTCTCCAGTCCTCGTTGAGGAGTTCGGCCCGGTGCCTCGCGCCGGGCCGAACGTGCATTTCGCGCTGATGTGCGATGCCTCATACCAGAGCGGGATGCTCTGTGGGGAACTTCGTCAACTGCCCACCGCGAAGCAACGCTTGGCGACTACCGTGTGTGCTCGGTGATCAACGGAGGGCGTACGCGGCATGCGCAGGTCCCGCCGCTGCCGCCGGAACCGGAACATCCGCACGAACGCCGCTTCCTGGGGCTCCACGTACCGAGGACACTGATGTCTCAACTTCGCGCACCTGTCGCGCGGCCGGAGCGCCGCGAGGGCGGGCGGCACGGCAGGCCGGGCTCCCGCTCGTTTCCGTCCCCGGCCAGAGCGGACGCGCCGACGCCCCTCGACGCCCGCATACGGCCTCAACTCCTGCGTACCGCGGTCCTTCCCGCGATAGTCGCCGCTCTCTGCGGCGCCGCCGCCGTCGTGCTCGTCCTGCGCTCCACCGCGACGGAACCGACCACCGCGCTCTGGACGGCCCTGTTCGGTATGGCGCTGCTCGCCTTCGCCGCCATCGCGGCGGCGGCCCTCGGCGCGGAACGTACCGCGAAGTCCTTCCTGGACCGCTGTAACGCGATGCGCCGCTCCAACGCGCGCGGGCAGACCGAGCTGCGGGCGGTCGTCGAGCAGCTTCGACGGGGCGAACGGGTGCCCGTACGCCCCGCACCGGCCACGCCCGCCATGTCCGGCGGTGACGAATTCGATCTGCTGGCACAGGAACTGGGCCGCTCCCGGGACGCCGCCGTCGCCGCTGTCGTGCAGGCGTCCCGGCTGTCCAGCAGCGTCGGGGACGAACAGAAGGTGGAGGTCTTCGTCAATCTGGCACGCCGTCTCCAGTCCCTGGTCCACCGGGAGATCCAGCTCCTTGACGAACTGGAGAACGAGGTCGAGGATCCGGAGCTGCTGAAGGGCATCTTCCACGTCGACCATCTCGCGACCCGAATCCGCAGGCACGCCGAGAACCTCGCCGTCCTCGGCGGGGCGATCTCCCGGCGCCAGTGGAGCAGGCCCGTCTCCATGACGGAGGTCCTGCGCTCGGCCATCGCCGAGGTCGAGCAGTACCCGCGGATCAAGCTCGTACCGCCGATCGACGGCACTCTGCGCGGCCATGCCGTGGCCGATGTCATCCATCTGCTGGCCGAACTGGTCGAGAACGCCACGCTCTTCTCCTCCCCGCACACCCAAGTACTGCTCCGGGCACAGCATGTGACGGCGGGGCTGGCCATCGAGGTGGAGGACCGGGGCCTCGGAATGCCGTTCAATGAGCAGAAGAGGATGAACGGCCTGCTCACCGACCCCGACCAGGTCAATGTCGCGCATCTGCTCCAGGACGGGCGGATCGGGCTCTTCGTGGTATCGGCCCTGGCACGCAGGCATGGCATCGCCGTACGCCTCCAGTCCAATATCTACGGGGGGATCCAGGCCGTACTGGTCCTGCCGCAGGCGCTGCTCGGCTCCGACCGGGCGGACGAGCGGAACGGCGAACACCAGACATACGGGACTCAGCCGCAGCCGCGGATGTACGAGGCGCAGCTCCCGTCCCAGCAGCCACCCTCCCAGCAGCTCCCGTCCCAGCAGCCGCCGCCCCACGAACCGCCGCCCCAGCAGCCACCGCTCCAGCAGCCACCGCTCCAGCCCCAGCCGCCGTCCGGGCCGACGCCACCCCAGGGCGCCCCCGCCCCACTGCCCGTACGTGACACAGGCGCCGACCGTCCCACCCCCGCCGCCGCGCGACCCGGCGCCGTCCATCCCGACCGGCGCCGCCCACCCGCCGCACCGGACCCGGCCCGCCCGCGGGTCGAGCCTCTCGGCGACGGCACGATCCACGCCACCGCGAGCCGGCCCCAACTGCCCAAGCGCCGGGGCCAGGAGCACTTGGTCCCGCAATTGCGCGAGGGCCCGCCCGCGCCGCTGCCCGTCCAGGAGTCCGTGCTCCACGACCCGGGGCTGATGGCCGCCTTCCAGCGGGGTATCGGCCTCGCCGAGTCCCAGCCCGCCCGTCAGTCCGTCCCCTCGCCAGATCCGCTGACCGATCCGCTGGTCGACCAATTGACCGACCGATTGACCGACCGATTGACCGACCCGCTGACCGCCCCACTGACCGGTCCTCCGGCGGAACCGCCGGAACCGCAGCGCCACGACACCACCCCCAAGGAGTAGATGCACCATGGCGAGCGATGTACCGACCGGCCATGCCTCCGACCTCGACTGGCTGTTGAGCGGTCTGGTCCAGCGAGTCCCGTACACCCGCAGCGCGGTGCTGCTCTCCTCCGACGGCCTGGTGAGGTCCGTACACGGCCTGGACCCCGACAGCGCCGACCATATGGCGGCGCTCGCCTCCGGCCTCTACTCCCTGGGCCGCAGCGCGGGGGTACGGTTCGGTGACGGCGGGGAGGTCCGCCAGGTCGTCGTGGAACTCGACTCGACCCTGCTCTTCGTCTCCACCGCGGGCTCGGGCACCTGTCTCGCCGTGCTCGCGGGCCGGGAGGCGGACGCCGCCGTCCTCGGGTACGAGATGGCGATGCTGGTCAAGAGCGTACGGCCGTATCTGGTCACCCCGCTCAGGCACGGTGCCGGCTTCTCCCCGAGCGCCGCGGGGCACTGACGGTGCCGCTTCCGACGGACGGGCCGTGGCTCGACGACGCGGCCGGCCGGCTCATCCGCCCGTACGCCGTGAGCGGAGGCCGGACCCGGCCCACCACGGCCCTGGACCTGCTGACGCTGGTCATGTCCACGGGATCGGGACCCCAGACGCATCTCGGGCCGGAGCACGCCCACGCCATGGAGCTCTGCCAGGGCCCGACCTCGGTCGCGGAGGTCGCGGCGCATCTACGGCTCCCCGTGACGGTCACCAAGGTGCTGCTCTCCGATCTCGTGGACTGCGGGGCGATCACCGCGCGACCGCCTCACACCTTCGACCACCCCACCGATCGATTCCTGCTGGAGGCAGTCCTCGATGGTCTACGACGACAGCTCTGACGCCCCCACCGCCCCCACCGTCCCCGCTGCTCCCGTCTTCCCCGCCGCCCCTGCCGAACCCGCCGCCCTTGCCGAACCCGTTGTCCCCGAGCCCTTTCCCACCGCGCTGAAGGTCCTGGTCGCGGGCGGCTTCGGGGTCGGCAAGACGACGTTCGTGGGAGCCGTCAGCGAGATCGCCCCGCTGAGTACGGAGGAGCTGCTGACCCAGGTCAGCGCCGCGACCGACGATCTGACGGGCGTCGAGGCCAAGACATCGACGACGGTCGCCATGGACTTCGGCAGACTGACGCTCGACGAGCGCCATGTGCTGTATCTGTTCGGGACGCCGGGCCAGGAGCGGTTCTGGTTCATGTGGGACGAGCTGTCCCGCGGCGCACTCGGCGCGATCGTACTGGCCGACACCCGGCGGCTGGACCGCTCCTTCTCCGCGGTGGACTTCTTCGAGCAGCGCGGGATCGGATTCGTCGTCGCCGTCAATGAGTTCGACGGCTCGTACCGCTATGAGCCGGAGGAGGTGCGGGCCGCGATCGATCTCAGGCCGGAGGTGCCGATCGTGCTCTGCGACGCGCGCATCGCCAGTTCCGGTATCCAGACGCTGGTCACCCTCGTACAGCATCTGATCACCGCCGTCCCGGCCCCGCCCGCGGCCATCACAGAGTGACGGAGCTACGCGCATGATGTACGACCCGATCGGCCGTCTGCTGCTCACCCCCGTCGACCGGGAGGCGCCCGACCGTGTGATCCGGCTGCGCGGGCTCGGGCTGGGGGAGCACGCCGAGCCCGCCTTCGACGCCATCGCCCAGCAGCTGGCCCAGCTGACGGGCGCTCCCTACGCGATGGTCAACTTCATCGACGAGGAGCGGCAGTTCTTCGCCGGGCTGCACGCTCCGCCGGGCGCGGGGAGGGGGCGGTTCATGGCCCGTGACCACGGCTACTGCCCCTATGTGGTGGTACGGCACAAGGCGCTGGTCCTGGAGGACGTCAGGGACTTCCCCCGGTTCGCGGGGAACGCGCTCGTCGACGAGACCGGCATCCGCTCCTATCTCGGGGCGCCGCTCATCGACCGTACGGGAATGGCGCTCGGCACCGTCTGCGTGGCCGACACCGAGCCGAGGCGTTGGGGGCGGACCGGTCTGGACACCATCAAGTCCTTCGCCGCCGAACTGATGGCGCAGATCCACCGCAGGGAGGACGGACTGATCTGACCACTGCCCCCCGCGCTTCCCTGACGGCATGTCAACACGTCTCCCAGAGGGGGGTGGTGGCGGCGGACGGGGGTCCCGTACTGGCGCGCAGGACGACCTCGCCGCCGACTCGCAGCACCCGCGAGCGCGTACCACGCGGCTCGCGCAGCGCGAGCGAGATCACGCTCTCCCCCATGGCGGTGAGCGGCAGGGCGACGGTGGTGAGCGGCGGAGTCAACTCCCGTACGAGCGGGATGTCGTCGAAGCCGGCGAGCGACAGGTCCTCCGGGACCCGTACGCCCGCCTCCCGGAAAGCGGCGAGCGCGCCCACCGCCATCACGTCCGTCACCGCGAAAACGCAGGTGGGGCGGGGCCGAGCGGGCCCGTTGAGCAGTTCCCTGGCCGCCGAGTAGCCGCCGTCGCGGGTGAACGCGCCCTGTACGACCGCCCCGGGCCGTAGGGTGACCCCGGCCTCGCCGAGCCCTTCCCGGAACCCGGCCAGCCGGTCGGAGACCGTGGTGAGTTCGCGCGGCCCGCTGAGCACCCCGAACTCCCGGTGTCCGAGGGCCAGTAGAGCGCGGGCGAGCGCCGCGGCCCCGGCGCGGTTCTCGGGAAGTACGGCGTCGGCGCGCAGACTTCGATGCCGGCTCACCACGGCGACCCGCCCGCCCGCGCGGACGTAGGGTGTCACCTCGGCGGCCAGCCTCCGTTCCCAGGAAGGGTCCTGGAAGCCCGAACCGATCAGCAGAATGGCCCGGGCGCGCTGGGCGCGGAGCATCGAGACATAGGCGATCTCCCTGGCCGGCTCCCGGAACGTACTGGCGAGCATGACCAGCACGTCCTGTTCGGCCGCCGCCCGCATCACCCCGCCCGCGATCGCCGCGAAGTACGGGTCGCCCACATCGTGGCAGATGAGCCCCACCGTATTGCTGGAGGCGCTGGCGAGCGCCTGGGCATGGGCGTTGGGGATGTAGCCGAGCAGATCCGCGGCCGCTCGCACCCGCTGGCGCAACTCCTCACGGACTCGTGTCGTGCCGTTCAGCGCTCTGGAGGCCGTCGCCAGGGAGACACCCGCGCGGCGGGCGACGGCGTCCAGCGTCACATGGGCCTGTGCTTCCCGTTCACTCAACTCGACCCCCGGGTCGCGGTGGCGGCGGGGCCCGTGGTGGACCCCGAAACTTCGGGACGACCTATTGACCGTACGGACGGGCAGTCATTAGCGTGGCGATCACCTTATCAGAAAGCGCTTTCTGAAAGCGCTTGTAGGCGAACAGCGCACTTATAACTGCCCGGTTTTCCCGAGGAGTTCACAGTGAGCCAGAGCGTCGCGCCGGCCTCAGCGCCGCCGCCGGAACCCGCACCCGCGCCTTCGCCGGACAGCAAGGTGTCCGGGGTCGCCGAACGGAACGGTCCGGGGGTGGGGGAGCGACTGGCCCGTGCCGTCGAGGCCGGCTGGCGGCCCGTCGCCCTGCTGGCGGGCTGCTTCGTCATCTGGTGGATCATCGCGGCGACCGAACTGGTCGAGCCGTATCTCGTCCCCTCGCCCGGCGCGACCCTCGATGTGCTCACGGGCAAGGCCGACTACCTGTGGCAGCACACCTGGGTGACCACCTACGAGACGCTGCTCGGCTTTGTGATCGCGGTGGTGGTCGGGGTACTCGCGGCGGTCGTCATGGTCTACTCCTCGACCGTCGAGAAGACGCTCTACCCCATTCTGCTCTTCGCCCAGGTCGTACCGAAGATCGCCATCGCGCCGCTGTTCGTGGTCTGGCTCGGTTTCGGGATCACACCGAAGATCCTGATCGCCGTCCTCATCGCCTTCTTCCCCGTGGTGATCTCCATGGTCACCGGCTTGAAGGCGGTCGATCCAGAGATGCTCCAACTCTCCGCCACCATGGGCGCGAAGCCCTGGGGGACCTTCGTCAAGATCCGTTTCCCGGCCTCGCTGCCGCATCTCTTCTCCGGTCTCAAGGTCGCGGTGACCCTCGCGGTGACCGGCGCGGTCGTCGGTGAGTTCGTCGGCGCCAACGAGGGGCTCGGCTATGTGATCCTCCAGGCGAACGGCAACCTCGACACCCCGATGCTCTTCGCGGGACTGCTCGTGATGTCGCTGATCGGCGTCGTTCTCTTCGTCCTCGTCGAGATCGCCGAGAAGCTGCTACTGCCCTGGCACGCCAGCCGCCGGGACACCAACGTCACCACCTCGTACTGACCGACTCGATCCCGTTCGGGGAAGGGCCAGCCATGCATGCGCGCAGACTCCTGATCGGCCTCGTACCGCTGCTCCTGGTCGCCACGGCCTGTGGCGAGGACGGCTCGGGGACCACCACCAGCGACTCCGGCAAGAAGCTCGACAAGGTGACACTGACCCTCAACTGGTATCCGTACGGCGAACACGCGCCGTTCTACTACGGCAAGCAGCAGAAGATCTTCGAGAAGCACGGCATCGATCTGACGATCCGGGCGGGCCAGGGCTCGCAGAAGACCGTCCAGGCGACCGCCGCGGGCCAGACCGACTTCGGCTGGGCCGACACCCCCGCCGTACTCAGCGGAGTGGACCAGGGCGTGAAGGTGAAGAGCCTCGGCGTCTTCCTCCAGACCACGCCCTCCTCGGTGCAGTTCTTCGCGAGCGAGAACGTCTCGACCCCCGCCGATCTCAAGGGAAAGACCATCGCGGGTACGGCCGGTGACGCGCTCACCAAGACGTTCCCGATCTTCCTCGAAAAGAACAATCTCAAGGAGTCGGACGTCCGGATCCAGAACACCGATCCCGCGGGCAAGATCGCGGCGGTGATCTCCGGCAAGACGGACGCGCTGCTCGGTTACGCCAGCGACCAGGGCCCGACCATGCAGGACAAGGCCAAGAAGGACGTGTCGTATCTGCGCTTCTCGGAGCACGGACTCAACTTCTACTCCAACGGTCTGATCGCGGGGCAGCAGATCCTCTCGGGCAGGAGCGAGCTGGCCGGACGTATGGTGCGGGCCGTCAGTGAGGCCTGGACGGCCGCGGAGAAGGCGCCGGAGGCGGCTGTGGCGGAGATGGACGGCGCCTCGGAGCAACTGCCGCCCACGAACGTCCTCTTGGAGCAGTTCAAGACGACCGTCACACTGCTGCACACCGACGCGACGCGCGGCAAGGCCCCCGGTGTCAACACCGAGGGCGACTGGCAGCAGACCATCGACGTCTTCTCCGAGGCCGGTCTGGTGAAGAGTCCGAAGGCTGTCGCGGAGTACTGGGACAGCGGCACGGCGCTGAAGGGATGAGGATGGCCAGGGATACGACGCTCCGGAAGCCGGACCTCACCAAGGGCGGCGCCTCGGCGGGAGAGCGGAGCGCGGCGGGAGGGAAGGCGGCGGCGGTCGGCCTTGAGGACGTCGCCGTCCGGTTCCGTACGAAGAAGCGCGATGTCACGGCCCTCCAGGAGGTCTCGCTCGATATCGCGATGGGGGAGTTCGTCGCCATCGTCGGTCCCTCGGGGTGTGGCAAGTCGACTCTCCTCAAGCTGGTCGCGGGCCTCCTCAAGGCGTCCTCGGGCACCGTCAGGCTCCAGGGCGAGCGGGTCGACGGACCGCGGCACGACATCGGATATGTCTTTCAGCGTGCGGCGCTGCTGGAGTGGCGTACCGCCCGGCGCAATATCCTTCTCCAGGCGGAGATGCGCCGGATGCCCGCGGAACCGGCGCGCCGTCGCGCGGCCGAGCTGATCGAGATGACCGGTCTCAGCGGTTTCGAGGACGCGTATCCGCATGAGCTGTCGGGCGGGATGCAGCAACGAGTCGCCCTGTGCCGGGCGTTGCTGCACGAGCCGCCCGTGCTGCTGATGGACGAGCCGTTCGGCGCGCTCGACGCCCTCACCCGCGAACAGATGAACATGGAGCTGAACCGCATCTGGCGGGAGACGGGCACCACCGTGCTGCTGGTCACCCACTCGATCTCGGAGGCGGTCTATCTGGCCGACCGGGTGGTGGTGATGAGTCCGCGCCCCGGCACGATCACCGAGATCATCGACGTGGGTCTGGAGGCGGAGCGCGACTATACGGAGACGCTCGGCCGGCCCGAGTTCCGGGAGGCGACCGGACATATCCGAGGGCTGCTGGGCGCGGCCTCGGCGCAGGACTGACCGAGGCGGCGGAGGCGACCGAGGTGACCCGGGTGACCTGGGTGACCGAGGCGGTGTGTCCCGGATCCGCGATGCCTGTCCCAGATGAGTGAGAGTGATCATGTGGCTCCCGGCCTCCGCTGACGGAGGCCGGGAGCCACTACGGTCGACGAACGCCGTTGCTCAGTACGTCCGTTACGTCCGGTGCGTTCAGTACCGCAGCGCCGACAGATAGCGGTAGCTGGCCAGCGCGCTCGCGAACGGATCGGCCGGCGCGTCGTGCTCCACCAGCCACTGCCGTACGCCCCCGCTGCGCGCCGTGTCGAACATCGCCGCGAAGTCCAGGACACCCGAGCCGACGTCCTCGAAACCGCCGTCGGGGGCCATGTCCTTCACATGCAGCGCGGGGAACCGCCGACGGTCCGTCACGAACAGCCGACGCGGGTCGTCGCCACCCTTCGCGGCCCAGTACACGTCCAGCTCGAAGCCCACCAGCTCCGGGTCGGTCTCCTTGAGCAGGATGCCGTACAGGCTCTCGCCGTCGACGACGTCGTGATCACCGCCGTGATTGTGGAAGAGCACCTTGAGCCCGGACTCCCTGGCGACCCGCCCGGCGGCGTTGAACTGCCGTGCCGCCTCCCGGTATCCGGCCGGGGAGTGCATCCCCGCGGGCAGGCTCGGCACGACCACCCAGGAACCGCCCAGCGTACGGACGTCCTCGATGGCCTGCGGCAGACCACTGCCGGTCACCGTGGTGTAGGCGACATGTTCCAGGACCGCCTTGAGCCGGGTGGCGTCCAGCATCCGCCGGATCTCGGCGGCGCTGTGACCGTGCCGACCGCTGACACCGACCGTCGCGTAGCCGATCTGTGCCAGGCGCTCCAACGTCCCCCGGAAATCCGTCGCGAGCGGGGTGCGCATCGTATAGAGGTGCATACCGATCCCGGACGGCGGGATGCGCCGCCGCCGGCGACCACTGTCGGTGTGGGGGGCGGTGGGGTGGGTGGCCGCCGCCGCGGGGGTGCTCATGCCCAGCGCCGCCAGGCCGACGGCCGCGCCCGCCGTGCCGAGGAACGCTCTTCGGGTGCCGTTCATCGTCGTTCTCTCTCCTCTCAACGTACCTGGATCGGGACCGCGCCGGTCGTGGTGTCGCCCTTGTCGTCGGTGACGGTCAGATGCGCCGTGTACGCGCCCGGCCGTGCGTAGGTGTGGGCAGCGCTCGGCCCTTCCGTACCCGTGACCTTGGTGTTGTCACCGAAGTCCCAGTGGTACGAGGCGATGGTGCGCCCGGCCGCCGGCTTCACGGTGCTGGTGAGCTGGACGGCCAACGGTGTGTTCCCCTCGGCGGGTGTCGCCTTGAGCGACACCTTCGTGGCCGGTTTCTTCTCCACCCCGGGGCCGTTGAAGTGCAGCCAGTCGACCGCGAGCAGATCCGGTTTCTCCGCCGACCAGTCGGGGTTGGTGAAGACGACGTACAGCTTCACCGAGCCGCCGGGGCTCTTCAGTGTGACCGTGGGGGAGATCACATTGCCGAAGCCGCCGGTGTTGGGGATGGTCACCTTCCCCAGCAGCGGTCCGGTCGGCGAGCCGTTGCGGAACTCGATGTCTCCGCCGAGACCGCCCGACGAGGCGCCCACCGTCACCGACTGGATGCCCTTGAGATTCACCGGGTCGAAGGAGATCCAGTCACCGTCCTCGATCTCGGTCACCCGCTTGCCGCCCGAGGAGTCGGCGCGGTCGGCGATCACCGTGCCCTCGTGCGCGCCCCCGGTCGCGGTACGGTGCTCCGCCTCCCGGAAGGTCGTACGGAGCGTCAGCGATGTCGAGCCCGTCAGCGCGGGTACGCCCTCGGCGCCCTTGTCCTCGTACTGCGCGGTGATGCCGTAGTACAGATTCTGCCCGGGACCATGGCTGTCGCCGGCATCGGTGACGATCTCCCCCGCGCAGCCGGTGTAGTTGTCCAGCGGATGCAGATGGCTGTCATGGCCGAGCTGGGACTGTACGACCACCCGCGAGCAGTCGATCCGGCCGCCGGGTCCCGTCTTGCCGTCCTCCCGGTCCGTCACCTTCACGGTGAAGGGGATGGTGTCGCCGAAGCTGAACATTCCGCCGTTCGGGGGCTGTTGGATGGTGACCACCGGTCTGGTGTTGCCGACGGTGATCTCCTGGACGGAGAGTGCGGTGAGCCCGTCGGGCCCGGTGACGGTCAGGCGCGCGGTGAACCGGCCCTTGTCCTGGTAGACATGGGACGGATTCGGCTCCGTGGAGTCGGTGGTCCCGTCGCCGTCGAAGTCCCACGCGTAGGTCACCGGCTTGCCGCCCGGCAGCCCCGATCCCTCGCTGGAGAACGTCACCTTCAACGGCCCGGGGCCGCTGTCCGGGGTCGCCGTGGCCTTGGCGTCGGGCAGCCGGCCGTCGGCGACATAGTCGATACGGTAGATGCCCGAGCCCTCGTTGCTGCCGCCCCGGCCCGTACCGCTGCCGAGCCCGAAGTCGATGACATACAGTGCCCCGTCGGGTCCGAAGTCGGCGTCGAAGGGCTGGTTCCACTTCAGATCGCCGAAGACGCCGTTGATGGAGTGGAGATCGCCCGCCTTCACCGGATCGAAGCGCGGGTCGGTGAAGGTCTGATCCTCCCGCTGGAACGAGAAGGCCTTGAACCAGGTCCTGGTCAGCTCATAGTTGAGCCATTTGCCCTCGAAGTACTCCGGGAACTTCGACGGATAGGTGTTCGCGGGGTCGTAGTCGTAGACGGGACCGCTCATCGGGCCGCCACCGCCCGTGCCGAGTTCGGGGAATTCGGCGGAGGCGGAGTACGCGTACCAGACCGTCGCGGGCTTGGCCGCGGGCAGTTCCCGCAGCCCGGTGTTGTTCGGCGAGTCGTTGACCAACTTGGCGCAGTCGAATTTCGCTCCCGAGGTTCCGGTGGCGAAGTCGTAATCGTTGAACGGGGTGTTGTTGCCGGTGCAGTACGGCCAGCCGTAATTCCCCGCCTCGGTGATCCTGTTGTACTCGACCGTACCCTCGGGTCCCCGGTCGGCCACGGCCTTCCGCGCGTCCGGCCCGTAGTCCCCCATCAGGACCGCGCCGCTCAGCGGGTCGGTGGTGATACGGAACGGATTGCGCATGCCCATCGCGTAGACCTCGGGACGGGTCTTCTCCGTACCCGGGGCGAAGAGATTCCCCTCCGGGATCGAGTAGGTGCCGTCGTCCTCCGGGGTGATCCGCAGGATCTTGCCGCGCAGATCGTTCGTGTTCCCGGCCGTGCCCTGGGCGTCCCAGGCGCGGCGGCCCTCGCGCTCATCGATCGGGGAGAAGCCGTCGGAGGCGAACGGATCGGTGTTGTCGCCGGTCGCGACATACAGATCGCCGTTCTTGTCGAAGGCGATCGAACCGGCCATATGGGAATTGGCCCGGCCCTCACCGCGCAGCGTCGGAACGGTCAACAGCCGCTTCTCGGAGGCGGGATCGACGGTGTTCCCGGTGACCGTGAAACGTGACAGATTGAGCTGTTTCTCGGTCTTGTCGGAGTGGAGCAGATAGAGCCAGTAGTTCGCCGCGAAATCCGGGTCGAGCGCCAGCCCGAGAAGCCCGTCGGACTGGCTCGTCATCTCGGGGGTGTAGGCGAAGTCCAGCGCGGTCGAGACCTGGAGCGAGGTCTGGTCGATCACCTTCAGCTTGCCGGTGCGCTGGATGAAGAAGACCCTGCGGTCGGGGGCGACGGCCAGCTCGAAGGGGTCGGCGAGATCGCTGGTGGCCAGCGCGGTGCGCTGGAAGGCGCCCGTCTTGGTGGCGGTGCAGTCGCCGGGCTTGTTGCCCGCGGCCCACTGGATCCCGCCCAGCAGATGCTTACGGAACGCGTCCTCCTCGAAGGTGGACGAACTGTGCCCGCCGGCGGTGTACCAGGAGCGTCCGCCGTCGTAGTTCTGGCACCACGACCACGGCTGGTCGACGCCCTCGTCCAGCCCGTCGACGCCGTCGTTCACCTTGACCTGGGCGAGCGTGTGCACCTTGCCGGTCGGGTTGGTGCGCCAGTTGTACCACTCCTCCGTGTGTTCCCAGAGCTGAGGAAGGCCCTGGGTGGAGGGGTGGGTCTGGTCCAGTACCTTCACCCGGCCGGTCTGGATGGCGGGGTGCTTGTCGAAGATCGCGCCGACCAGCCCCTCGTACCAGTCCCAGTCGCGTTCACTGGCGGACGCGGAGTGCAGACCGACCCAGCCACCGCCCGCTCGTACGAAGCCCTGGAGGGCGGAGCGCTGGTCGGCATCGAGCAGATCGCCGCTCTCCGGGGTGGAGTTGGTGTTGTTGAAGACGATCGCCTGGAAGCGGGCGAGATTGTCCGTGGTGAAGGCCGCTGCGTCGTCGGTGGCCTCCACCTCGAATCCGTTCTCACTGCCGAGCTGCTCAATTGTCCGGATGCCGGCCGGGATCGAGTCATGCACGGAGTTGGTGGTCTTGGAGAAGACCAGAACGCGGAACGGAGCCGCGTCGGCGAGGGGTGGCGCGGCCATCCCGAGGCCGAGGACGAGCGCCAGTAGCGCGACGATGACGAGGAAGGGCGAGAGGGGGAAGTGGAACGGCGATGGGGACGGTGACGGAGATCTGACGGATGACGTTCTCATGGGCGCTCCCGGTGCTGGTGAGCCGAGCTGCGGGTTAGAAAGCGCTTTCTGGAGTACGTCGCACAGCGTAGGTTCACCTGTTACAGGGGGTCAATGGGTCGGAAGGGCCCTCTGTGATATGGGAGTTGGCGCCGCTCCTCGGCGGGTTCCGTCCGGACATACGGCCGACCCGCCCCGGCGATCGCCCGGGCGGGTCGGTGATGCGGTGATGCGGTGATGCGGTGATGCGTGGGTTCCGTGGGCGCGGGCGTCGTCAGGCCGCGTCCAGCTCCGCCACCTCGGCGGCGGTCAGTACGAGGTCGGCCGCCCCGACCGAGTCGATGATGGTCTCCGGACGGCTGGAGCCCGGGATCGGCAGCACCGTGGGCGACTTGGCCAGCATCCAGGCCAGGCACACCCGCTGCGGGCTCACGCCGTGTGCCTCCGCGATCCGGGCGAACGGCGCGTACGAGGAGCCGAGTTCACCCGCGTGCTTGATTCCGCCGAACGGGCTCCACGGCAGAAACGCGATGCCCAGCTCCGCGCAGAGTTCGAGCTCGGGCTCGCTGGAACGGAAAGCCGGGGAGAACTGGTTCTGCACCGAGGCCAGCCGCCCGCCGAGGACCTCATTGGCCGACCGGATCTGATCCGGGTCGGCGTTGGAGATACCGGCCCGCAGGATCTTGCCCTCGTCGAGCAGATCACGCAGTGCGCCGACGGACTCCTCGTAGGGAACCTTCGGGTCGGGACGGTGGAACTGGTAGAGCCCGATCGCCTCCACACCGAGCCGGCCGAGCGACGCCTCACAGGCGGCTCTGAGGTGCTCGGGGGAGCCGTCCAGCGTCCAGGAGCCGTCGCCGGGACGCACATGGCCGCCCTTGGTCGCCACCAGTACCTCGGCCCCCCGGCTGTGGGAGGCCAGCGCCTTGGCGATCAGGGACTCGTTGTGACCGGCGTCGTTGGCGTCCCGATGGTAGGCGTCCGCCGTGTCGATCAGTGTCACCCCGGCGTCCAGCGCCGCGTGGATGGTGGCGATGGAGCGGGCCTCGTCGGGCCGTCCCTCGATCGACATCGGCATACCGCCCAGACCGATCGCACTGACCTCGACGGTCCCGATGCGGCGAGTCTTCATGGTGGGGAACACCCTTCCTGCTGCGATGCCCGCCAGGCCCGGCGGACTCTCCCCAGCTTTGTCCTCGGCCCGTGAGACGTCCAATAGAAGAAACCGAACGCATTGAGTGAGGTGGCTTCTCAATCGAGCCCGCCCGCCATGCGGGCCCGTGCGATGAGGTCCTGTCCGGTCGATCTTCGCGGGCCCGCGACGCCTGGCACCGCACCTCGCCGCGTTGTCGGAGTCGCCCAAGTACGTCCAGTACATGGGCG
>NZ_JBEOUD010000033.1:0-99652 GCF_040303865.1 Streptomyces sp. NPDC094034 | reverse complement strand
GACAGGTGCACCCGTCAACGGACTGTCACCAGCGGGGCATGAGTCCCCACCACCCACCCACATCAGCTCGCTGAGCCGGTGCCGGGCCGCCCCACTCCACTCCCGCGCAGCCCCGCAGGGCCCACCCACCCAAGGCCGGGACCCGGCCCCCGGAACAACGCAGCCCCTCCGGGGACCCCTCCCCCCGGGCCGCCCCCCTCAAAGCAGCACTTGCGGTGGAGGGTTGGGGGTCAAGGGTGACCGAAGGTCATCGGCTTGCCGACGCGACGAAGGAGCGCCCTTGACACCCAACCCGCAACCGCGAAACTGAAACCTAAGAGCGGCCCCCACCCGCCATCCAACGCACCGGCCCACCCCGACTACCCCTCGGCACGAACCCGCACCTCGCCCCCCACCACTGACCCGGAGGGGGCGATGCGTCCTGGGGCCCGGTTAACCGAACCCAGGACACATGACCCGCCGGAGCACTCCCCAAAGCCCCTTCCAAAATGGGACATTGGGGGCAGGTGGCAGGCTCGTCCGCCCCAGTCGACAGGTGCACCCGTCAACGGACCGTCACCAGCGGGGCATGAATCCCCACCACCCACCCACATCAGCTCGCTGAGCCGGTGCCGGGCCGCCCCACTCCACTGCCGCGCAGCCCCGCAGGGCCCACCGACCTGCGGTCGGCAACAGACCCCGACGGAAAGGAAGCCCCTCCGGGGACCCCTCCCCCCGGGCCGCCCCCCTCAAAGCAGCACTTGCGGTGGAGGGTTGGGAGTCAAGGGTGAAGCGAAGCGGAATCGGCGCAGCCGACGCGACGAAGGAGCGCCCTTGACGCCCGACCCGTAACCGCGAAACTGAAACCTAGGGGCGGCCCCCACCCGCCATCAAACGCACCGGCCCACCCCGACTACCCCTCGGCACGAACCCGCACCCAAGAGCACGCGAAGAACCCGAAGAGCCCCACAGCCATGTGCTCGCCGTGGGGCTCCGTCGTTCGGGCGCGCGGCCCTGGGGCGCTATCCCCAGGTGATCAGGCGCTTCGGCTGTTCCAGGATCGCGGCGATGTCCGCCAGGACCTGGGAGCCCAGTGCGCCGTCGACCAGGCGGTGGTCGAAGGAGAGCGCCAGCGTGGTGACCTGGCGGGGCTTCACCTGGCCCTTGTGGACCCACGGCTGGAGCTTGATCGCGCCGACCGCGAGGATCGCGGACTCGCCCGGGTTGAGGATCGGCGTACCGGTGTCGACGCCGAAGACGCCGACGTTGGTGATCGTCACCGTGCCGCCCTGCATGGCCGCCGGGGTCGTCTTCCCCTCGCGGGCCGTGGACACCAGCTCCCCCAGCGCTTCGGCCAGTTGAGGCAGCGTCTTGTCGTGCGCGTCCTTGATGTTCGGGACGATCAGACCGCGCGGGGTCGCCGCAGCGATGCCCAGGTTGACGTAGTGCTTGAGGACGATCTCCTGGTTCGCCTCGTCCCAGGCCGCGTTGACCTCGGGGTTCCGCTTGATCGCGACCAGCAGCGCCTTGACGACGAGGAGCAGCGGGTTGACCCGCAGGCCCGCCATGTCCTTGTCGGACTTCAGCTCCTCGACCAGCTTCATCGTGCGCGTCACATCGACGGTGATGAACTCCGTGACATGCGGCGCGGTGAACGCGCTGCCCACCATGGCCGCCGCCGTGGCCTTCCGTACGCCCTTGATCGGGATACGGGTCTCCCGGCCGGTCGCCACACCGACCGCCTGGGCCGTCGCCGGCTCGGCAACTGGCGTCGGAGCGACGGCGGCGGGCGCCGGGGCGATCGCCGGTGCGGTGGCCGTGGCCGGAGCCGTCGCCGCGTGGACGTCCTCGCGCGTGATGATCCCGCCGGGACCTGTCGGCGTGATCGTCGCCAGGTCCACACCGAGGTCCTTGGCGAGCTTGCGTACCGGGGGCTTGGCCAGTGGACGGGACTGCGCGGGCGCGGACATGGGCGGGGCCGCGTGCCCGTTCATCTCCGCCTGAATGGCCGCGCCGGCCGTCTCCGCGGCCGTCGCCTGCTCCGGCACCGAGGCACCCGGAGCGCCCCTGCGGGCGCGCCGCTTCGTGGACGCCTCGGCGACCCCGTAGCCGACGAGTACCGGCGTACGCGTCGCCGGTTCGGCGGGCTCGGCCGGTTCCTCGGCGACGACAGCGGCGGCGGCAGCGGCGGGAGCGGCAGGCGCCGGTTCCGCGCTGCCCGGTGCCACGTCCACCGTGATGATGGACGCGCCGACGTCGACCGTCGTGCCCTCCTCGAAGCGCAGTTCGTGCACCACCCCGTTGTACGGAATGGGCAGTTCCACAGCCGCCTTCGCGGTCTCGACCTCGCACACCACCTGGCCGTCCACGACGGAATCGCCCGGCTGTACGTACCACTTGAGGATCTCGGCCTCGGTGAGCCCCTCGCCCACGTCGGGCATCTTGAATTCGCGGTAGCGAGTGGAAGTGTCAGCAGTCATGGTCACGGCACTCCTCAGTACGCGAGCGAGCGGTCGACGGCGTCGAGCACCCGGTCCAGGCCCGGGAGGTACTCGTCCTCCAGCCGGGCCGGCGGGTACGGCGCGTGGTAGCCGCCGACCCGCAGTACCGGGGCCTCCAGGTGGTAGAAGCACCGCTCCGTGAGGCGCGCGGCGATCTCCGCGCCGGAGCCGTAGAAGACCGGCGCCTCGTGCACCACGACCAGTCGGCGCGTCTTCTCCACCGACGTCTGGATCGTGTCGAAGTCGATCGGGGACATCGAGCGGAGATCGACGACCTCCAGCGACTTGCCCTCCTCCTCGGCCGCCGCGGCGGCCTCCAGACAGACCTTCACCATCGGGCCGTACGCCGCGAGCGTCAGGTCCGTACCCTCCCTGGCGACCCGCGCGCCGTGCAGCGGACCTGGGATGGCCTCGGTGTTGACCTCGCCCTTGTCCCAGTAGCGCCGCTTGGGCTCGAAGAAGATCACCGGGTCGTCGCTCTGGATGGCCTGCTGCATCATCCAGTACGCGTCCGACGCCGTGGACGGCGAGACGATCTTCAGCCCCGCGACATGCGCGAAGAGCGCCTCGGGGGACTCGCTGTGGTGCTCGACCGCGCCGATGCCGCCGCCGTACGGGATACGGACCACGACGGGCATCTTGATCTTGCCCAGCGCGCGGGCGTGCATCTTCGCGAGCTGGGTGACGATCTGGTCGTAGGCGGGGAAGACGAAACCGTCGAACTGGATCTCCACCACCGGCCGGTAGCCGCGCAGCGCGAGACCGATGGCCGTGCCGACGATGCCCGACTCGGCGAGCGGGGTGTCGATGACGCGGTCCTCGCCGAAGTCCTTCTGGAGTCCGTCCGTGACCCGGAAGACGCCGCCGAGCTTGCCGACGTCCTCGCCCATGATCAGGACCTTGGGGTCGGTCTCCAGCGCCTTGCGGAGCGACTCGTTGATCGCCTTGGCGATCGGGAGCTTCTGTACGGCCATGGCTACTTGCCCTCCCCGGCGGAACCACTCTGGGTGTCCTCGAACGACGCCTGGTACGCGGCGAACTGCGCGCGCTCCTCGTCGACGAGCGCGTGCCCGTCGGCGTAGACATGGTCGAAGATCGCCATGGGATCGGGGTCGGGCATGGCCCGCACTACCTCTCGTACCCGCTTTCCGAGCGTCTCGCTCTCCTCGTCCAGAGCCGCGAAGAACGCCTCGTCGGCATGGCCCTCCCGCTCCAGATACCGGCGCAGCCGCAGGATCGGGTCCTTGGCCTCCCAGGCCTCCCGCTCCTCGTCCGCGCGGTACTTGGTCGGGTCGTCGGAGGTGGTGTGCGCGCCCATCCGGTAGGTGAAGGCCTCGACCAGCATGGGCCCCTCGCCCCGGCGGGCCCGCTCCAGCGCGGCACGGGTCACGGCGAGACAGGCCAGTACGTCATTGCCGTCGACCCGGACGCCGGGGAAGCCGTACCCCTGCGCGCGCTGGTAGAGCGGCACCCGGGTCTGCTTCTCGGTCGGTTCGGAGATGGCCCACTGGTTGTTCTGGCAGAAGAAGACCACCGGCGCGTTGTAGACCGCGGCGAAGGTGAACGACTCGGCGACATCGCCCTGGCTGGAGGCGCCGTCCCCGAAGTACGCGATCACGGCCGAGTCCGCGCCGTCCTTGGCGACGCCCATGGCGTAGCCGGTGGCGTGCAGGGTCTGGGAGCCGATGACGATGGTGTAGAGGTGGAAGTTGTTGCTGCTGGGGTCCCAGCCTCCGTTGTTCACACCACGGAACATGCCCAGCAGATTCGTCGGGTCGACGCCGCGGCACCAGGCCACGCCGTGCTCACGGTAGGTGGGGAAGACATAGTCGTCGTCGCGCAGGGCGCGACCCGAGCCGATCTGCGCGGCCTCCTGGCCGAGCAGTGATGCCCACAGTCCCAGCTCGCCCTGGCGCTGGAGCGCCGTGGCCTCGGCGTCGAAGCGGCGGGTCAGGACCATGTCGCGGTACAGCCCGCGCAACTCCTCCGGGGTCAGATCGATCCCGTAGTCCGGGTGCTCGACCCGCTCGCCCTCGGGGCTGAGCAGTTGTACGAGCTGGGGCTCAGAACTCTGGGGCTGCGGCGTCCTTTTGGCGCTTGCGCGCTTGGTGCCGCTGCTGCGTCGCGGTTTGCGCGCGGCAGTGCTCTCCACGGTCACGTGCTTGCTCCTCCGTCTGTCCGGCTCCCGGGATCCGCCGGGTACCAGTGCGGCTCGCCTGCTTCCGCAGCGTGCACGGGGTGGGTGCGACGCGTCCGGGACAGGCGTGACAGGTGCCCCGGCGAGCGCCCTGTCACAGGCACGTTACCCAGTGGGGGGCACTCCTGCGAAACCCCTTCTGACCTGCAATTTTGCTTGGATTTCCAAGTAAATCGCCAAAGCCTGGAACAACCACTGGTCACAGCCTTGCAGGCCGCCGGAACAACGGCACGTTATCCCGCTGATCTGCGGCAGGGAAGGGGTGAATGTGTGAGACTGGATTCTGTGTACAAGGACGGAAAAATTACTGTATTCCTTGTTGATGACCATGAAGTCGTCCGCAGGGGCGTCTTTGAGCTTCTTTCCGTCGAAGACGACATCGAGGTCGTCGGGGAGGCCGGCACGGCGGCGGACGCCACGGCCAGAATCCCGGCCACCCGACCCGATGTGGCGGTGCTCGATGTCCGGCTGCCGGACGGCAGCGGTGTGGAGGTCTGCCGGGAGATCCGCTCGCGGGACGAGTCGATCAAGTGCCTGATGCTCACCTCGTTCGCCGACGACGAGGCGCTCTTCGACGCGATCATGGCCGGGGCCTCGGGTTATGTGCTGAAGGCGATCCGCGGCAATGAGCTGCTGACGGCGGTACGGGACGTGGCGGCGGGACGGTCGCTGCTCGACCCGGAGGCGACGGCGCGGGTGCTGGAGCGGCTGCGTACGGGCAACCCCCCGAAGGATGACAAACTGGCCGGCCTCACCGACCAGGAGCGCAGGATCCTGAATCTGATCGGCGAGGGCATGACCAACCGCGCGATCGGCGAGCAACTGCATCTCGCCGAGAAGACGATCAAGAACTATGTCTCCAGCCTGCTCTCCAAGCTGGGGATGGAGCGCCGGTCGCAGGCGGCGGCGTACGTGGCGCGGCTCCAGGCGGAGAAGCCCTGACGTACCGCGTCGGACCCGGTCGACGTACCGCGTCGGACCCGGTCCTAATCGGGACCTACGTCCCCTTCATCCGGGGCCGCCTCCTCTGTTGGCGGGGTCTTCGGTAACGCACAGTGGACACCATGTTCACCGAGGAACTCCGAGCCATCGATCTGCTCAGCCGGGTGTCGTACGGGCGGGTGGCGACGAGTATGCGCGCGATGCCGTTTGTGGCGCCCGCCCGCCATGTCGTGGCCGGCGGATCCGTGCTGCTGTGCATGCACGCGGGCCTCGGCTACCACCGGGCGTGTGGCGGCGGCGTGGTGGCGTACGGAGCGGACAACTTCAGCAGCGACGAGATGGACCAGTGGTCGGTCGAGTTCACCGGCACCGCCGAGATCATCGAACCGACGGCCCCTGAGCTGGAAATGTTCGGCACGGGCCCCCACCGCGTGGACGGTGAGCCATTCGATCCGGTCTATATGCGACTTACGCCCCAGTTCGTCACCGTACATACGCTCGACTATTCCTTGGAGCGACGAAGCGAACACGTTGCGTGATCTAACATCTGACAAGTGCCGCGCTCATATGAATTCGCCGCACCTGCTGCGACCGCCGTGATCCCCATCCCCGCGCCTGCCGCCGCTCGTGCACCTCGTACCGTGCTCCCTCCCGCGCTTCCTCCCGTGCATCCCTCCGCACCACCACCGCAACGCTCCGCACCACCGCACCCCTCCGCACCACCGCACCCCTCCGCACCACCGCACCCCTCCGCACCACCGCACCCCTCCGCACCACCGCACCCCTCCGCCCCGCTTCACCCGTCAGGCCCGCCACACCCGTCAGCCCCGCCGCACCCCTCCGCCCCACTGCACTCCACCCTCCCGCTCCACGCCGCCGCTCCGCCCGTCCGGACCCTGCTCCGCCGCTACCGGAACGCGGGCGAGCCGCTCTCCTGCGAGCCCGTCGCCCAAGGGCTCCTCAACCGCGGCTACCGGCTCCGCACCACCCGGGGCGCCTACTTCCTCAAGCACCATCTGGACGGCGACCGCGACATCATCACCCGCCAGCACCGCGCCACCCAGCGGCTCCAGACGCTCGGCGTGCCCGTCGCCCCGCCCGTCGAGAACGCCGACGGCGACACCGTCGCGGTCATCGGCGGCCACTGCTACGCCCTGCACCCGTGGATCGACGGACGCCATCGCGACGGCTCGCAGCTCACCACCGGCGGGTCGGGACACCTCGGAACGCTCCTCGGGCTGGTGCACACCTGTCTGGAGCGGGTGATGGAGCCGGATCCACCGACGCTCGCGTATGTCAGCCCCGACCCCGCCGACACCTTCGACCTCATCGAGGAACTGCTCGCCCTGGCCCGCGGCCGTACCCGCAGGGACGTCTTCGACGCGCTGGCAGAACACCGCCTCCTGGAACGCCGGGACCTGCTGGAACTCCACGCCCATCGCCGACCGCCCCCCGGCGCGGAACCGGCCACGGGCTGGGTGCACGGCGACTTCCACCCGCTGAACCTGCTCTACCGCGGCGACGAACCGGTCGCGATCATCGACTGGGACCGGCTCGGCGTACAGCCGCGCGCCGAGGAGGCGGTACGGGCCGCGGCGATCTTCTTCGTCCGGCCGACGGGCGAGCTGGAGCTGACGAAGGTACGGGCGTACGCGCGCGCCTACCGCCGGGCCGCCGGAGCCCGCGCCTCCGAACTCGCCGCGGCCGTGCACCGGGTGTGGTGGGAGCGGCTCAACGACTTCTGGATACTGCGCTGGCGCTACCAGCTGGACGACCGAAGGGCCGACCCGCTGTTCGCTGCGGTGTCGGCCCTCGCGGTGTGGTGGACGCGGGAGTACGAGGCGGTACGCGAGGCCTTCGCCGGCTGATTCCGGCTCAGGGAGCTGCCCGCCGGTCAGGGAGTGGTGCCTCCGGCGGCGTCGGCGCCGGTGATGGTGCCGCCGGGGACACCACCACCCGTGGTCGTGCCGCCGTCGGAGGTCCCTCCGTCGGTCGTGCCGCCGTCGGCGGTGCCTCCATCGGTCGTACCACCGTCGGTCGTGCCGCCGTCCGTCGTACCGCCGTCGGAGGTGCCGCCGTCCGAAGTGCCGGTACTCGTCCCACTGCTGGAGCCGGTCGAACCCGTCTCCGAGGGGGGCGTCGACGGGTCACTCGACGATTCGGAGTCGCTCGGCGACTCCGACGGCGTATCGCTCGGCTTGTAGCTGGGCCAGTGGTCGTCGCCTCCGGTGGAGGTGTCCGTCTCCGAGGTGTCCTCGCTCGGGGAGTCCGAGGGCGAGGGCGAATCGCTCGGCGTTGTTTCGCTCGTGCTGACCGACGGCTTGTTCTCCGACTTGTCGCCGTTGCCCGTATCGCCGATGCCCTGAAGCGCGTAGGCCGCTCCCGCCACGATCGCGATCACCGCGAGCGCCACGAAGAGCCACATCTTGCCGCGACCGCGGCCGTTCCGCTGCCCGCCGTCGTATCCGCCGTCGTCCGGATTCCGCGGCGGGAGGATCGGGCCCTGTGAGGTGTCGCCGTGCGGCGGGTGCCCCAGCGCGGTCGTCGCGGCCATGCCCATCGCCGGGGTGTTGCCGCCCATGTGGGGCTCGACAGCCCCGGTGTTCCACGTGCCCGTATGGCTGCCCTGCTGCTGGAGCATCTGCAGGCCGTACTGGATCAGCCCGCGCATCTCCTCGGCGCTCTGGAACCGGTCGTCCGGCTCCTTCGCGAGCGCGCGCATGACCAGGCCGTCCAGCTCCGGCGGCGCCACGTCCGAGACCTCGGACGGCGGGACCGGGATGTCCTGGACATGCTGGTAGACGACCGAGAGCGGGGTCTCACCGGTGAAGGGGGGCCGCAGGGCGAGCAGTTCGTAGAGCAGACAGCCCGTGGCGTACAGGTCGCTGCGGTGGTCGACGGCCTTGCCCAGCGCCTGCTCGGGCGAGAGGTACTGCGGTGTGCCCATGACCATGCCGGTCTGGGTCATCGTCGACTGCGCGCCGTGCAGGGCGCGCGCGATGCCGAAGTCCATCACCTTCACCGCGCCGGCGTCCGTGATGATCACGTTCGCGGGCTTGATGTCCCGGTGCACAATGCCGTGCTGGTGCGAGTAGGCGAGCGCTTCGAGCACCCCGGAGACGATGATCAGCGCCTGCTCGGGCGGCGGGGCCTCCGCGCTGACCAGCAGATCACGGATGGTGCGTCCCTCGACCAGCTCCATCACGATGTACGGCACGGTCTGACCGTTGACCGTGTCCTCGCCCGAGTCGTACACCGCCACCACCGCGTGGTGGTTCAGCCCGGCGACCGACTGCGCCTCGCGGGTGAAGCGGGCCTTGGACACCGGGTCCTCGGCGAGATCGGCCCGGAGCAGCTTGACGGCGACGATGCGTCCGAGCCGTACGTCCTCGGCCGCGAACACCTCGGCCATGCCGCCACGACCCAGCCGGTGGGTCAGGCGGTAGCGGCCGTCGCCGACCATCTGGCCGACCAATCCGTTGTCGCCCCAGGAGTCCGCCGCATCCGGCACTCCGCCGCCTGCTTCGGGTTCGGGTGCCATCAGTCCTCGCCGTCGTTTCTGTCCGCGGAGTGGCCGCACGCGCGGTCCGCGGTATGTCTGTGTGTCTCAGGGGATGTCTCAGGAGTGGCTATGCCACATCACGCTACAGCCTCCATGTGACACGCCGGTCCAGGATGGACCGGTCATGAAACCCGTTCACTCGACGCCCACGCAAATTCCATGCGTTTCCTGTAACGCTTCCGAGACGCTTGTTGTGCGTACGGTCACGGAACGGGCACCCGGCTTGACGTGTCACTGCCCTGGGGCAGACTTGGCGCGTATTCGCGTCATCGCGGGATCTCCGACAACGCGGGATCCCGGACGACGGGATCTCCGATAAGGCGGGATCCTCGACAACGGGATCTTCGACAACGGGTCATCGCGTGGCACCACCGCGTCAGCGCGCCGAGGGGGAAGCACAGTCATGAGCCAGGACGGCGCACGGGGCCGCTATGCGGGCGGTTCGGTCGCGGGGGGCCGGTACCAGCTTCGCGACCTGCTCGGCGAAGGCGGCATGGCGTCCGTATATCTGGCGTACGACACGGCCCTGGACCGTCAGGTTGCGATCAAGACACTCCACACGGAGCTGGGGCGCGAGCAGTCCTTTCGCGAGCGCTTCCGCCGTGAGGCCCAGGCCGTGGCCAAGCTGTCGCACACCAATATCGTCTCCGTCTTCGACACCGGCGAGGACACGCTCCACGAGAGCGGCTCCGCCGCGGGCTCCGGCGCGCTGATGCCGTACATCGTCATGGAGTACGTCGAGGGGCAGCCGCTCGGCTCCGTACTCCAGGCGGACATCGCCCAGTACGGCGCGATGCCGGCCGACAAGGCGCTGAAGGTGACGGCCGATGTGCTGGCCGCGCTGGAGACCAGCCATGAGATGGGGCTGGTCCACCGGGACATCAAGCCCGGCAACGTGATGATGACCAAGCGCGGCATCGTCAAGGTCATGGACTTCGGCATCGCGCGCGCCATGCAGTCGGGTGTGACGTCGATGACACAGACCGGCATGGTCGTCGGGACGCCGCAGTACCTGTCGCCCGAGCAGGCGCTCGGGCGCGGTGTCGACGCGCGCTCCGACCTCTACTCGGTCGGCATCATGCTCTTCCAACTGCTGACGGGCCGACTGCCGTTCGAGGCGGACTCGCCGCTGGCGATCGCGTACGCGCATGTGCAGGAGGAGCCGGTCGCTCCGTCCAGCATCAACCGTTCGCTCACCCCCGCGATCGACGCCCTGGTCGCGCGGGCGCTGAAGAAGAACCCGAACGAGCGCTTCCCCAGCGCGGAGGCGATGCGCGACGAATGCGCGCGGGTGCTGCCCGGCGGACAGACGGGCGCGCCGGTGATCGTCCAGGGAATTCCGCAGAACAGCGGCGCGGGCGTGGGCTCCGCGGTCTTCCCGCCGGTGGACCAGTCGCCCCAGGGACCGCCGAGCGGGCAGGGCGTACAGACGCCGTACCAGCCGGGTCCTTACGGGCAGCCGACGCCCGCCCCGGCGCAGCAGCAGATGCAGCCGCCCGGGCCGATGCACACGCCGGCACCGGGACCCGGTACCGGCCCGGGCGCCGTGGCCGGCTACGGCTATCCGCAGAACCCGCAGCCCGCGTACCAGTCCCCGTCGCCGGCTCCGCGGCCGTACACGGGCTCGCCCCAGCCCCAGACGACCCCCGGTTACGGGGGGCATGGCGGGGACGGCCGGCGCGACGGCCGACGCAACACGCCGGTCATCGTGGGCTCGATCGCGGTCGCGGTCCTCGCGATCGGCGGGCTGATCCTCGCGCTGTCGATGAACAAGGGCTCGGACGACAACACGAACGCGGATCCGGGCACCAGCGACTCCGCGGCGCCGGTCGCGGGCCACCGGGACCCCGAACGGAACCGCACCATCGACGCGACGAAGTGCTCGGACGCCTCGGAGGACGGCCTCGACCCGACCAAGGTGGTGGTCCCCGACCTGCGGTACAAGGACATCCTCTCGGTGAAGGACTGCCTCCGCGCGGCCGGCTGGACCTGGTCGGAGCCGAAGAAGCAGAACGACGGCACGCAGGCCGAGGACATCGTGATCGGCCAGTACCCGCGCCCGGGTGCCGCCGTGCTGCCCGAGGAGCAGGAGTTCGAGCTGACGATCTCCACGGGCGACCCGGAGTAGTACCCGCTCCACGGGGGGATCGGAGTAGTACCCGCCGCACGGGGGGATCGGAGTAGTACCCGCTCCACGGGGGATCCGGAGTAGTACTCACGACGGATGGACTGACCGTCCGGGATGCCGGAGTTGTCCCCCCATGTGACGCTGGATCGGTGACTCCAAGGTTCCGCACCTCTTGCGCGATCGCGGTCGCGTCCCTGTTGCTGACCGCACCCGCCGTGTACGCCGAGGAGTCCGCCCCGCCCCCGCCGCACGCGTCCGTCGCCCCGGAGCCCGAAGCTTCCTCGCTGGCCGGGCGTCTCGCGGGGGAGGGGAAGATCCGCCCGGGCAGGCCGCCGGAGCCGGATGCCGAGGCCGCGACGCCCGAGGACGTGGACCCGAGCGCGAGTACGCAGAGCGCGGAGAGCGCGGACCCCGCGCGACCAGACCGGCCGTCCTCACCGGCGAAGCCGCCCGCCCCCTCCCGTAAGCCGTCACCCTCCTCCAAACCCGCGAAGCCGTCCGCCTCCGCCCCCGCGCGTACGGACGAGGAGACGGCGGATGAGTGGGACACGGCCGACGCGCCGGGGGAGGGCCTGCGGCCACCGGAGGAGCAGGCGAATACGGGAGAGCCGACGGCAGCCGACTCCGCGCCCCCCACCGATCCCCGCAGACCGGACGCGACGGCACTCGACAGATCGGCCACGCGGCCGGTGCCCGTACTGACCCTGGGCGCCGGAATCACGCTGCTCGGCCTGGGGCTCGGCTTTCTCGGGCTGCGCCTCCGACGTCGCTGAAACCGCGTGCCGGTGGGTCTTGACGGCTCCCGACGCTCTCCCGGCGCTCCCCGGCAGTCCTCGGGCGGCCCGGCGGACCCCGGGCGGGGTCGCCGGACCTCGGCGGTGCCGCCGCCCTCGGACGATTCCGCGGTCCTCCTTATGGCGTACTTATGAAGTCCGTCTCAGGTCGCTTGCGGGCCACGACTTACGCGGTATACATACTGAGTATGTCCATTCGCCACGGGCTTCTCGCCCTCCTCGAACGCGGTCCGCGTTACGGCTCTCAGCTCCGTACGGAGTTCGAGTCGCGCACCGGTTCCACCTGGCCGCTCAACGTCGGCCAGGTCTATACGACCCTGAGCCGCCTGGAGCGCGATGGCATGGTCGCGCAGGAAGGCGAGGACAAGGCGGGTCACGCGCTCTACGTGATCACGGAGACGGGCCGCGCGGAGCTGCGGTCCTGGTTCCGTACGCCTGTCGACCGCGCCAGTCCCCCCCGTGACGAACTGGCGATCAAGCTCGCCATGGCGGTCGGGGCTCCAGGGGTCGACATCCGGGAGGTCATCCAGTCGCAGCGGCATCACACCATCCAGGCGATGCAGGACTACACGCGGCTGAAGGCACAGGCCCTGGAAGCCGTCCCGACCGACCGGGACGAGGTGGCCTGGCTCCTCGTTCTGGAACAGCTCATCTTCCAGACCGAGGCCGAGGCCCGCTGGCTCGACCACTGCGAGATCCGGCTGATCCGGCTCGCGATGGTGCCGGGGCGGAGCGGCGAGACCTCGAAGACGCCCTCGGGGAGTCCGGACGCCGGGTCCACGCCCGCGCCCACCCCAGCGCCCGCCCCCGCGTCCGCCTCGGCCTCGGCCTCGGCCTACGCCACACCGTCTTCCGTGTCCGAACCCTCCGTCGGCTCGACCGCCGACTGACCACGGCCGCGGGCATCACCGCCCGCGCGGCTCCGGCCCTCACCCGAACCACGTGGCCGGGGCCCGCGCGGCCTCCTGGGGCTGACCGCACCAACTCCCGCCCCACCTCGCTCGTCATACCGAACCGCTCGTACGTGCGCGTACGCCCAATGGGGGGACCTCATGGCTCGCAAATCACATCAGCCACAGCAGTCACAGGCGTCACATCCGGCGCCACAGCAGCATCAGTCGTCGCAGCAGCAGCCCCGGTCGTCGCAGCAGTCGCAGCAGCACTCGTCGCGGCGGCCCGTGCTTCAGCTCCAGGAGCTGACCCGGGTCCACGGCAGTGGAGCAACCGAGGTGCACGCGCTGCGCGGGATCAATCTCGATGTGTTCCCCGGCGAACTGGTCGCGGTCATGGGCCCGTCGGGCTCCGGCAAGTCCACGCTGCTCACCATCGCGGGCGGGCTCGACACCCCCACCTCGGGCCGGGTGATCGTCGAGGACACCGACATCACCACCGCCGACCGCAAGAAGCTCGCGGCCCTGCGCCGCCGCAGCATCGGTTATGTCTTCCAGGACTACAACCTGATCCCCGCGCTCACCGCCGCCGAGAACATCGCGCTGCCCCGCGAACTCGACGGAGTCTCCGCGCGCAAGGGACGTGTCGAGGCCCTGGCCGCGCTGCGGGAGATGGGTCTGGAGGAGCTTGCCGACCGGTTCCCCGACGAGATGTCCGGCGGCCAACAGCAGCGGGTGGCGATCGCCCGTGCCCTGGTCGGCGAACGGCGTCTGGTCCTCGCGGACGAGCCGACCGGCGCCCTGGACTCCGAGACCGGCGAGTCCGTACTCGCGCTGCTGCGCACGCGCTGTGACGCGGGCGCGGCCGGCATCCTGGTCACCCACGAGCCGCGCTTCGCGGCCTGGGCGGACCGCGTGATCTTCCTGCGGGACGGTGCGGTCGTCGACCAGACGCTGCGCAGCGAGGCGGACTCGCTGCTGACGGGCCAGGCGGCCGAGCTGTGAAGAACTGGTTCCACTCCTGGCGCGCCGCGGTACGGATAGCCCGCCGCGACGCCTGGCGCTTCAAGGGACGCAGCTTCCTCGTCCTCGCCATGATCGCGCTGCCCATCCTCGGGGTGAGCGCCTTTGATCTGACCGTGCGCAGCTCGGAACTCTCCACCACGGAGAGCCTGAGCCGTGACATCGGCCGGGCCGACGCGCGGATCACCGACCCCTCGTTCGCCGGTGAGCCCCTCAATCAGGACCCGACGGGCGAGCAGTACGCGCCGGTGGGCGATTTCGAGAACAAGCCGTGGCCCGATGGCCCCGCGGACGTCGAGAAGGCCGTCCCGGCGGGCGCGACCGTCCTGGAGGACACGGTCGGGTCCGGAAAGCTGCGCACCACACACGGGTTGCTGCACACCGAGATCCGTGAGCTCAAGGCATCGGACCCGATGGCCCGGGGCATCATGCGTCTCCTCGACGGCCGCTTCCCGGAGAAGGGCGGCGAGGTCGCCGCGACCACGCACTTCCTGGAGTCCAGCGGACTGCGGGTGGGCTCGAAGCTCACCGCCCGGGGGCTCGATGCCGACTACCGGATCGTCGGCGAGTACGAACTCCCCAGCTCCCTGGAGACCGACCAGGTCAACGCGCTTCCCGGCGCGTTGCTGGCTCCGCTCGACAAGGCGCTGAAGGCCGACGATCTGCCGGGCACCTCTCCGACCACGACACAACTGGTCGGCATCTCCGGTGGTTTCACGTGGAACATGGTGCGAGAGGCCAACGCCCAGGGTCTGACCGTCACCTCGCGTGCCGTACAGCTGAACCCGCCCGCCGACTCGGACGTCCCGCTCTATCAGCAGGACGGCTGGCAGAAGTACGAGGAGAGCACGGCGGCCAAGACCGCCGCGATGGCCGCGCTCGGCACCATCGTCGGTCTCGCGATGCTGGAGATCTGTCTGCTGGCGGGGCCGGCTTTCGCGGTCGGCGCCCGGCGCTCGCGCCGTCAGCTCGGCCTGGTCGGGGCGAACGGTGGCGAACGGCGTCATATCCGGGCCGTCGTGCTCGCCGGCGGTCTGGTGATCGGTGTCGCCTCGGCCGTCATCGGTACGGCCCTCGGTGTCGCCCTCACCTTCGCCCTGCGTCCGGTACTTGAGGACTACATGGGCCAGCGCTTCGGCGGCTTCGAGATCCAGCCGCTGGAGCTGATCGGCATCGCGGCACTCGCCGTGGTCACCGGTCTGCTGGCCGCGATCGTCCCGGCGGTCACCGCCTCCCGTCAGACCGTCCTGGCCTCGCTCACCGGCCGGCGCGGGGTGCGCAAGACCAGCAGGGTGCTGCCGATCCTCGGACTGATCGCGTTCGTGCTCGGTGCCGCGATCGCGCTGTACGGATCGACGATGACCGACCAGTTCGCGATCGTCGCGGGCGGCAGTGCCCTCGCCGAGCTGGGTGTGGTCGCGCTGACACCGGCCCTGGTGGGTCTGTTCGGCCGGATCGGCCGCTGGATGCCGCTCTCACCGCGGCTGGCGCTGCGCGACGCCGTACGCAACCGGGGCCGCACGGCCCCCGCCGTGGCCGCGGTACTCGCCGCGGTGGCGGGCACGGTCGCGGTCGCGACATACGCCGCAAGCATCGACGCACAGGGCCGGGCCGGGTACACGCCTCAGCTGCCCCACGGCGCGGTCTCCGCCATGCTCCTCGACGAGGGCGGCGGCCGGGATGTCCCGACCGTCCGTACGGCCGTCCAGAAGAATCTGCCCACGGAGATACGGGCCGATGTGGACCGGATCTCCGTCGGGAAGCCCGGCTGCTCGATGTACAGCAGCGGCGCGGAGGGCTGCGGCCGGTACGAGGTGGTCGTACCGAAGGCCAACCAGTGCCCGCTGTGGATGACCAGCGGGACCGAGGACCCCGCGGAGAAGTTCAGCAAGGCCGAGCGGCGCAAGCTCGCCAAGGACTGGCGCTGCCAGGAGAGCGAGGTCTACCTCAGCGTCGAAGGTGGTGTGCTGATCGGGGACGCCAAGCTGCTGAAGGTCCTCGGGATCAAGGACGCGGGCGCCGAGAAGGCGCTGGCGGACGGGCGGATCGTCTCCTTCGACAAGCGGAACATCGACACGAACGGCAAGATCGGCATCCGCCTGGTCACCGACATCGAGGCAGCCGACGCGGCCATCCAGAAGGGCGAGGATTCGCCGGGCGTCGTCAAGTCCGTCACGGCGCACCAGGTCGAGGGGTCGCCCCACGCGTACGGCGTCTCGATGATCCTGACCCCGGCCACCGCGAAGGCGGCGGGCTTCAGCACCGTCCCGCTCGGCGCGTACTACTCGACCAGCGCCACGCCGAGCGACGCCCAGAAGCAGAAGCTGGACAGTGAGCTCGCCAAGACCGGCAGCGATGTGAGCCTCCATATCGAGCGCGGCTACATCAGCGAGAACAACATCGTGCTGCTGGCGCTGACCGTCTTCGCCGGGCTGATCACCATCGGTGCCGCCGGTATCGCCACCGGTCTTGCCCAGGCCGACGCCGAGGCAGACCTCAAGACACTCGCCGCGGTCGGCGCCCCGGCGCGGGTCCGCAGGACGCTGAGCGGGTTCCAGTGCGGGGTGGTGGCCGTGATGGGTGTGCTGCTCGGCACGGCGGCCGGGGTGCTACCGGCCGTCGGGCTACGGCTGACGGACCGGCGCGGGCAGTGGAAGTGGTACGAGGAGGCGCTCGACGAGGGCTGGGGCGCCGTCAGCCCGCCCAACGTGCCGATCGTGATCCCGTGGGGGACGCTGGCCGCGCTGCTGATCGCCGTCCCGCTGGGCGCCGCGATCCTGGCGGCGCTGGTCACCCGCTCGCACCGGGTGCTCGGCCGCCGGGCGGCGACGTAACCCCACGGGCCCGCCCGCTGACCGTGTGATCACGCGCAGGCCCTGTTCCTCGCGTAGTCCGTGATCCCCGCGTAGTCCGTGATGCCGCGCGGGCCCTGGTCTCCGCGTGTCCGTGGTCCCCGTATCCGTGCCCCCGTACGAAGGTCATCCGCCTTCGTACGGGGGCACGCCATGTGGTGACGCACATGTGCGAGACAATGGGCCGCATGGAGATGCCGAGGAACGAACGGTCGCAGGAGAGCCCCCATGTCCTCGTGGTGGGACAGGACGGGATGGCGCTCGGCGGCGGTGGAACCGACGACGGCGCACGTGAGATGCCGGTGACGGAGATGGTCGAGCAGCCGGCGAAGGTCATGCGGATCGGCAGCATGATCAAGCAGCTTCTGGAGGAGGTGCGCGCGGCTCCCCTGGACGAGGCGAGCCGGGTACGGCTCAAGGAGATCCACGCCGGCTCGGTGAAGGAGCTGGAGGACGGCCTCGCCCCCGAACTGGTCGAGGAGTTGGAGCGGCTCTCGCTCCCCTTCACGGACGAGGCCATTCCCTCCGAGGCGGAGCTGCGTATCGCGCAGGCTCAGCTGGTGGGCTGGCTGGAGGGCCTTTTCCACGGAATCCAGACGGCGCTGTTCGCCCAGCAGATGGCGGCCAGGGCCCAGCTGGAGCAGATGCGCCGCGCGCTGCCGCCGGGCTCGGTCCAGGAGGACGACGGGGAGCAGGGGCACGGCGCGATCCGCTCGGGCCCGTACCTGTAGCTCTCCGGACCACTTAGGTCCGGACCCACTCAGGTCCGGACCGCTTAGGTCCTGTCCGGACCGCTCCAATAACTCTGTCCGGGGCGGCTGACCCTGTTCGGCGCGGCCCGGCGCACCGTGTGGTGTGCCGGGCCGCGGGCGTGTCAGGCGCTCGCCGATGTGAGCAGCAGGATCTTGCCGACGTGAGTGCTCGCCTCCAGGGCCCGGTGCGCCTCGGCCGCCTCCGACATCGGCAGGGTGCGGTCCACGATCGGCTTGACCTGGCCGTCGGCGATCAGCGGCCAGACATGCTCCCGTACGGCCGCGACGATCGCCGCCTTCTCGGCCAGCGGCCGGGCGCGCAGCGAGGTCGCCGTAATGGCCCCGCGCTTGCTCAGCAGGGCGCCGAGATTGAGCTCGGCCTTCACGCCGCCCTGGAGACCGATCACCGCCAGTCGGCCATTCACGGCCAGGGCCCGTACATTCCGTTCCAGATACTTCGCGCCGACGATATCGAGAATGACATCCGCGCCCGCGCCGTCCGTGGCCTTGCGGATCTCCTCCACGAAGTCCTGCTCGCGGTAGTCGATCAGGATGTCCGCGCCCAGTTCGGCGCAGCGCGCCAGCTTCTCGGGGCCGCCCGCCGTGACCGCGACACGCGCGCCCACCGCCTTGGCCAGCTGGATCGCCATCGTGCCGATCCCGCTCGCCCCGCCGTGCAGCAACACCGTCTCGCCCGGCCGCAGATGGGACACCATGAAGACGTTCGACCAGACCGTGCAGGTGACCTCGGGGAGCGCCGCGGCCGTGGTCAGGTCCAGGCCGCGCGGTACGGGAAGCAACTGCCCGGCCGGGACGGCGACCTTCTCCGCGTACCCCCCGCCGGCCAGCAGCGCGCACACCTCGTCGCCGACGGCCCAGCCCGAGACCCCGGCGCCGAGCGCGGCGACCGTGCCGGCGCACTCCAGGCCGGGGTACGGGGAGGAGCCTGGCGGGGGATCGTAGAAGCCCTGCCGTTGCAGCAGGTCCGCGCGGTTGACAGCGCTCGACGCCACCTCGACGAGCACCTCGCCCTCGCCGGGTACGGGATCGGGCACCTCGGCCCATACAAGCGCCTCGGGGCCACCGGGTTCCGGAATCGTGATCGCATGCATGGCCGCGAGGCTACTCCGGCGGACCGCCCAGTGGGCCACTACGCGTGGCGCCGAGCGGGCCGCGGGACGGCCCCGGGCGCGGTCAGTTCGAGGTGTCCGGCACCGAAGGGCTCTGCGCCCGGACGATGGTGATCAGACGGTCGGTCAGCTGGAGCGGGCTGGCGGCGGGGTCGTCGTACCCCAGCAGCCGATGGCCCCGCAGTACGCTCACCACCAGGTCTTCCGTCTCCCGTACATTCCGGCCCACCTCCGCCTTTATGACGGGGCGTTCGATGATGTCGAGACCGCTGCCCTGCTGGATCAGATCCTCCATCACCGTGCCCGCGCTCGGACTGAGCACGGACAGCCCCAGCAGCCGGCCGGCCGCGCTGGCGCTGGTGATGACCGCGTCGGCCCCGGACTGACGCAGGAGCGGTGCGTTCTCCTCCTCGCGCACCGCGGCGACAATCTTCGCGGCGCGATTGAGCTGACGTGCGGTCAGCGCCACCAGCACGGCGGTGTCGTCGCGCTGGGTGGCGATGACTATCTGACGCGCCCGCTGCAACTCGGCGCGGATCAGCACATCGCTCCGCGTCGCGTCGCCGATCACGCCCACGAACCCTTCCGCGTTCGCCGCGTCGATGACCTTGCTGGACGGATCGACGATAACGATCTGTTCCTTCTTGAGACCCGTGGCACAGAGGGTCTGCATCGCCGAGCGCCCCTTGGTGCCGAAGCCGACGATGATGGTGTGGTCACGCAAGTTGGACCTCCAGCGGTTCAGCCGCCACTCCTCCCGGGTGCGCTCCGTGAGCACTTCGAGAGTGGTACCGACCAGAATGATCAGGAAAAGCACCCGCAGCGGGGTCACCAGCAGCACATTGGCCAGCCGCGCGCTGTCGCTGTACGGAACGATGTCGCCGTACCCCGTCGTCGAGAGCGTGACGGTCGCGTAGTAGACGGAGTCGAGGAAGTCGACCGATTCGTCCGCGTTGTCGTGATAGCCCGTTCTATCGACATAGACGATAAAGACCGTCAGGGCGAGGACGAACAGCGCCATCAACAGGCGTCTGGTGACCTGACGCAGCGGCTGAACGGCGGTACGGCGCGGAAGCTTCACCCGCGCCGAGACGAGATGTTCGTCGGCATGCCTGGCCATCGCATCATGGCCGGGAAGTTTCACGTGAAACACCCTCCATCGACCGGTGCCGCCCACGGCAGGTCGAGAACTTCCAGTTCGTCTCCGGGCCGTGCGCCGCCCGGCGGCACGACCACGAGTCCATCGGCGGCGGCGATACCGCGCAGCATGGCGGGGCCGTTGAAATGTAGCGGTACAAGGCCCTCGTCATGGTGCACGAACGGCACCAGCCGGGTGTCATACGGATGGCCCTGCACCGCGTCCCGCAGCGGGGCGCGATACGAGGGCCGGGGCGCCCGTCCCGCGAGCGCGCGCAGCAGGGGCTCGGCGAGCGTCAGCAGCCCGGAGACCGCGGCGAGCGGGTTGCCGGGCAGCCCCACCAGATGCCCTCCCGACGGCAGCCGGGCCAGCAGCATGGGATGCCCGGGGCGTACGGCGACCCCGTCGACCAACAGCTCGGCACCCGTCTTGTGGAGGACCGGGTGGACATGGTCGACCGGTCCGCCGGCCGTACCGCCCGTGGTGAGGACGAGATCCGCCGTGGATCCGGTGATCGCGCGGCAGAGCGCTCCGGCGTCGTCGCGGATCCGGCGGGTGGCCATCACCTCCGCGCCGAGCGTACGGAGCCAAGGGGCGAGCATCGGCCCCAGCGCGTCGCGGATCAGCCCGTCGTGGGGCAGCCCCTCGGTCAGCAGCTCGTCACCGAGGACCAGTACCTCCACGCGCGGGCGCGGGACGGTGACCAACTCGTCATAGCCGGCCGCCGCCGCGAGTCCCAGCACGGCGGGCGTCACCACGGACCCGGCGGGCAGCAGCATGTCGTCAGTCCGGCACTCCTGGCCACGCGGCCTGATGTCCTGCCCGTGGATCACCTCGCGGTCGGCATGAAGATTGCCATGGCTGTCCGTGACGGCATGCTCGCTGCGGACCACCGCGGTCGTGTCGGCGGGGATACGGGCGCCGGTGGCGATCCGTACGGCCGTGCCGTCCTGGAGCGGCGCCGCCGTCCCCTGGCCGGCCAGAATGCCGAGGTCGCCGACGCCCGGGCTGCCGTGGTCGCCGGCCGTCGCCTTATCTCGTGGGGAGTCCTGGACGGGCCGCACGGTCCAGGGGCCCGGCCCCGAGACCGCCCAGCCGTCCATGGCCGAGGTGTCGAACGACGGGAGATCGGTGAGTGCCGTCAGCGGCTCGGCGAGCGCCCGGCCCACGGCCTGGTCGAGGGGTACGGAGACGGCACGGGTGGCCGGGACCGGCCCCGCGGAGCGAGCCGCGAGGGCACGGGCGGCTTCCCATGACTCGGCTGACTCGGCGTGGTGCCGAGCGGTCATGGCCGAGCCGGTGCCACGGCCGTGACCGGTGCCGCGACCCGGCGCGGCGCTGTGACCCGGCGCGGCGCCATGACCTGGTTCGGTGGCGCGGTGCGGCGGGCGCCCCGCGCCCTGCTCTCCGTGGACCAGAGCCAGGGCGTCGTCGAACCCGTCGACCTCGCGGTCCTGGGCCGTCATCCGGCGTCGGCCCCCTTGGCGTCCGGTCCGTCGGTGCCCTCCGTCTCGTCCGCCCAGCGCGCGGCGAGCGCCACGGCCTTGCGGGCGGCCTCGGCGACCGCTTCGGGACCGTCCCCGCCGGCCTTGGCCGCCGCGTAACCGACCAGGAAGGTCGTCAGTGGCGCGGCGGGCCTGGCGACGCCGTGCGCGGCGTCGCGGGCGAGATCGAGGAGTACACGGATGTCGACATCCAGCTCGATGCCGAGTTCGTCCTTGACTGCGGTGATCCATTCGTCCAGCACGGTCCCATGCTCTCTGATCCTGGCCCGCGCTGTGGAGATGTCTTCCCAGGTGTCGCAGTCGAAGGAGGCGAGCGGATCGGCGTCGAGCCGGGCGAGGTCGAGTTCCCCGACCAGCAGCCGGAGCGGCAGGCCGGGCAGACTGCCGTACTCCGTGGCGAGAAGGGCCAGTTCACGGCGGAGCGGTTCGGCGCGGTAGGCGGCGACCAGCGGCTGATCATGGCCTTCGGCGTCGGTGAGGAGCGCCCCCTCCCGGCCGGTTCTGTCCAGCGTCTCGATCAGGCGGCGCACCGTCGGCTCCCCCAGGAACGGCAGATCCGCGGAGAGTACGACCACGGTCTCCGCCTCGGCGCACCGCATCCCCGCGTCGAGCGCGGCGAGGGGCCCGCCGCCGGGCGGATCCTCCCGCGCCCAGCGCACCGGTCGCGCCGTGGGCCGCCTGCCGCCCACGACGACGGTGCGGGCGGCCCCTTCACAGGCCCCGAGCACCCGGTCGAGCAGCGGGCGGCCCCCGACGCGTACCCCTGGCTTGTCGGCGCCGCCGAGCCTCTTGGCGGCACCTCCGGCGAGCACGATGGCGTCATACGCGGTCATGGCTGAAGTATGGGCCGCGACCGTCCGCCCGAAGCACCCGAGGTGGCTGGTTCTTCGGGCGGACGCCTCACTACAGCGTGCGCAGCAGCACCGCCGGCTGTTCGACACAGTCCGCCACATAGCGCAGGAAGCCGCCCGCCGTACCGCCGTCGCAGACGCGGTGGTCAAAGGTGAGCGACAGTTGGACGACCTGACGGACGGCCAGCTCCCCCTCATGCACCCATGGCTTGGGCACGATCCTGCCGATCCCGAGCATCGCCGCCTCGGGGTGGTTGATGATCGGCGTCGAACCGTCGACCCCGAACACCCCGTAGTTGTTGAGGGTGAACGTCCCGCCGGTCAGCTCGCCCGGCGTGAGGGTGCCCGCCCGGCCCGCCTCGGTCAGCCGCGCGAACTCGGCGCTCAGCGACTCCGCCGAGCGCGCGTGCGCGTCCCGTACGACGGGGACGACCAGGCCGCGGTCGGTTTGTGCGGCGAAGCCGAGATGCACCTCCGGCAGGCGCACGATCTCTCGGGCTGCCATGTCCACGGTGGAGTTGAGCTCGGGGTGGCGGGCGAGGGCCGCCGTGCAGATGCGGGCCATCAGGGCGAGCAGCGAGATCTTGGCCCCTCCGGCCGCGTTCATCGCCGTCCGCGCCGCCATCAGTTCCGTCGCGTCTGCGTCGACCCAGCAGGTCGCGTCCGGGATGTCATGGCGACTGCGGGTGAGTTTGTCCGCGACCGCGCCACGTACACCCCGCAGAGGCACCCTGGTGACGCCCGGCCGCGCGGACGCGGACGCCCCTACCGGAGTCGGAGACATGGCCGGGCCCCCGGCCGGAGCCGGAGCCGGTGCCGAAGCTGGGACTGGGGCTGGTGCCGGGACGGTGGACGGCTCCTGTGTGGCGCCCCGATTGATCGCCTGCTCGACATCGCACCGCAGGATCAGCCCGTCCCGCCCCGATCCCGTCAGCTCCCGCAGATCCAGGCCGTGCTCCCGCGCCAGCCTGCGTACCAGTGGGGACACGACCGGCACCGCACCGGCCGCGCCGTTCACCGGTTCACGAGCGGGGGCGGGGGCGACGGACCCGCCCAGCGGCGCCCGGCGGACCCGGCGCCGACGCGCCGCGGGCGCGCCCGTGCCGTACCCGACCAGCACATTGCCCGATGTCTCATGGCGGGCCGAAGCCGAAGTGGCGGCGGCAGGTGCGGGGGCCGGGGCCGGCGCCGGGGCAGCGGTCGTCGGCGGCGAATCGGCCGGTTCCGACGCCCCTACCGCCACGGTCAGCAGCGGCGCCCCGACCGGCAGCTCCGAGCCCTCTTCGCCAAAGCGCGCCGTCACCACACCCCCGTAGGGGCAGGGCACCTCCACCATCGCCTTGGCCGTCTCGACCTCGACCACCGGCTGATCGACGGCGACGACATCTCCGACCGACACCAGCCAGCGGACGATCTCGGCCTCGGTCAGCCCTTCCCCGAGGTCCGGCAGTTTGAATTCCAGCACCTGGGCCATCAGCTCTCCGTCTCCCACTGGAGTCGCGCGACCGCGTCCAGCACCCGGTCCACTCCCGGAAGATGGTGCCTCTCCAGCATGGGCGGCGGATAGGGAATGTCGAATCCGGCCACGCGCAGCACCGGCGCCTCCAGGTAGTGGAAGCAGCGCTCGGTGACCCGGGCGACGATCTCCCCGCCGGGGCCGCCGAAGCCGGTGGACTCGTGAACGACGACCGCGCGCCCCGTGCGCCGGACGGATGCCGCTACCGTCTCGTCGTCGAACGGCACCAATGAGCGCAGATCGACGACCTCCAGGTCCCAGCCCTCGGCGCGGGCTGCCTCCGCCGCCTCCAGACAGACCGGCACGGAGGGACCGTAGGTGATCAGCGTCGTGCTGCTGCCGCGACGCCGCACGACGGCCCGTCCGATCGGATCGACCTCCGCCGGCTCGTCCGGCGACCACTGGGCCTTCGACCAGTAGAGCCGCTTCGGCTCCAGGAAGATCACCGGATCGTCGGAGGCGATCGCGGCCCGCAGCAGCCCGTACGCGTCGTCGACCGTGGCGGGCGTGACGACATGGAGGCCAGGGGTCGCCATGTAGTACGCCTCCGAGGAGTCGCTGTGGTGCTCGACCCCGCCGATCCCGCCGCCATACGGCACCCGCACGGTGATGGGCAGGGGCATCGCGCCCCGCGTGCGGTTCCGCATCTTCGCCACATGGCTGATCAGCTGCTCGAACGACGGATAGGCGAAGGCGTCGAACTGCATCTCCACGACGGGCCGCAGCCCGTACATCGCCATCCCGACGGCCGTCCCCAGGACGCCGGCCTCGGCGAGCGGCGTGTCCGTACAGCGGTCGTCACCGAACTCGGCCGCGAGCCCGTCGGTGATACGGAAGACCCCGCCGAGCGTGCCGACGTCCTCACCGAGGACATGGACGGAGGGATCCTCGGCCATCGCGTCGCGCAGCGCGCGCCGCAGGGCCTCCGCCATGGTGGCGGGCTTCACCGCGACAGTGGTCATCGCGCCTCACCGGATCCTTCCGCGCGTCCGTCCCCGGAGCCCTCCCAAGAGCCCTCCCCGGGGCCTTCCTCGGCCGATGCCTCCAGCTCGGCGCGGAGCTGGGCCGCCTGCTCGCGCAGCTGGGCGGTCTGATGGGCGTAGACATGCGCGAAGAGGTCCATGGGATCGAGCACCGGCTCGGCGTTCATCCGGTCACGCAGCCGAGCGGCCATCGTCTCGGCTGCCTCGGCGGCCTTGCCGATGCCGTCCTCGTCGAGCACCCCGCGCGCGGTCAGCTCGTGTTCGAGCAGCCGGACCGGGTCGTGCGCACGCCAGATCTCGACCTCGTCGCCCGCCCGGTAGCGCGTGGCGTCGTCGGCGTTCGTATGGGCGTCGATGCGGTAGGTCAGCGCCTCCACCAGCGTCGGCCCCTCGCCGCGCCTCGCGCGTGCCAGGGCCTCGCCGAGGACCGTGTGCACCGCGACCACGTCATTGCCGTCGACCAGCCGCCCCGGCATGCCGTACCCGACGGCCTTGTGGGCCAGCGAGGGCGCCGCGCTCTGCTTGGAGAGGGGCACGGAGATCGCGAAGCCGTTGTTCTGGACGAGGAAGACGACCGGAACCCGCCACACGGCGGCGAAGTTCAGCGCCTCGTGGAAGTCGCCCTCGCTGGTGCCGCCGTCGCCCACGAGGGCGAGCGCGACCACGTCGTCCCCCTTGAGCCTGGCCGCGTGCGCCAGGCCGACGGCGTGCGGCAGCTGAGTGGCCAGCGGTGTCGACAGCGGCGCGATCCGGTGCTCGTGCGGGTCGTAGCCGGTGTGCCAGTCACCGCGCAGCAGCGTCAGCGCCTGTACGGGGTCCAGTCCGCGCGCCACGGCCGCGAGAGTGTCGCGGTAGCTGGGGAAGAGCCAGTCCTGCTCCCGCAGGACCAGCGCGGCGGCGATCTGGCACGCCTCCTGGCCGGTGCTCGACGGGTAGACGGCGAGCCTGCCCTGCTTGGTGAGCGCCGTGGCCTGCGTGTTGTACCTGCGCCCGCGGACCAGCTCGGCGTAGAGCCGGAGCAGCAGGGCGGGGTCGGCCCCGGCCGCGGCGTCCGTACCCAGCACGCGGTACGGCTCGGGGTCGGGCAGCAGCGGGGCGGGGTCGGTACGCGGCCGCCACGCCGGGGGCGGGTGCGGCAGGTGGCCCGCGGCACCGGGCAGTTCCTGGACCGACGTACTGCTCTTCTTCACGCGTGCACCTCCTCGTGGGAGTGGGCGAACGGGTGCCAAAATGTGGCACGCCTCACCTACCGATTGTTCGGTCGTCAGGGCATTTTGGCTACACGCGGCTCCAGCCTGTGGACAAACGGTTCTCCACAGCTTGGGATGGACGCAGGCCGTCCACGGCGCGGAGGCGAGCAGACAGGGGAGCTGAACAAATGGCCGACGGCATCGACCGGGACATCGACGGGGTGGGGGTCGGACCCGGCACCGAAAGAGACGGCGGCAGTACGGAATCCATGCTTCCGGCGCGCCCGCTGGACGCCATCGATCAGGATATTCTGCGCATCCTGCGAGCCGACGGCCGCGCCTCGATACGGTCGGTGGCCGAGCGCGTCCATGTCTCACGCGCCAACGCGTACGCCCGTATCAACCGGCTGATCGACGACGGCGTGATCCGCGGTTTCAGCGCCAGCGTCAACCATGAGCGCGCCGGCCAGGGCGCGTCCGCGTACATCACGCTGAAGATCGTGCAGAACTCCTGGCGCACAGTGCGCGAACAGCTCCAGGAGCTGCCCGGGGCCACCCATATCGCGCTGGTCAGCGGTGACTTCGACGTCCTGCTGCTGGTGCACGCTCCGGACAACCGCTCCCTGCGGGAGCTGGTCCTGACCAGGCTCCAGTCCATCCCCGAGGTGCTCTCGACCCGCACGCTGCTGGTCTTCGAGGAGACGGACCTGAATGGGCCCCCTCCGTAGATGAATAAGCCCCCTCCATAAAAAACGGCCCCCTCTTCAAGAGGAGGCCGTCAACGGGTGCGGGGCTCAAAATTCGGAGCGGGACCGCTACGGACCCAGCTGGAGGTCGGTCCGCAGCCCGTCGAAGGCGAGCCGAACGACCGCCTCCGCCACCTGGTCGCGGTCGTAGCCACCGGGTGCGTGCGGCCGGTACCACTCCACCAGCGAGTTGACCATGCCGAAGAGCAGCCGGGTCGCCAGCCTGATGTCCATGTCGGCGCGCAGATCGCCGTCCGCGGCGGCGGCCTTCAGCAGATCGGCGACCCGCTGATCGAACTCTCGGCGCCGCTCCATCGCCCAGCGCTCGGTCTGGGTATTGCCCCTGACCCGCAGCAGCAGCGTCACATAGGGCAGCTCGGCGATCAGCACCTCGACCGTACGGCGGGTCACGTACTCCACCCGCCCGATGGCCCGTCCGCGCGTCGCTCCCTCCTCTTCGAGGATCCCGAAGAGGCCGTCCAGGGCGCGGCTGACCGCACGGCGCAGCAGTTCCTCCTTGCCCACGACGTGGTGGTATATCGAGGACTTGGAGATCCCGGCCGCCTTGGAGAGATGCTCCATGGAGGTGCCGTCGTACCCGCGCTCGTTGAAGACGCGGACAGCGACGGTCAACAAGGTCTCGGGCGTGTACGTGTCGCGCTTCGCGGTGGTCATGACGCGTCGTCCTCCTGGGCGGCGGCCAGGCGCCGCAGTGCCTGGGAGGGGGCGTAGCGGCCCGTGGGGTACTCCTCGTGCAGCGCCTCCAGCGTGTCGAGCACCCATCGGGCGCCGAGCCGGTCGCCCCAGTCGAGGGGGCCGCGCGGGTAGTTGACGCCGAGCCGCATCGCGAGGTCGATGTCCTCCGGGGCCGCCACCTGGCGCGCTGCCGCGTCAAGGGCGAAATCAACGAGCATCGCGACCGTACGGGCCACGATCAGGCCGGGGATGTCGCTGATCACGCTGACATCCTTGCCCAGCGCCTGGAAGAGGCCGATGGCCTCCTTGAGGGCCGTCCTGGCCACCCCGGCGGCGGGCGCGAGGGCGATCCGGGTCGCGTCCCGGTAGTCCAGCGCGAGATCGAAGTGAATGACCGGCATCCCCGCGTCGTCGGCGGCCGAGCCGTCCGCCAGGAAGAGACGCGTGCCGTCGGACAGTTCGATCCAGCCGGGATAACCGGGGACGGCGCCGTCGCCACGGGTGACGCCGATCCCCGCCTCCTCGATCAGTGCGGGCAGCGCGTCCGCCGCGAGCAGCTCGCCCCGCACCGTGATGGACGCGGGCGCCTTCTCGGGCTCCGCCGTGTGCGCGGCGGCCCCCGGCGCGTCCTCGCCGTACGCGTACCACCCCCGGCCCGACTTGCGGCCCAGGCGCCCCGACTCCACCAGCCGGCGCTGCGCGAGCGACGGCGTGAACTTCGGGTCCTGGAAGAAGGACTCCCAGACCGACCGGGTGACGGCCTCGTTGACGTCCTGGCCGATCAGGTCGGTCAGCTCGAAGGGGCCCATCCGGAAGCCACCGCATTCCCGCAGGACGGCGTCGATGGTCGCGGGGTCGGCGGCCCGCTCCTCGTACACGCGCAGCGCTTCCGCGTAGAAGGGGCGGGCGACCCGGTTGACGATGAAACCGGGGGTGTCGGCGCAGCGTACCGGTGTCTTTCCCCAGGCCAGCGCGGTCGCGTGGGCGCGCTCGGCGGCCGTCTCGGCGGTCGCGAAGCCGCTGACGACCTCCACGAGCGGCAGGAGCGGAGCCGGGTTGAAGAAGTGCAGTCCCACGAAGCGGCCGGGGTGGCGCAGCGCGCCCGCGACGGCGGTGACGGAGAGGGAGGAGGTGTTGGTGGCGAGCAGGCAGTCGTCGGCGACGATGTCCTCCAGCGCCGCGAACAGGTCCCGCTTGACGGAGAGCTCCTCCAGGACCGCTTCGGCCACGAGCGCGGCGTCGGCCAGCTCGGTGAGGTCCCGGGCCGGGTGCAGCCGGGAACACGCGGCGTCGCGCGCCGCGGCGTCGAGCCGGCCCTTCTCGACGAGCCGGTCCAGTCGCCCGGCGAGCGTGGTGGCGGCCTGCTCCGCACGGCCGGGCACGGCGTCGTAGAGCCGTACGGGATGGCCTGCGACCAGCGCCACCTGGGCTATGCCCTGCCCCATCGTGCCGGTGCCGACGACCGCGACGACGCGGCCGGGCTCGATTGCTGTCATGGACGCAATCCTCCCGTATGAGTGAGCCATTGAGTGAGCCAGTTGTCCGAGTCGAGCCAGTTGTCCACAGACGAGTTGTCCAGGACGGGTCACGGCCGCGTATGAACGAACGAGTACGGACGAGTTATGCACAGGTTCGCCGGACACCCTTGTCCCGACCGATCGTTCGGTTACTCTAACTCTGTCTGCCAGCTCATGTCCCTGTCCGTGTCCCTGATGCTCAGCCCGACCGAGGAGTGGGTCCGTCATGGCCGCCGCCCAGCTCAGTCCCCAGCAGCTCTCCGACAAGCACCGGTCCACGCTCGACCGGGCTCTCGACGCGATCACCACCCGCGCCTACTGGTCCCCGCATCCCGAGCACCCCAAGGGGTACGGGGAGACCGCGCCGGCGGACGGGCTCGCCGCCTTCCAGGCGCTGCGCGGGACCCGCTTCGAGCTGGACCAGCCAGGGACGGACGGCTGGACCGGTGGCGAGATCTCGCCGTACGGCCCGGCGCTGGAGGTCGAGTATCCGCACGCCGACCTGGATGTCCTGCTGCCCGCCATGCGCGCGGGCATGGGCGCGTGGCGCGAGGCGGGGCCCGAGACGCGCGCCCTGGTCTGTCTGGAGATCCTGGCCCGGATCAGCGCCCGTACGCACGAGTTCGCGCACGCGGTGATGCACACCAGCGGGCAGGCGTTCATGATGGCGTTCCAGGCGGGCGGGCCACATGCCCAGGACCGCGGCCTGGAGGCCGTGGCATACGCGTATCAGGAGCAGCTCCGTACGCCCGCCGCGGCCGACTGGTCCAAGCCGCAGGGCAAGCGCGACCCCCTTGAGCTGCGTAAGACCTTCACCCCGGCGGCGCGCGGGATCTCGCTGTTGGTCGGCTGCAACACCTTCCCGACGTGGAACGGCTACCCGGGCCTGTTCGCCTCCCTGGCCACCGGCAATCCCGTGCTCGTCAAGCCGCATCCGCGGGCGGTCCTGCCCCTCGCGCTGACGGTCCGGGTGGCCCGCGAGGTGCTGGCCGAGGCCGGCTTCGACCCGAATCTGGTCGCCCTGGCCGTGGAGCGGCCCGGCGAGGGCATCGCCAGGACCCTGGCCGTACGCCCCGAGATCCGGATCATCGACTACACCGGCTCCACCGCCTTCGGGGACTGGCTGGAGACCCACGCCCGTCAGGCGCAGGTGTACACGGAGAAGGCCGGCGTCAACACCGTCGTGATCGACTCCACCGACGACTACAAGGGCATGCTCTCCAACCTCGCGTTCTCGCTCTCGCTGTACAGCGGCCAGATGTGCACCACCCCGCAGAATCTGCTGATCCCCCGGGACGGCATCACGACGGACGCGGGCGAGAAGTCGTACGACGAGGTGGTGGCCGATCTCGCCGCCTCGGTGAGCGGGCTGCTGGGCGACGACGCCCGTGCCAACGCGCTGCTGGGCGCGCTGGTCAATCCCGAGGTGAAGGCCCGTCTCGACGCGGCGGGCGGGCTCGGGGACGTCGCGCTCGCCTCGCGCGAGATCACCAACCCGGACTTCCCGGACGCGGTGGTCCGCACCCCCGCGATCGTGAAGGCCGACGGCGCCCGCAAAGCCTGGGAGAAGGCATGGGAGGGCGCGGCCGAGGGCGGCGGCGCCACTGCCGCGGAGCTGCCGTATCTCGCGGAGTGCTTCGGCCCGGTGTCCTTCGCGGTCGCCGTGGACTCGACGGAGGACGCGCTGGAGCTGCTGCGGCACACGGTGCGCGACAAGGGCGCGATGACGGTCGGCGCGTACACGACGTCGAGTGAGACGGAGCGCGCGATCGAGGAGGTCTGCCTGGAGGAGTCCGCGCAGCTCTCGCTCAACCTCACGGGCGGGGTGTATGTGAACCAGACGGCGGCGTTCTCGGACTTCCACGGCTCCGGCGGCAACCCGGCGGCGAACGCGGCGCTGTGTGACGCCGCGTTCGTGGCGAACCGCTTCCGGGTGGTGGAGGTACGACGCCAGGCCTGAGGCGCGCTGACGCCTGAGGCCGAGGCCCCCGCCCGAGGGCCGAGGCCGAGGACTCAGGCCCGGGCGCCGTCCACCGGTCAGGGGGCGGGCGGCGCCGATGGCCCCTGCTGGGCCCCGGAGGGGCCTCCCCAGTGGAACAGCGTCATGGCCACGCTGGTGGCGAGGTTGTAGCTGGACACCTGCGGTCGCATCGGGAGCGACAGCAGCTTGGTGGCCCGGCTCCGGACGGCCGCCGAGAGCCCGTGCCGCTCGGAGCCGAAGGCGAGCAGCGCGTCATCGGGGATGGTCATGGACCGGATGTCGTCACCCTCCGGATCCAGGGCGTACAGCGGTCCCGGAGGGAAGTCATCGGGGGAAAGCCGCTCCACGGCGGTGGCGAAGTGGAGCCCGGCGCCGGCGCGTACGGCGTTCGCGTGCCAGGGGTCCATATCGCCGGTCGTGATCACACCGGTCGCCCCGAACCCGGCGGCGAGCCGGACGACGGCCCCGACATTTCCCAGATTGCGGGGGTTGTCGAGGACGACGACGGGTGACGGACGGGGCAGCGCCGACAGCGCGGCCAGGTTGGTCCCTCGATCGCGTCTGACCGCCAGCGCGGCGATCTGCGTGGCGTGCACGCGCGGCACCAGATCCCGCAGGGCGTGGGCCGGTATCTCAACGACCGATTCCTTGATCGCGTCGGTCACGTCGTCGGCGAGATCGGCCGCCAGGGCCAGCGCGGAATCCTTGTCGCTCGTGACCGCCGACCGTACCTCCGCCCCGAACCGGAGCGCGTGTTTCAGCGCATGGAAGCCGTCGAGCACCACCAGGTCGGGGCCGGCCTCGCGCCACTGCCGTACGGCGCGGGCGGCCTCAGCGTCGTTCATCGCCTCAGAGTACGGCGTGCCGCGGTGACCAGGCGGTTCGCGGGCCGTCGCTCATCCGACGAGGGTCCTCCTGGGCTGGTCAGCGCTGTCGCTCCGTTGCTCCGGCAGCGGTTTGCCCGTCCGAAGGAAGAACCGGCCCCACAGACCCGAGACCCGGCCGCCGAGCCAGCGCAGGAAGTTCGTCGGCAGGAACACCGCGTCGGCGGCGATCATCGCGAGCGAGAAGAACGGCAGTCCGAGCAGCACGGCGATGCCCGCGTGCTCCAGCATCATCGCGACCAGCAGCACATTCTTCACCCGGCGGTTGAAGAGCGTGAACGGGAAGGCGACCTGCACGATGACCGTGCCGTAGCTGAGCAGCATCACCATGACGCCGCTGGTGGCGAGCAGCCCGGAGAGATCCGGCAGGGGCGAGAAATAGTCGAGATTGAGCGGGTAGTACAGCGCCGTGCCGTCCTGCCAGCGCGAGCCCTGGATCTTGTACCAGCCGGCGGTGGCGTATACGAGACATACCTCCGCCATGATCACGGCGAGTCCGGCATTGTGGACAAGGTTGGCGACGACGTCGAGCAGGGCGCGGGGCTCGCCGTCCGGCGCGTACCGGTTCGCCGCCCACCACAGGCCCTGCGCGACCCAGAGGCCCCAGAACAGGATCAGCATCCACAGCTCTACATGGACCCGGTCCAGCGATGTGCCGACAAGGAGGAGTCCGCCGAAAACGACCCACAGGACCGGTCCGACGCGGTCCGCTACGGCGCGGTTCGGTACGGCGCTGTCCGGTCGGACACTGTCCGGTACGGCAGTGTCCGGTACGACGCTGTCCGGTACGGCACCGGGCGCCTTGCGGGCGGCCCGCCTGGCGCGCCTGGCGTCCAGCGACCAGACCTGACCGCACCGCGTCAGCACGAGATAGATCGCGATCAGATGAATGATGTTGTCGCCACCGTCGCCCATGAAGATGGAGCGGTTTTGCAGCGACAGCACGCCGAACATGAACACCACGGACATCGTGCGGGTGCGCCAGCCGACCATCAGCAGCGCGCTGGACAGCATGGCTATGGCGAACACGATCTCGAACCACACCGTGCTGTCCGACCACATCAGCGCGGTGAAGGCACCGTTCTTGGCGATCAGCTGCTGGGCGATCTCCCAGCCCCACGGGGCGTCGGGCCCGTACATCTCACGGCGGTGGGGCAGCTCGCGCAGCAGGAAGAACAGCCAGGTGCCGGCGAACCCGATCCGGACGACGGCGCTCTGGTACCGGCCGAGAGGACTCGCCGTGACGCGCTGGATACCGCCGACGACCCAGCGGTCGAAGGTGACCCGCTTCCCGGTCCTGCCGCCCGGCCCGATGGACCGGCTGCCCCGCTGATGCTCGAATCGCTCGCTCACTCGCCCGCCTCCGTACGGCCGTTCTGTACGCCGCCGGGAAGATCGGACGCGTTCACCGTCCACCAGGGGAAGACCCGGTAGAACGGCCGCGTATTGACCTTCTCCTTGCTCCAGGAGGGGGCCGCGATGGCGGTCGTGGCGGACCTGAGCTGGAGGCGCTCCACGGAACCGCCCAGGTCGTGGTCCGCCAGGCGCAGCATCACTATGCGGCGGATATAGCTCTCGGAGAGCTGCCCGCGCAGACCATTGGGACGGTTCTTGTTGTCGCGCGAGCCGACGAAGAAGTCCCAGCCGCGGCGCAGCTGGTTCTGGTCGACATGGCTGGGCAGGAGGTTGCCGCGGATGGTCGCTCCGTCCTCGGCGGAGAGGTTGATCCAGCCGGTGGTCTTGCGCGCGCCTTCGGGGGTCTCGACTTCCGCCCGTGCCTCGACGGCGACGTTCTGCTGGAGCGGGTTGGGTGCGAAGAGCTTCCAGTTCTGTTCGAACTCGGGATAGATCCAGCCGTCGACGGTCTCGCCGTGCTGCTTGGTGAGCGTGTTGGACGGGGCGACATGCAGGAACACCATGGCCACATGAGTGCAGGCCAGCACCCCGACGACCGCCAGGGCGACGGCGGCCACCAGCTGGTAGCGCAAGGAGAGGCCGGCTATTCCCGCGCCCGGCGGCGGCCCGGTCGGCACACCCTCGTCGTCGTACGAATCCATCCCGCCCCGATCCCCGTTGGTGCCACAGTCAGTTATCCACAGCGGTTGACACCCTACGGGCCGCCGACTCACCATTGAAGTCCATGAACCGAACGATCGGTCGGTAGGGGGTCCGGATGACGGCAGTGACCGCGGGGACAGCTGCGGAGGCGACGATGGAGACGACGGCGGAGGGGTTCGAGGCGGCGTTCGACGCCGCGGTGGCCGCCGAGGAGCGCATCGAGCCGCGCGACTGGATGCCCGAGGCGTACCGCGCCTCGCTGATCCGCCAGATCGCGCAGCACGCCCACTCCGAGATCATCGGCATGCAGCCGGAGGCGAACTGGATCTCGCGCGCGCCGTCGCTGCGCCGCAAGGCGATCCTGATGGCGAAGGTGCAGGACGAGGCGGGACACGGGCTGTATCTCTACAGCGCGGCCGAGACGCTGGGCATCGGCCGCGAAGAGCTGCTCGACAAGCTCCACGCCGGCCGCCAGAAGTACTCCTCGATCTTCAACTATCCCACGCTGACCTGGGCCGATGTCGGCGCGATCGGCTGGCTGGTGGATGGCGCCGCGATCACGAATCAGGTGCCGCTGTGCCGCTGCTCGTACGGCCCGTACGCCCGCGCGATGGTCCGGATCTGCAAGGAGGAGTCCTTCCACCAGCGGCAGGGCTACGAGCTGCTGCTCGCGCTCAGCAACGGGACCCCGGCGCAGCACGAGATGGCGCAGGACGCGGTGAACCGCTGGTGGTGGCCCTCGCTGATGATGTTCGGCCCGCCGGACGACGAGTCGGCCCACTCCGCGCAGTCCATGGCCTGGAAGATCAAGCGGCACTCCAACGACGAGCTGCGTCGGCGTTTCGTGGACATCTGCGTCCCGCAGGCCGAGGCCCTCGGGCTGGTCCTTCCCGACCCGGATCTCCGGTGGAACGAGGAGCGGGGCAGGCATGACTTCGGCGCCATCGACTGGTCCGAGTTCCGCGAGGTCCTCAAGGGGAACGGCCCCTGCAACGAACAGCGCCTCACCCAGCGCCGCCGGGCGCACGAAGAAGGCGCCTGGGTACGGGACGCGGCGGCGGCGTACGCGACGAAGCGCGACGCCGGCGGCGCCCCGGCCGACGACGACGGGGTCCGGATGATGGAGGCGACGGCATGAGCGAATCGACCGACTGGCCGCTGTGGGAAGTGTTCGTACGCTCCCGCCGCGGGCTGTCCCACACCCACGCGGGGAGCCTGCACGCGCCGGACGCGGAGATGGCTCTCCGCAACGCCCGCGATCTCTACACCCGGCGCAACGAAGGGGTGTCGATCTGGGTCGTCCCCTCCTCGGCGATCACCGCGTCCTCCCCCGACGAGAAGGACCCGTTCTTCGCGTCGGCCGCCGACAAGCCCTACCGGCACCCGACCTTCTACGAGATCCCGGAAGGGGTGAAGCACCTGTGAGCGACGCGACTGTGAGCGACGCACCGCTGACGGCCCCGTCCCGGACCGCGGCCCTCGCGCTCGGCGACGACGCGCTGGTGCTCTCGCACCGGCTGGGGGAGTGGGCGGGACACGCGCCCGTCCTGGAGGAGGAGGTCGCGCTCGCCAATATCGCGCTTGATCTGCTCGGACAGGCGCGGATCCTGCTCTCCCTCGTCGGGGACGAGGACGAGCTCGCCTATCTGCGCGAGGAGCGGGCCTTCCGCAATCTCCAGCTGGTCGAGCAGCCCAATGGCGACTTCGCGCACACGATCGCGCGCCAGCTCTACTTCTCCACCTACCAGCTCTTCCTGTACCAGCGGCTGGCCGCCGGGGACAGCGCCTTCACCGGCCTCGCGGCCAAGGCCGTCAAGGAGGTCGCGTACCACCAGGACCACGCCGAGCACTGGACACTGCGGCTCGGCGACGGCACGGCCGAGAGCCATGAGCGGATGGCGCGGGCCTGCGAGGCGCTGTGGCGGTTCACCGGCGAGATGTTCGAGCCGGTGGAGGGCCTGGATGTCGACTGGCCCGCTCTGGAGGCCAGTTGGCGCGAGTCCATCACCGGCGTGCTGGAGCGGGCGACGCTGACGCTGCCGGAGGGCCCCCGCTCCGGCGCCTGGCGGGCGGGCGCGGGCCGGCAGGGGCTGCACACGGAGCCGTTCGGGCCGATGCTCGCCGAGATGCAGCATCTGCACCGCAGCCACCCGGGGGCGTCATGGTGACCGGCACGGGCTCCCGGCCCACCCCCGCACCCGCCACCCCGTCGGCTTCGGGCGCTGAGCATGGACGGAGCGGGGGCGAGACGCACCCGACCGCGCTGGAGACCGAGCTGCGCGCGCTCGCCGGGGCGGTGCCCGACCCCGAGCTGCCGGTGCTGACGCTGGAGGAGCTGGGCGTCCTGCGCACGGTCGAGGTGCGGGGCCCCGGCAAGGTCCGGGTCGAGCTGACCCCGACCTATACGGGCTGCCCGGCGATCGAGACGATGTCCGAGGACATCGAGCGCGTCCTGCGTGAACGCGGAATACCGGACGTCTCGGTCGTCACGGTCCTGTCCCCTGCCTGGTCGACGGATGACATCAGCGCCGAGGGCCGGCGCAAGCTCGCGGAGTTCGGCATAGCCCCGCCCCGCCCGGTCGCCGCGGACGGGCCCGTACCGCTCTCGCTCTCGATCCGCTGCCCGCACTGCGGCTCCACCGACACCGAGCTGCTGAGCAGGTTCTCCTCCACCGCCTGCAAGGCGCTGCGCCGCTGCGCGGCCTGCCGTGAACCGTTCGACCACTTCAAGGAGTTGTAGATGTTCCATCCGCTCCGGGTCAGCGAGGTCGAGCCGCTCACGGACGACGCGGTGACCGTCACCTTCGCCGTCCCGCCCGAGCTGCGCGCGTCCTTCCGGCACACCCCCGGCCAGCACATCGCCCTGCGCCGTATCGACGCCCAGGGCGAGGAGATCCGGCGTACGTACTCGATCTGCGCGCCCGCCGGAGCCGAACCCGTACTGCGGGTGGGGATCCGGCTGGTCGAGGGAGGTGAGTTCTCGACGTACGCCCTCAAGGAACTCGCCGTGGGCGACGTGGTCGATGTCATGGAGCCGACAGGCCGTTTCACGCTGGAGCCGCGTGCCGGACACTTCGCGGCGGTCGTCGGCGGCAGCGGCATCACGCCCGTGCTGTCGATCGCGGCCACTCTGCTCGCTCGGGAGCCCGGTGCCCGGTTCTGTCTGGTCCGCAGTGACAGGACCGTCGCGTCGACGATGTTCCTGGAGGAGGTCGCCGACCTCAAGGACCGCTATCCGGATCGGTTTCAGCTGGTCAGCGTGGTCTCCCGGGAGGAGCAGCAGGCCGGTCTGCCGTCCGGCCGGCTGGACCGGGAGCGGCTGACCGGACTGCTGCCCGCGCTGCTGCCGGTCGCCGAGGTCGACGGATGGTTCCTCTGCGGCCCGATGGGTCTGGTGGTCGGCGCCGAACGGGCGCTGCGCGGTCTCGGGGTGGCCCGTGACCGTATCCACCAGGAAATCTTCCATGTCGACGACGCGGTGACCATGACCACCCCGGCGCCTGGCACGGCGAGCGCGCCGGTCCCCGCGCACAGCACGCTCACCGCGACTCTCGACGGCCGCTCGGGCAGGTGGCCGGTCAGGGACGGGGATTCCCTGCTGGAGACGGTGCTGCGCAGCCGCGCGGACGCGCCGTACGCGTGCAAGGGCGGGGTCTGCGGGACCTGCCGGGCGTTCCTCGTCTCGGGCGAGGTCAGGATGGACCGCAACTTCGCGCTCGAACCGGAAGAGACGGAAGCGGGCTATGTGCTGGCCTGCCAGTCCCATCCGGCCACCGCGGAAGTGGAGTTGGACTTCGACCGCTGAGCCATCGGTGACCGGCAGAGCCGGTCACCGGCTCGGCCCGGGCTCGCTCCCGGCCCGGGAAGGGGCCCTGAGGCCGGTCTCACGGCCTTGGAAGGGCCCTGAGGCGGGTCTCAGAGGACGAACGCCGGGTTGCCGTTGTCGGTGACCATCGGACGCCCGGCGCCGTCCCAGGCGAGCATCCCGCCGTCCACGTTCACCGCGTCGACGCCCTGCTGGACGAGATACTGGGTGACCTGGGCGGACCGGCCGCCGACCCGACACATGACATAGGCCCTGCGGCCCTCGGCGACCGCCTCGGTCACCTCTCCGAAGCGGGCCACGAAGTCGCTCATCGGGACATGCAGCGCGCCCTCGACATGGCCGGCCGACCACTCGTCGTCCTCCCGGACGTCCAGCACCAGGCCGTCGGCCGGGACCGCCGCGACGTCGACCGAGGGCAGCGGGGCGAAATTCATGGGTAGTGCCTTCTCTCGTTCGTGACCGGGGCGGGCGGAGCCCCGGATCGGGGCCAGGACCACGACCAGGACCAGCTCAGGACCGGCACCAGCTCAGGACCAGGACCAGGCCTGGGGCTGGAACCGACACCGGGCGGGCGGGCTCCCGACCGGATCGGCGGGCTCCCGACCGGAAGCTCCGAAAAACCTACTGCACGAGCCTGGCCAGTTCCGTCTCACGCTCGGAGACCTCCGCGAGCAGTTGCTCGGCGATCTCCTCCAGCAGCCGGTCCGGGTCGTCCGGCGCCATCCTGAGCATCGCGCCGATCGCGCTCTCCTCCAACTCCTTGGCGACCGCCGTCAGCATCTCCTTGCGCTGCGCCAGCCACTCCAGCCGGGCATAGAGCTCCTCGCTCTCGCTCAGCCGGGGCGCCCGCGTCTCCGGCCCCGCCGCCCATTCCGCCACGAGTTCCTGGAGCAGCGGCTCGTCCCCCCGCCCATAGGCGGCGTTGACGCGTGTGAGGAACTCCTCACGCCGTGCCCGCTCCTTCTCGTCCTGGGCCAGATCCGGATGCGCCTTGCGCACCAGTTCGCGATAGAGCTTGCGGGCCTCGTCGCTCGGCCTCACCCGCTTGGGCGGTCGCACCGGCTGATCCGTCAGCATGGCCGCGGCTTCCGGCGACAAGCCGTCGGAGTCGAGCCAGTCGTGGAACAGCTCCTCCACGCCCGGCATCGGCTGCACCAGCGCGCGGGCCTCGCGCGCCTTGCGCAGATCCTCGGGATCGCCGGTGCGCGCCGCACGGGCCTCGGCGATCATGGCGTCCAACTCGTCGAGCCGGGCATACATCGGGCCGAGCCGCTGGTGGTGCAGGCGGGAGAAGTTCTCCACCTCGATCCGGAAGGTCTCCAGCGCGATCTCGAACTCGATCAGCGCCTGCTCAGCGGCGCGCACGGCCGTCTCCAGCCGGGCCTCCGGACGCGGCGCCGCCCCCGCGTCCGGCGCGTCTCGTACGTCCTGCTCGTCGTCGTTTCGGATCGTCGGCTCCCCAGGGGCGTCGTGCATCACCCGTCCAGCGTAAGGGCGAACGGCGGCGGCCCCCGCCCCGTCCGGGGCCGTCACACCCCCAGCTCGGCCGCTATCCGCCCGCTCCTGACGGCCGCCAGCAGCTCGGCGTGATCCGCCTCCGTACGGTCCGCGTAGGCCATGGCGAATGCCGCCACGGCCGTGTCCAGCTCCTCGCTCTTGCCGCAGTACCCGGCGATCAGCCGCGGGTCCACGCTGTGCGCGTGGGCCCTGGCCAGCAGCGCGCCCGTCATCCGGCCGTAGTCGTCTATCTGGTCGGCCGGCAGCGCCGCCGGGTCCACGCTCCCCTTGCGGTTCCTGAACTGGCGCACCTGACAGGGCCTGCCCTGGACCGTCGTCCACCCCAGCAGGCTGTCGCTGACCACCTGCATCCGCTTCTGCCCGAGCACCACACGGCGGCCCTCGTGCACCACCTCCGGCGCCTCGAATCCGACGGCCGGCAGATGGGGCAGCAGCGCGGAGGGCCGCGCCTCTTTCACCTGGAGCACCAGCGGCTCGCCCCGATGGTCGAGGAGCAGCACCACATATGACCGCGTCCCGACGCTGCCGGTGCCGACTACCCGGAACGCCACATCGTGGATCGCGTAGCGCGCGAGCAGCGGCAGCCGGTCCTCCGAGAGCGTGCGCAGATACTCCTCCAGCGAGGCGGCGACCGCCGCGGCCTCCTCGTCGGACACCCGCCGCAGGACGGGCGGCGCGTCCACGAACCGCCGCCGCACGCCCCCTCCACCGCCTCCGTCCCCGTCGGGCACCGTCTCGGTGGACCTGGCCGCGAACCGCGCGCTCGTGTTGTTGCGCGCCTTCTCCGAGACGCGCTCCAGCGTGCCGGCCAGATCGCGCGCGTCCGCGTGCGAGACCAGCTCCTCGTCCGCGATGGCGTTCCACGCGTCGAGCGCGGGAAGCTTCGCCAGCAGTCGCATCGTGCGCCGATAGGCGCCCACCGCGTCGTGCGCCCCCTGCCGGCAGGTGTCCTCGTCCGCGCCCACCTCACGGCCGGCCAGCACCAGTGACGTGGCGAGCCGCTTGACGTCCCACTCCCAGGGGCCGACCACGGTCTCGTCGAAGTCATTGAGGTCGATGACGAGCCGCCCGCTCGCGTCCCCGTACAGACCGAAGTTCGCCGCATGCGCGTCCCCACAGATCTGCGCGCCGACCCCGGTGACCGGGGTGCCCGTCAGATCGTGGGCCATGAGCCCGGCGGAGCCTCGCAGAAAGGCGAACGGCGTCGCGGCCATCCGCCCCACCCGCAGCGGCGCCAGCTCGGGCACCCGGCCCCGGCTCGACTCCTCGACGGCGCGCACCGCGTCGGGCCGCACCGCAGTGAACACCACCGAGTCGTGCGCGGACCGAGGCACCCGTTCCCGCAGCGCCTTCCCGCGGCCCTTGGGCGATTTCGCCCCGCCCACGGCCGTACGCGGCGCGAAACCCGGCACCACCGGCATGCGCTCCACCCCGGAGACCGCGGAGTCCCCTGGAACCGCGCGCGGTCTCTCCACCGCCGATCCGACATCGCCCATGGCGTGCCGCCTCCCCCATACTCGTACTCGTGCTTGTACTCGTGCTCCTGCTCGCGCGAGATCAACCGCACACGACGGTACCGCCGGGTCCGACCGCCGTCTCCCCCTGTGGATAACCCCTCGCGACCCCTCGCAACCACCGGCAACGACCTGTGGACAACGCCGGTCCACTCACGCGACAGCCCGGGACGCGTCCCTGAGCACGGGCCATGAACACAGGCCCTGGGCACACGACATGACGGGCCGTCGGGGCACTGTCCGACGATTCCCGCCCGGCTCTCCGGGCGGACCGGGCTCGATGTGTCAGACAGGACCTAGGTCCTGTCCGGTCGGACAGGACCTAGCAGCCGCCCTCCGAGACCTCCAGGTGGGATTCGGCCCACCGTGACAGCTCCGTCAGCGCGGGCTCCATCGCCGCCCCCGCCTTCGTCAGCCGGTACGAGACCCGCAGCGGCGGCCCCTCATCCACCTCGCGCACGACCAGTCCCGCCGCGCCCAACTCCGTGAGCCGGTCCGAGAGCATGCGCTCGCTGATGCCGGGAATCGCCCGGCGCAGCTCCGCGAAGTAGACCGCTCGTTCCATCAGTACGGAAATGATCAGCCCGGTCCACCGCTTGCCGAGCAGCTCGAAGACCCGCGTGATGCCCACATCGACCCTCTTGCACGCGTCCTCACCGTGGTCCGCCATACGCACAGGGTACTGGCTCCCCAAGCAGAGATGAAAAAAAGTAAGTGGCTATGCTATCTATAGGAGCGAACGGAAGTTCCGTCCGTTCGTCGTTCTACGCCACCCCTCATGGAGACCACCATGGCCACGCTTCTGCACATCGACTCCGCCGTCTTCCCCGAAGGCTCCGCGTCGCGCGACATCACCGCCGCCTTCGTCCGGTCCTGGCGGGAGCAGCACCCCGAGGGCAAGGTCATCTACCGCGACCTCGCCGCCGCCCCGCTGCCCCATCTGACCGTCAGCGCCGCCGCCGCGGGCGCGGACGACGCGCTGCGCGCGGAACTCGCCGCCGAGCTGGCCGAGTCGGACGCCGTGCTGATCGGCGCGCCGATGTACAACTTCACGATCCCGTCCAGCCTGAAGGCATGGCTCGACCAGGTGATCATCGTCGGCCACAACGCGGGCCGCGGCGACTCCCCGCTGGCCACCACCCCGTTCACGATCGTCGCCAGCCGTGGCGGCTCGTACGCCGCCGGCACCCCGCGCGAGGACAGCGAGTTCGTCCAGAACTACCTGGAGAGGGTGCTGGCGAACATGTTCGGCACCACCCAGATCGACTTCATCGTCCCCGAGCTGACGCTGGCCCACAGCAACCCGGGCATGGCCGACCTGATCCCGCTCGCCGAGGCGTCCCGCGCCAAGGCGGAGGAAGAGGCCCAGCGGAAGGGCAAGGCGCTGGCCGCCCGCCTCGCCGCCTGAGCGCACGGCCCTCGCCGCCTGAGCGCACGGCCCTCGCCGCCTGAGCGCACGGCCCTCGCCGCCTGAGCGCACGGTCCCCGACGCCTGAGCGCACGGCCCCCGAGGCCCCCGAGCATCACATCGCCCACGCACACCACGCGCACAGCGCGCACCAAGGCATGCCTCCCATGGGAACCCCGCCCGCGGGAGGCATGTCTCACACGGTCCTCGACCGGCATGAAGCGGATGCGGATGGCGCGGCCGGTCGCACAGCCGATCTCCCCAGTGGCCCATGACACGAAAAGGTGCCTCTGACCAGTGACTTCCATCACTGGCCAGAGGCACCTTTCGTCGGTGCTTCTCTGTGCGCGAGGGGGGAGTTGAACCCCCACGCCCTTTCGGGCACTGGAACCTGAATCCAGCGCGTCTGCCTATTCCGCCACCCGCGCATTGGGTGTGTCGTTCGGTGCCTCACCTGCTGGTGTGTGCTCCTGGCGACATCGAGAAGATTAGCACGGTGCGGAGGGTGGGTTCACATCCGTTTGTTTCGACGACCCCGCCGCGGAACAGGGAACCGACAGCGGCCGCCCCCCATCCCCCTGAGTGCACCCCGGGTGCGGGACACTGGCGTCAGGCCGCCTCTACGATCCGTGTGAGAGGTGACACTCATCGACGGGGCAGACAAGGGGAACCAGCCGATTTCCCGACGCGTGGATACGATCAGTAAGCAGTACCAGGACGGCCACTACGGAGGAGGTGCCCCATGGGAGTCATGAAGCGTTTCGAACAGCGTCTCGAAGGTTTGGTCAATGGCACCTTCGCGAAGGTGTTCAAGTCCGAGGTCCAGCCCGTCGAGATCGCGGGTGCCCTCCAGCGCGAGTGCGACAACAACGCGACGATCTGGAACCGCGAGCGGACGGTCGTCCCCAATGACTTCATCGTGGAGCTGAGCACGCCCGACTACGAGCGTCTCAGCCCGTACTCGGGACAGCTCGGCGACGAGCTGTCCGGGCTCGTCCGCGACTACGCCAAGCAGCAGCGCTACACCTTCATGGGCCCGATCAAGGTCCATCTGGAGAAGGCCGAGGATCTCGACACCGGCCTGTACCGTGTCCGCAGCCGCACGCTGGCGTCGAGCACGTCCCAGGCGCCCGAGCGCGGTCCGGCGGGCCACGCGGGCCACCCGGTGCCCGCCTCCCCCCAGGGCGGCGGCGTGCCAGGGGGCGCTCGGGGCGGCTACGGGTACCCTCCTGCCGCCGTCCCCCCCATGCCGACGGCTCCGCCACCCGGCGGCGGCCACGCACCCGCGGCGCACCGGCCCCCGGCCCCCGGTCCCGGCGCGTCGTCACACGGCCAGGTGCGCCGCTGGATCGAGATCAACGGCACCCGCCACCAGATCTCCCGCGCGACGCTCGTCCTCGGCCGCAGCACCGACGCGGACGTACGGATCGACGACCCCGGTGTATCGCGCAGGCACTGCGAGATCCGGACCGGAACGCCCTCGACCATCCAGGACCTCGGGTCGACCAACGGCATCGTGGTAGACGGACAGCACACCACCCGCGCTACGCTCCGCGACGGCTCGCGGATCGTCGTGGGCAACACCACCATCGTTTACCGGCAAGCCGAAGGGTGAAGCGGGGGCAATGTCAGAGCTGACCCTGACGGTCATGCGGCTAGGTTTCCTGGCCGTTCTGTGGCTGTTCGTGATCGTGGCCGTACAGGTCATCCGCAGCGACCTGTTCGGAACACGCGTCACGCAGCGCGGCTCGCGCCGCAACGCCGACGCCAGATCACAGCAGGCACGCCAGTCACCGGCGCCGCCCCAGCAGCGCCAGCAGCAGCAACAGGGGGGCCGTCAGCGCCGAGGTGCCCCCACCAAGCTCGTCGTGTCCGAGGGCAGCCTCACCGGCACCACGGTGGCCCTCCAGGGGCAGACCATCACGCTGGGCCGCGCGCACGACTCGACGATCGTGCTGGACGACGACTACGCGTCCAGCAGGCATGCCAGGATCTACCCGGACCGCGACGGCCAGTGGATCGTCGAGGACCTCGGCTCCACCAATGGCACGTATCTCGACCGGACCCGGCTCACGACCCCGACACCGATCGCGCTTGGCGCTCCGATCCGCATCGGCAAGACCGTCATCGAGCTGCGGAAGTAGTACGACAATGAGCGAGCGGAGCGAGCGAGCCGCGGCGGTACCGACGGCGGACCGCGGCCGACTCCCGACCGGAGGGTGGGCAGTGTGGCTCGAGACCGGCTGGCGCGACAGTCGACCGGCGAGCCGACGGGCGAGGTGCGCATGAGTCTGTCTCTGCGCTTCGCCGCCGGATCGCACAAAGGCATGATCCGGGAGGGCAACGAGGACTCCGGTTACGCCGGTCCCCGGCTGCTGGCCATCGCCGACGGCATGGGCGGCCAGGCCGCGGGCGAGGTCGCCTCCTCCGAGGTGATCTCCACCCTCGTACAGCTCGACGACGACGTGCCGGGGTCGGACATCCTCACCTCGCTCGGCACGGCGGTGCAGCGCGCCAACGACCAGCTGCGCGTCATGGTCGAGGAGGACCCGCAGCTGGAGGGCATGGGCACCACGCTCACCGCTCTGCTCTGGACCGGCCAGCGCCTCGGCCTCGTCCATGTCGGCGACTCGCGCGCCTACCTCCTGCGCGACGGCGTACTGACCCAGATCACCCAGGACCACACCTGGGTGCAGCGGCTGGTCGACGAGGGCCGGATCACCGAGGAAGAGGCCACCACCCACCCGCAGCGCTCCCTGCTGATGCGCGCGCTGGGCAGCGGCGACCATGTGGAGCCCGATCTCTCCATCCGTGAAGTCCGGGCCGGTGACCGCTATCTGATCTGCTCCGACGGCCTCTCCGGCGTCGTCTCCCACCAGACGATGGAGGAGACGCTCGCCAGCTACCAGGGCCCTCAGGAGACCATCCAGGCGCTCATCCAGCTCGCGCTGCGCGGCGGCGGCCCCGACAACATCACCTGCATCGTGGCCGACGTCCTGGACGTCGAGTCCAACGACACCCTGGCCGGTCAGCTCAACGACACCCCGGTGGTGGTCGGGGCGGTCGCCGAGAACCAGCTCCCGCTCAGCTCCGCCGAGAACGCCGCCGCGATGCAGACCCCGGCGGGCCGCGCCGCGGGCCTCGGCCGTGCCGTACCGCCGCAGCCCGGCGGAGGCGGCTTCGGCCCGCCCGGCAGCGGCGACAGCGCCGGCTATGACGGAATGCCGCCCGGAGGCGGCTTCGGGGCCTACGACGACGAGGAGTTCGTCAAGCCCCGCCCGCGCCGCCGGTGGCTCAAGACGTCCTTCTACGCCATCCTCGCGCTCGCCGTCGCCGGCGGGGGCCTGTACGGCGGTTACTACTGGACGCAGACGCAGTACTACGTCGGCGCCAACAAGGACCACGTCGCGCTCTACCGGGGCATCAGCCAGGACCTCGGCTGGGTCTCCCTCTCGAAGATCGAGAAGGAAACCGACATCGAACTCAAGTACCTTCCGGACTACCAGCGCAAGCAGGTCGAGGCCACGATCGCGGAGAGCAGCCTCGCCGGTGGACGCGACAAGATCGATGAGCTCGCCGTCCAGGCATCGGCCTGCAAGAAGGACGAACAGCGCCGTCAGGCCGACCGCGAGGCCAATGTGATCACCGGCGAAGGAGAGGCCGGCGGCACGACCGGTACGAACACCTCCGCGGTGACCACCGACATCAAGCCGAAAGCAGCCGCTCCGAGTCCGGGCCCCAGCCTCTCGGAAGAGGAGCAGAAAGTGGCCTCGAACTGCGGTAAGCAGTAGGAGCCGGCCGTAGGGGGCCCTTCACCACCATGAGCGTAGTCACCAACACGACCACCATCGGCGCCATCGAAGCACCGAGCCGTCGCAACACCGAGCTTGCCCTGCTCGCCTTCGCCGTCGCCATCCCGGTGTTCGCCTACCTGAACGTCGGGCTCGCGATCGACGGCAAGGTGCCCACCGGCATGCTCGGTTACGGCCTCGGCCTCGGCCTGCTCGCCGGCGTCGCCCACCTCGTGGTGCGCAAATTCGCCCGCTACGCCGACCCGCTGCTGCTGCCGCTGGCGACGCTGCTCAACGGCCTCGGGCTGGTACTGATCTGGCGCCTCGACCAGTCACCCCGGCTCATCCGGCTCGCCGAGCTCAGCTTCGGCGCGTTCAGCCCGTCCGCGACGAAGCAGCTGATGTACTCGGCACTGGGCATCGCGCTCTTCGCGGCCGTCCTGCTGCTCCTCAAGGATCACCGCATCCTCCAGCGCTACACGTACATCTCGATGGCCGTCGCGCTGTTCCTGCTGATCCTGCCCATGTTCTTCCCCGCCAGGAACGGCGCCAAGATCTGGGTCAGCATCGCGGGCTTCAACGTCCAGCCCGGAGAGTTCGCGAAGATCATCATCGCGGTCTTCTTCTCCGGCTATCTGATGGTCAAGCGCGATGCCCTGGCCCTCGCCAGCCGCCGCTTCATGGGGCTCTACCTGCCCCGCGGCCGCGACCTCGGACCGATCCTCGGCATCTGGGCCCTCTCGATCCTCATCCTGGTGTTCGAGACCGACCTCGGTACCTCACTGCTCTTCTTCGGCCTCTTCGTGGTCATGCTCTACGTCGCCACCGAGCGGACCAGCTGGATCGTCTTCGGCCTGCTGATGTCGGTCGGCGGAGCCGTCGGTGTCGCCACCTTCGAACCGCACGTCCAGGCCCGCGTGAACGCCTGGCAGGATCCGTTCTCCTGTTACGCGACCGACGGCGCCTGCCAGCAGATCGGCGACGCCCTGCTGTCCTTCGGCTCGGGCGGCACGCTCGGCACGGGGCTCGGCCAGGGCAACTCCGACCTCATCGGCTTCGCCGCCAACGCCGACTTCATCCTCACCACCGTCGGCGAGGAGCTCGGCCTCGCCGGCACGATGGCGTTCCTGCTGCTGTACGGGCTGATCGTGGAGCGCGGCGTACGTACCGCCCTCGCCGCCCGCGACCCCTTCGGCAAGCTCCTCGCCATCGGCCTCTCCAGCGCCTTCGCCATCCAGGTCTTCGTGGTCGCCGGCGGCGTCATGGGGCTCATCCCGCTGACCGGTATGACCATGCCGTTCGTCGCGGCCGGCGGCTCCTCCGTACTCGCCAACTGGGCCCTGATCGGAATCCTGATCCGTATCAGCGACACCGCGCGCCGGCCCGCACCGGCTCCGGCTCCCTCACCCGACGCCGAGATGACCCAGGTGGTCCGACCGTGAACAAGCCCCTGCGCCGAATCGCGATCTTCTGCGGGCTGCTCGTCCTCGCGCTGCTCCTCCGGGACAACTGGCTCCAGTACGTCCGCGCGGACGAGCTGAACTCGCACAAGAACAACCGTCGCGTCCTGATCGAGCGGTACAGCAACGAGCGCGGCAACATCATCGTCGACGGCAAGCCGATCACCGGCTCCGTCAAGACGGACGACACCGACTTCGTCTACAAGCGCACCTACACCAACGGACCCATGTGGGCGCCCGTCACCGGCTACGCCTCGCAGGCCTTCGACGCCAACCAGATCGAGAAGATCGAGGACGGCATCCTCACCGGCAACGACGACCGGCTCTTCTTCGACCGCACCATGGGCATGTTCACCGGCAAGGAGAAGAAGGGCGGCAACGTCGTCACCACCCTCAGCGGCGCCGCCCAGAAGGCCGCCTTCGAGGGGTTGGGCGACAAGAAGGGCGCCGTCGCGGCGATCGACCCACAGACGGGCAGGATCCTGGCGCTGGCCTCCACCCCCAGCTACGACCCGGCCACGTTCGCCGGGAACAGCAGCAAGGACACCAAGGCCTGGGTCGGCCTGGACAAGAAGAACAACCCCGCCGACCCGATGCTCAACCGGGCGCTGCGCCAGACCTACCCGCCCGGCTCCACGTTCAAGGTGGTCACCGCGGCCGCCGCCCTGGAGCACGGCACGGTCACGGACATCGACGCGAACACGGAAACGCCGCTGCCGTGGATCATGCCCGGGACGACCACCCCGCTGAAGAACGAGGGCAACATCCCCTGCGAGAACGCCACGCTGCGCACCGCGCTGCGCGTCTCCTGCAACACCGTCTTCGGCAAGCTCGGCTCGGATCTCGGCAAGGACAAGATGCTGGAGACCGCGAAGAAGTTCGGCTTCAACCAGGAGCAGTTCATCCCGGTGCGCGCCGACGCCTCGATCTTCCCGGAGGAGCTGAACGAGTCCCAGACCGCGCTGTCCTCGATCGGCCAGTTCGACACCCGTACCACCCCGCTCCAGATGGCCATGGTCACCGCCGCGATCGCCAATGACGGCAAGCTGATGAAGCCGTACATGATCGACCGTCTTGAGTCGCCGGATCTGGACGTGCTCGACAAGACCGAGCCCGAGGAGCTGAGCCGCCCCCTCAGCCAGGAGAACGCGCAGAAGCTCCAGAGCATGATGGAGACGGTCGTCAACGACGGCACCGGCAAGAACGCGCGCATCCCGAACGTGACGGTCGGCGGCAAGACCGGTACCGCCCAGCACGGCGAGAACAACAGCAAGAACCCGTACGCCTGGTTCATCTCGTACGCCAAGGCGGACAACGGCTCCCCGGTCGCCGTCGCGGTCGTCGTCGAGGACAGCAACGCCAGCCGCGACGACATCTCCGGCGGCGGCCTGGCCGCCCCCATCGCGAAGAGCGTGATGAAGGCGGTTCTCGACAGCAAGAAGTGACGCCGGTCACGGCTCACGTCCATTCCTGCACATTGCGATACCGGTCGTATATCAGGTGACCGTTACGGGCCAACCGCATGCGGCGTGCCCGGTAGCGTAGGCGCGAACAGCACACCGCCGGACCACACACGGGTGCGGTCGGGACTGACGGAGAGGGCTGGAACGTTATGGAAGAGCCGCGTCGCCTCGGCGGCCGGTACGAGCTGGGCTCGGTGCTCGGCCGTGGTGGCATGGCGGAGGTCTACCTCGCGCATGACACCCGGCTCGGCCGCACCGTCGCCGTGAAGACGCTCCGGGCGGATCTCGCCCGCGATCCGTCTTTCCAGGCCCGGTTCCGCCGAGAGGCCCAGTCGGCCGCCTCGCTCAACCACCCGGCGATCGTCGCGGTCTATGACACCGGCGAGGACTACGTCGACGGGGTGTCCCTCCCGTACATCGTGATGGAGCACGTCGACGGCTCGACCCTGAGAGAGCTGCTGCACTCCGGGCGCAGACTCCTGCCTGAGCGCACGCTGGAGATGACGGTCGGCATCCTCCAGGCACTGGAGTACTCCCACCGCAACGGCATCGTCCACCGTGACATCAAGCCGGCCAACGTCATGCTGACGCGCACCGGCCAGGTCAAGGTCATGGACTTCGGCATCGCCCGCGCCATGGGCGACTCCGGGATGACGATGACGCAGACCTCCGCCGTCATCGGCACCGCCCAGTACCTCTCCCCCGAGCAGGCCAAGGGCGAGCAGGTCGACGCGCGGTCCGACCTCTACTCCACCGGCTGTCTGCTCTACGAACTGCTGACGGTCCGGCCGCCCTTCATCGGGGACTCCCCGGTCGCCGTCGCCTACCAGCACGTACGGGAAGAGCCGCAGACGCCCAGCGTCTTCGACCCGGAGATCACGCCCGAGATGGACGCGATCGTGCTGAAGGCCCTCGTCAAGGACCCCGACTACCGCTACCAGTCCGCCGACGAGATGCGCGCCGACATCGAGGCGTGCCTCGACGGCCAGCCCGTCGCCGCCACCGCGGCCATGGGCGCGGTCGGCTACGGAGGCGGCGGATACGGCGGCCCGCCGGACCAGCCGACGACGGCGATGCGCCAGGGCGACCCGGGCGGCCAGACGTCCATGCTCCCGCCCGTCGGCCCGGACGACGGCTACGGCGGCTACGACGACCGCCCGGCCAGGCGCCGGCAGAAGAAGTCCAACACCTCGACGATCCTGCTGGCGGTCGCGGGCGTCCTGGTACTGGTCGGCGCCATCCTGATCGGCAAGTCGGTCTTCGGCGACAACGGTGGCGGGACCAGCCGGCTGGACGTCCCCCAACTCGTTGGCAAGACGCTCACCGAGGCCCAGGAGCTCGCGGACAACGCGAGCGTGAAGGTCACGCAGTCAGGCTCGGAACGCTGCGACGTGCCCAAGGGCTCCATTTGCAGCCAGATCCCGGCCAGCGGCCAGATGGCCCAGGGCGAGACCATCCAGGTCGTCGTCTCGGAGGGTGCTCCGCAGGTCAAGGTCCCTGATGTCGTCGACAAGCAGAAGCAGAGCGCGACGGACATCCTGGAGGCCGAGAACTTCAAGGTCGACTACAAGCAGGAGGAGTCGGACGAGGATCCCGGGACGGTGCTCTCGCAGGACCCGGCGGGCGGCTCCATGGTCGAGAAGGCGTCGAAGATAACGCTGACGATCGCCACGCAGAGCCAGATTCCGGTCCCGGACGTGACCGGCCTGCTGGTGGACAACGGCGAGGCCCAGCTGAAGACGCTCGGATTCACGGTCGCACGCACCGACGTGGACTCGGCGCAGCCCCTGGGCACGGTTGTTGAGCAGAACCCGCAGGGCGGCACCAAGGCGGCCAAGGGCGAGCAGATCACACTGAAGGTCTCCAAGGGCCCGCAGCAGGAGAAGGTCACGATCCCCGGTGACATCCGCGGCAAGACCTTCGGAGAAGTCCAGGGCATCCTCCAGGGCCTGGCGCTCAATGTCGCGCTCGCGCCGAACTCGCCGAACGACCCCAACGCCGTGGTGATAAACAGCGATCCCCAGCCCGGCGCGCAGGTCAACAAGAACGACACCGTCACCCTGACCACCGTGGGCGGCCAGGGCAACAACAACGGCGGTGGCAACAACAACGGAGGCGGCTTCTTCGGCGGCCCGGCCGGCGCCAACTTCCGTAACGAGGGCTGACAGCAGAACAAGCGGAACCGCGAACAGCCCCGGCCCCCTCCGAGAGGGCGCCGGGGCTGTTCCGTATCTATCGTCCTTGGGCCGGTCTCAGCCGAGTTCGGGCGGCGGCGTGCGGTTCTTGTCGACCTTCTCCGTGCGCTCCAGCTCGGCCCAGACGATGTAGCGGTAGTCCGAGGTGTAGATCGGCGTGCAGGTCGTCAGGGTGAGATAGCGGCCGGCCTTCTTCTTCCCCGACTCCTTGGGGACCGGCTGGAGTACGTCCACGTTGTACTTCGAGGTCTTCGGGAGCTCCTTGAAGACCTTGTAGATGTACCAGGTGTCGCGAGTCTCGAAGACGATGGGATCACCGGTCTTGAGCTTGTGGATGTTGTGGAATCTCGCGCCGTGGCCGTCCCGGTGCGCGGCCAGCGTGAAGTTGCCCGTCTCGTCCCAGGGGAGAGCCGACTTGACGGGCTCGGTGTAGTAGCCGGCGATTCCGTCGTTCAGCGACGAGGTCGAGGTGCCCTTCTTGACCAGCACCTCGCGGCTGTCCATCGCCGGAACGTGCAGAAAGCCGACGCCGTCCTCGGAGTCGTAGGTCCGGGGCGTTCCGTCCGGCTTCTTCTCCTGCGCCCAGCCATGACGTACGTCGTCGCCCTGCTTGGCGGCCTCGCGATCGGCCAGGACGTTCGTCCACCACAGCGAGTAGACGACGAAGAGGCCGAGCACCAGGCCCGCGGTGATGAGCAGTTCGCCGAAGACGCTGACCGCGGACGCGAGCGGGCTCCTGGAGCGGCGGGCCCGTACCGGAGCCGAGGCGGTGGCCGCGTCCGGCGGCGGCGGCGGTGCGTCGGCCTGCTCGTCGTGCTCCGTACTGGCTGCCACCGCACCCGTCCCCAAAAGTCCCTGAAGTCTGTCCGCGCGCGGACCGGGCGTCAGCCGACGAGAGCGTCGGGCTTGCCCTTGCTGCGCGGCCGTTCGTCCACCATCTTGCCCCACACGATCAGCCGATAGGTACTGGTGAATTCCGGCGTGCACGTCGTCAGCGTGATGTAGCGACCGGGCTCCGTGAACCCCGAACCCGGCGGCACCGGACCGATCACGCTCACATTCGACGGCGCCGTCTGCGGCAGGATGCTGGCCATGTCGTACGTGTAGTACGCGTCGCGCGTCTCGACGATGATCTCGTCGCCGGGCTTCAACTGGTTGATGTAGCGGAAGGGTTCGCCATGGGTGTTGCGGTGGCCCGCCACCGCGAAGTTGCCCTGCTTGTCCGCGGGCATCGCCGTCTTGAGGCGGCCCTCCGCGTAATGGCCGACCATGCCACGGTCGAGGACCTGCGACTTGCTGATGCCCTCGGCGATCGGCACGACGACGTCCAGCTTCGGAATATGCATGATGGCGAAGCCCTGCCCCGGCTCGAAGGCGCCCGGCTGCCGGTCCTTCGTCCAGCTGTCCTGGATCTTGTTCGTCTCGTTGCCCGCGTACTGGTCGGCCCGCACGTTCGTCCACCACAGCTGGTACGTGACGAACAGCAGCATCAGGACGCCGAAGGTGATGAACAACTCGCCGACGGCCCGGCTGGCGATGACGGCGGGGCTCTCCTTGAGGGCACGCGCCGCACGCCGCGCCTCGACCCGGGAGAGCGGCCTGGCGGGCGCCTGCTCCTCGGAGGCGCCCCCGGCGCCGGTCCCGGGGGCTCCGGCGGGCTCTGCGCGTCGACGGCCCCGCCCACCGCCCTTGGCGGCCCTGCGCCGCTCGGCCCGGCCCCCCGTCACGGGCTCCGGCTCGACCGCCCGGCGCGTGTCCGCCGTCCGGAGTCCGACGGTCTGATCATCCAACCTGGGCTCGGGTACGGGTACGGGTCTGGACACCGGTATCCGGGCCGTGTCGGCCATCGGCGCCGTACCGTCCGCGTAGTACGAGGGGGTGCCGGACTCCGGTCCCCGGGGTGCCTCCGTCGCGTACTGGCGGTAGTAGTCACCGGACCACTCGGGCTCGGGGGCCGCGGCTTCCGGGACGGGCTCCGGCTGCCGGGGTCCCCGGTGCCGCCCCTGCTTCCGTACCGGCTGCTGTCCTTGCTCGTGGCCCTGGGTCTGTCCGCGTCCCTGGCCCCGCCCCCGCGCTTCTCCCGGGTGCCCCGATTGCCCCGATTGCCCCGGTCGTCCCGGGAGCGGATCCTTCAGCGGGTCCGCCGGACCGTCCACGGCCGCCTCGAACGCTCCGGAGACCTCGTACCCGCCCTGCTCGTACGAGGCTCCGTAACCCGCTTCGTGTTCGGGGCGGAGTGCCGTCACGCGAGCGCCTTGCCCACCACCGGCGCCAGCCCCGTCGACCGGCCCACCGCGCCCGGATCGCCGCACTGCGCCAGCCAGTTGGCCAGCATCAGATGCCCATGCTCGGTCAGGACCGACTCCGGGTGGAACTGCACACCCTCGACGGCCAGTTCACGATGGCGTACGCCCATGATGATGCCGTCCGCGGTGCGCGCGGTGACCTCCAACTCGGCCGGCAGCGTGGCGGGCTCCGCCGCGAGGGAGTGATACCGGGTCGCGGTGAACGGCGAAGGCAGCCCGGCGAAGACGCCCTTGCCCTCGTGCGTGACGAGGGACGTCTTGCCGTGCAGCAGCTCGGGGGCGCGGCCGACGACACCGCCGTACGCGACCGCCATCGACTGCATGCCGAGGCACACCCCGAAGACGGGCACCGCGGTCTCGGCGCAGTGACGCACCATCTCGACGCAGACACCGGCCTGTTCGGGTGTGCCGGGCCCGGGGGAGAGCAGAACGCCGTCGAAGCCGTCCTGGGCGTGAGCTGTCGTCACCTCGTCGTTGCGCAGCACCTCGCACTCGGCGCCGAGTTGATAGAGGTACTGGACGAGGTTGAAGACGAAGCTGTCGTAGTTGTCGACCACGAGAATGCGCGCACTCATCCGGCCGCCCCCGATCCCTCTCCGTCGACCGTCACATCATTGAACGGAAGCAGCGGCTCCGCCCAGGGGAAGACGTACTGGAACAGCACATAGACGACGGCGAGCGCCAGCAGGAGCGAGATCGCCGCCCGCAGCCACACGTTGCCCGGCAGATGCCGCCAGATCCAGCCGTACATGCTGTCCCTTCCGTCCGGTACCGCGCCAGGCGGTACGGCACCAGACTAAAGGGCTCCACCGACACTTGGGCGGTTCATCGGTCAGCTGCACAGAGGTTCGGGCTTGCTCTTCGTCACAGGAGGCACGGCACCCCGCTGCCCGCCCCTGGGACAGGCCCTAACCGACCGGCTTCGCGTAGTGCAGATCCACCGTGCCCGTGTAGCCCGGCAGCGTCTCCTTGTCGCGCTCGTCGACCTTCCAGCCCAGGCCGTACGCCTTGACGTACAGCTGGTAGTTCTGGACCGCCGGGGAGTCGGCGAGTGCCTCTCGGAGCTTGCCCTGGTCACCAACAGCGGTGATCTTGTAGGGCGGTGAGTAGACGCGGCCCTGGAGGATCAGCGTATTCCCCACGCACCGCACGGCGCTGGTGGAGATCAGCCGCTGGTCCATGACGCGGATGCCCTCCGCGCCGCCCTTCCACAGGGCGTTGACGACGGCCTGAAGATCCTGCTGGTGGATGACGAGGTCGTTGGGCTGCGGCTCGGGATAGCCGGGGTTGGCCGTGGCGTTCGGCGGCGCGTCGTCGAGCGTGACGGTGAGTGACCGGCCGGTGACCTTCTTGGTGCCCGCGCCCTCCTCCAGGGCGTTCAGCCTGTCCTCGTCGGCCGCGGTGGTGCCGTGGTCACGGCTGACGAGGGTGTCGATGTCATGCCGTACCGCCGCGTTGGCATCGCCCAGTTCGGCGTTCTTACGGTCGCGTTCGTGGATCAGATCGGAGAGCTTGAGCAGCGAGGTGTCGGTACGGATGTTGGTGCCCTTGGCCGTGTTGAAGCTGGTCACGAAGATCAGCCCGGCGAGGGCGAAGACGGCAGCCGTGAGCAGCCGGACGGGCCGCCTGTTCGGTCGGCGGACCGGCCCTGGGGGAGAGTCGGCGGAATTGCTCAACGTACCCTTATCTCCTTAGGCGCCACGGAAGCACTACGCTAACGGACGCCCGGGGGCGGCGGTGTTCCCCCTGCTCTCCGCCCCGGCAACACCGTTCAGTCCCCCTGCGCGGTCACGCAGCGCATCGACAGGAGAGTCCCTCGTGCCGAAGTCACGTATCCGCAAGAAGGCCGAGTTCACGCCGCCTCCGGCCGCGAAGCAGACGGTCAACCTCAAGCTGACCAACCGGAGCTGGGTGGCCCCGGTCATGTTGGCCTTGTTCCTGATCGGCCTGGCCTGGATCGTCGTCTTCTATGTGACCGAGGGCGATCTTCCGCTGCAGAGCTTCGGGAACTGGAACATCGTGGTCGGGTTCGGCTTCATCGCCGCCGGCTTCGGTGTCTCGACCCAGTGGAAGTAGCGGGTCCACCGCTCCGCCGTCAAGCCCTGCCCCCACTTATCCACAGCGTTGTCCACAGCAGGGGAAAAGGTCAGACGATCTGTGGATAACCCCACGGGACGTTGACGCCGGTGTGACTGCGTCCGCCATTCTGATGACGTGCCCGCCCCTTGTCGCTGCTGGTCAAACCCACATCAGCGACAAGGGGCACGCACGTTCCCCACAGGATGCACAAGATCCGCCACACACTGTGGACAACTGTGGAGTACGGGCCGTTCTCACAGGGTCACGCTCAGCTGAGCCGGGCAAGAAAGCCGAGCCGGGCGGGAAAGCCGAGCCGACCGAGTCCGACCGGTGGGACGAGCGAGCGAGCGAGACGGCTCAGGTGAGTGAGGCCGTTCTCGCCGCGATGAGCGCGACCGTCGCCACCAGCACCAGCGCACAGGTCCCGTACTGCACGAGAGCCCGCCGCTCGCGAGGCGCGTGCACCATCCCTATGGCGATCACCACACCGGCCACCAGCCCGCCGACATGCGCCTCCCAGGCGATGTTGGACCAGGTGAAGGTGAAGACCAGGTTCAGCGCCAGCAGGACGAGGACCGGCCGCATGTCGTAGTTGAGCCGCCGCATCAGTACGACGGTCGCGCCGAGCAGCCCGAAGATCGCGCCGGACGCGCCCAGCGAGGGCTGGTTCGGTGCGGCGAGAAGATACGTGAGGGCGCTGCCGGCCAGTCCGGAGAGCAGATAGAGCGCCAGAAAGCGGACGCGGCCCAGCGCCGCCTCCAGCGGCCCGCCGAGCCACCAGAGCCCGAGCATGTTGAAGGCGATGTGCCAGATCTCCTGGTGCAGGAACATGGCGGTGACCAGCCGGTACCACTCGCCGTCCGCGACGCCGACGACCCGGTTGAGGTCAGGGCTGAACGCATAGCCGATGAGGTCGAGGTCCTCGACGAGCCGGTGCCGGTCGCCCACCGCGAGAACGGCGACGAACAGCGCGACATTGATGCCCAGCAGGATCTTGGTGATCAGCCGGGGGTCGGCCGCGACCGTGCCGCCGGCGAGAGTGCGCGGCCGGTTCGCGGTCGCCCCGTGCCCCGTACCCGAACCCTGCCGGACGCATTGCGGGCACTGGAAGCCGACGGAGGCGCTGATCATGCACTCGGGGCAGATGGGGCGCTCGCAGCGGGTGCAGCGTATGCCCGTCTCCCGGTCAGGATGCCGGTAACAGCTGGGCAGGCCTTCGGTGACGGCAGGCTGATCCTGGCCTCCGTGGCCGCCTGGCGGGTGGTCCATCGGTCCCCTCGGTCCTCGTGACGGCGGACGGTGCCCGGTACGCCACAGCGCACCGCCCCGCCCGTCCGGTATGTAACCACTACGGACGGGCAGGGCGGGATGGTTCCCCGAACCGGGGAACCGGACACTGTGCGAGTGATCAGCGCGTCTCGATGACGACCGACTCGATCACGACGTCCTTCAGCGGGCGGTCGGTACGCGGGTTGGTCTGGGTACCGCCGATGGCGTCCACGACCTTCTTGCCGGCCTCGTTGGAGACCTCGCCGAAGATGGTGTGCTTCCGGTTCAGCCAGGACGTCGGCGCCAGGGTGATGAAGAACTGCGAGCCATTGGTCCCCGGGCCCGCGTTGGCCATCGCCAGCAGGTACGGCTTGTCGAAGCCGAGGTCCGGGTGGAACTCGTCCTCGAACTGGTAGCCGGGGCCACCGGTGCCGTTGCCCAGCGGGTCTCCGCCCTGGATCATGAAGCCGCTGATCACACGGTGGAAGACGGTGCCGTCGTACAGCCTGTCCGTGGTCTTCTGACCGGTCTCCGGGCTGACCCACTCCCGGTCGCCCTGCGCGAGCTCGACAAAGTTCTTGACCGTCTTCGGCGCGTGGTTCGGCAGGAGCCGGACCTCGATGTCGCCGTGGTTGGTCTTCAGGGTGGCGTAAAGCTGCTCGGCCACGATCTGCCTTCCGTAAGTCTTCTCTGACCCTCACGATCCTCGCACGGAAGGCGCGATCGCCGCCCGGCCGCTGCCCTCGAACGCGCTTTACGCCCGTCTTGGGGCGTTTTCGAGGCCGGATGGAGGCGCGAGAGAGACAAGGGAGGCGCCAGTTCAGGGCAGCCGAAAGCGAACATTCGCGGAGACGGCGGTGTGCTCACGCCGGAACCCGCGCATGCTGGAAGGAGGCATGACGTCGTCGTCGCCCGTCAGCGCGTACGGAACGCACGCGGAGGGCCGTGATGTACGGACATCACCCACGTCGTCTTCCATGACCCGGATGCCCGCAACGCATGCCGAGACCGAACCCAGCAGGCATGATCTCGAAAAGGGTGGATAGGCGAAATACGGAACGCCACCGAGGAGGATGATCCTGTGACCCGCATGGACAGCGTGCGCGCCGCTACCGGTTCGGCGAAGGAGAGCGTGCAGCACGCCGCGGTAGTGGTGGCCCCTTACGCCGGTACGGCCAGGGAACAGGCCGCTCTGGCCAAGGAACAGGCCGCGCTCTGCGCCCGTGAGGCGCGCGTACGGCTCGCGCCGACAGTATCGAAGGCCGCTCAGCAGGCTCGTGTTCAGTACAGCGCCCATGTGGCGCCCCGGGTACCCCCAAAGGTCGATGAAGCCGCTCACCGCGCCGCGGTGCGCACTCGTCAGGCCGCCCGTCAGGCGGCGGATTACACAGTGCCGCGAGTGAATCAGGCGGTGGCCACCGCACAGCCGATGGCCGAACAGGCAGCGGCACGTTCCGCGGCCGCCCTGGCCGCTCTGCGCGGACAGGTCACGGCGAAAGAGATCCAGAAGCTGGTGAGGAAGCATGAACGGCGGGCCAGGGCCGGCCGGTTGGCCAAGGGTCTGGCGATCCTCGGCGTGCTGGCGGGCGGGGCTTTCGCCGCCTGGAAATGGTGGGACAAGCAGGCGAATCCGGACTGGCTCGTGGAGCCGCCGGCCGCTACCGAGGTCTCGGAGCGTGGTCCGCTGACGTCCGTGGACGGCAGCCATGTGGTCGATCCGCTGGATCCGGAGGTCCAGGCGAAGCAGGCCGAGGCCGAGGCGTCGGAGAACGACCGGGACGACCGTCCCTGATCACAGGGCCGGCGCAGACCACGGCCATGAAGAGCGCCGACCGGGCGTGGCACTCGTACTCGCCGCGCCGCCTGTAGTCCGTGTCCCCTGTGCTCTTGTCGTCCGCGCGCTCGGCGACCGCGTTCGTGTCGACCGCGCTCTCGCTGTCCGCGTTCCTGCTGTCCGCGTGCTTGTTGCCCGCGTCCTTGTGTCCGTGTCGTCCTCGTCGCGCCACCGGCGTACGGGGGTCGGCGACGGGCGCACCTGAGGTGACGGGCGCCGGGAGACCACGGGGTTCCCGACGCCTCACGCCGCGACGAGTGCCGCGTCGGCGGCGTAGGCGTTCATGTGTGCCGCGCGGGCATCGGCCTCGCTCGGCGTGCTGTCCGGCAGATGACGGACCGAAGGTGACGAGCCGTGCGCCTCCGCGCGGATACGCTGCTTGATCGTGGGCGGCAGCGACCGGCCGCGTGGCAGCGACCTGGGTACGGTCGCCCTGGCCGGAGCGGCCTCGGTGACGTGGTCCGCGGCGGCGGGCGCCGGCGCGGGCTGCTCGGCCGGCTGCCGCACGGCGTTGCCGGCGGCCGCGGCCGGGGCGGTCAGCCCCAGGGAGGCGAGCACCGCGAAGAACGCGGTGATGAAGACAGTCCACATTTTCTTGACCTTGAAGGCGGCCATGACCCCTCGCTTTCGGGTTGAGCGGTTTACATACCTTCCTCATGATGTGGACGCATCTTGAAAATCCACGGAGCTACGCCGCCGTCCGACAGTTCTTCGGATGAACACCACTCGTACGGTCCAACCGGCCCCGCGGATCCGCGGCCGAATCGCGCCCGACGCCGTATCTGAAACAGCGCTCCCTTCTCGCCCACCGACGCGTAGCTGCGCACGTCAGCGCACGTCAGCGCCCCTCCGGCGGCTTCGCACCGCCTCTCCGCGTCGTCCGAGGCACGACTTGCGCTCCGCCGCCACTCGGCACGATCGCCCCCGGATGAGGCCTCACCACCTGCTCGGCCGCGCGGCGTCACCCGCCTGCCGCTCAGAGCGCGCCGTATCAGCACAAACCGGAAAAGCTGATGCTCGGCCCGCCCCTCCTGGCAGAAGAGAAAGAGAGAACGCCATGACGCTGCGCCCGTCCCGAAAGCTCATACGCTCGCGGCCCGTCGCCGCCCTCGCCTCTGTGTGCTCCGTGGCGGCGCTCACGGCGCCTGCCGTCGCCGACGGCGAATCCACCGGCTCGGGCGCCAAAGGCATAGCCAAGCCGACCGTGGTACTGGTGCATGGCGCGTTCGCCGACGCCTCCGGGTGGGACGGGGTGGTGGAACGGCTTCAGCGCGACGGCTACCCCGTCATAGCCCCCGCGAACCCGCTGCGCGGGCTCGCCAGTGACTCCGCCTACCTCGCCAGCGTCCTGAAGAGCCTCAAAGGCCCGCTCATCCTCGCCGGGCATTCCTACGGCGGTGCGCTGATCAGCGAGGCCGCGGCCGGCAACCCCAACGTCAAGGCGCTCGTCTACATCTCGGCGTTCATGCCCGCCAAAGGCGAGACACTGGGGGCGCTGGGCGCGAAGTTCGCCGGAAGCAGGCTCAACCCGGCGCTCAAACAGGTGCCGTTCCAAAGCGGCGACGGCATGACAGGCACCGATCTGTACATCAAGCCCGAGAAGTTCCATCAGGTCTTCGCCGCGGACCTCCCGGCCTCCACCGCCGCGCAGATGGCCGCCACTCAGCGCCCGATCAGCGCCGCGGCCTTCACCGAGAAGGCCGACGCCGCCGCCTGGAAGACCATCCCGTCCTGGTTCCTGGTCGCCACCAAGGACCGCGCGATAGCCCCGGATCTGGAGCGCTTCGAGGCCAAACGGGCGGGCTCCCACACGATCGAGGTGAACTCCTCGCACGTGGCGATGATCTCCCACCCCGGCACCGTCACCAGCCTGATCCTCGACGCCATTCGCACCGAGGCCTCCGGCACCCCGTCGCTGGCCACGACGGGCAGCTCAGCCTCGACCACGGGGCTGATCGGTCTCGTCGCGATCGCCGCGGGCGTGGGCCTGATCGTGGCCGTACGCAGACACCAGGCACGCGACCGCTGACCTCTGGCGCGCTGCCCCTGGCGCGCCGCCCCCTGGCTCCCCCTGGCGAGCGAGGACCGGAGTGAGAGCGGAACGAGAACCGGATCGAGAAGCGGATCGGGCGCGAGCGAGAGCGGGCCTGCCACAGGATCGGCAAGGTGGACTCACCCAGCCGAGTGGCAGGCCCCACTCATCCGGCTCAGCATGGGTGGAGGCACTGCCACGCACGCCGACGACGATGGAGGCCGCAGATGCCGACGCATACGCCAGCCATCCTCCTCGACCCGCTGCTCAATCGGGGGAGCGCCTTCACCCTGGAAGAACGTGACAGCCTCGGGCTGACGGGTCGCCTGCCCAGCGCCGTGCTGACCCTGGACCAACAGGCGCAGCGCGCGTACGAGCAGCTGCGGGAAGGGCCGACAGACCTGGCGAAGTTCATCTACCTCGAACAGCTCCACAACCACAACGAGGTGGTGTACTACCGGGTCCTGGCCGATCATCTGGCCGAACTGCTGCCGATCGTCTACGACCCCACCGTGGGCGAGGCCATCAAGCGGTACAGCCACGAGTACCGGCTCCCCCGCGGCATCTACCTCTCCATCGACCGGCCTCAGGACATCCGCCGCGCCTTCGAGTCGCTGAGGCTCCACCGCGACCAGGTGGACCTGGTGGTGGCCACCGACGCCGAGGAGATCCTGGGCATCGGCGACTGGGGTGTGCACGGGATCCAGATCTCGGTCGGCAAGCTCGCCGTGTACACCGCGGCGGCCGGCCTGCACCCCGGGCGCTGCGTGCCGGTGGTCCTGGACGTCGGCACCGACAACGAGAACCTGCTGAACGACCCGCTCTACCTGGGCATGCGTCACAGCCGGGTGCGGGGCAAGAAGTACGACGATTTCGTCGCGGCCTATCTGGAAACGGTCGCGGACCTGTATCCGAACGCGCTCCTGCACTTCGAGGACTTCGGGCCCGGCAACGCCCGCCGGCTCCTGGAGGAGTACAAGGACCGCTACCGGATGTTCAACGACGACATGCAGGGAACAGGAGCCATCACGCTGGCCGCGGTCATGTCCGCCCTGAAGGTCACCGGCGTCCCGTTCCGTGACCAGCGCGTCGTCGTATTCGGCGCCGGCACCGCGGGCGTGGGCATCGCCGACCAACTGCGCGACGCCATGGTCCGTGACGGCCTGGACATCACAGCCGCCACGCGCCAGGTATGGCTGGTCGACAAGCAGGGACTGCTCGTCGACGGCATGCCCGGCCTACGTGACTTCCAGGCCCCCTACGCCCGCCCCCGCGCCGAGGTACGGGACTGGGCGGACGGGCCGATCGACCTGCCCACGACCGTCCAGCACGTCCGGCCGACGATCCTGATCGGCACCTCCACCAGCCCCGGCACCTTCGACCGGCACGTCGTCACGGAGATGGCCCGGCACGTCGAGCGCCCCGTCATCCTGCCTCTCTCCAACCCGACCGAGAAGATCGAGGCCATGCCTTCGGACCTGCTCGCCTGGACCGATGGCAAGGTGCTGACGGCGACCGGAATCCCGGTCGACCCCGTGGACCACGGCGGCGTCCAGCACGTCATAGGACAGGCCAACAACGCATTGCTGTACCCCGGTCTCGGCCTGGGGACCATCCTGTCCGGTACGGACCGTCTCACCGCGTCGATGATCCTCGCCGCGGCGGAGGCCGTGGCCGGCCAGGTGGACCCCCGAGCGCCAGGCGCGCCCCTGCTGCCGCCGGTGTCGAACCTGCGTGCCTCCTCGGCGATCGTCGCCAAGGCCGTCATCCACGCGGCCGAGTCCCAAGCCGGCGCCCGCCACCCGGACGACCTCGTCCAGGCGGTGCAGGACGCGATGTGGCAACCCGCCTACGGGCCGCTGCCCAAGGAGCCGGGGGAGACCTCATGACCACCCGGCAGCGTGGCACAGGCTCCGATCACCCGCCGAAGGTACGGGACATATCAATCGGCATAGACGCGGTCGGCACCCGCCGCGAGACGGACTCGATGGGCACGGTGGACGTGCCGGCCGACCGCTACTGGGGCGCTCAGACCCAGCGTTCCCTGATCCACTTCTCCATCGGGGACGACCGTATGCCCAAGGCCGTCTACCACGCCTATGGCTACGTCAAGAAAGCGGCCGCCCGCGTCAACGCCGACGAAGGCCGCCTACCGCGCTGGAAGGCCGACCTCATCGCCCGGGTGGCCGACGAGGTGATCTCCGGTGCGCTGGACGACCACTTCCCCCTGTACGTCTGGCAGACGGGTTCCGGAACCCAGAGCAACATGAACGTCAACGAGGTGATCAGCAACCGCGCCATCCAACTGGTGGGCGGCGAGCTCGGTTCCAAGACGCCGGTCCATCCCAACGACCATGTCAACATGGGCCAGTCCTCCAACGACACCTTCCCCACGGCGATGCACATTGCCGCCGTCCAGGAGATCAACGGCCATCTCCTCCCCCGAGTAAGGCAACTCCAGGAGGCGATCGCGGCGAAGTCCCGCGCGTGGTCGGACATCGTCAAGATCGGACGCACTCACCTGGAAGACGCCGTTCCGCTGTCGCTCGGCGAGGAGTGGTCCGGCTACGCCGCCCAACTCGGCGACGCCATCGGCAGAGTCGAGGCCACCCTGCCCGACCTGTACCGGCTCGCCGTCGGCGGAACCGCCGTGGGTACGGGCCTCAACGCCCCCGAGGGCTTCGGCGCCCATGTCGCTGAGCGGATCGAGGCGCTGACCGGCTCTCCGTTCCGCAGCGCGGCCAACTCCTTCGCCGCCCAGGGCGGTCTGGACGCCATGGTCGCCGCCTCGGCCGGCCTGCGCGGCCTCGCCGTCCCCCTGATGAAGATCGCGAACGACATCCGCTGGCTCGCCTCCGGGCCCCGCTGCGGCCTCGGCGAGCTGACGCTCCCCGCGAACGAGCCCGGCAGTTCGATCATGCCCGGCAAGGTCAACCCAACCCAGTGCGAGGCCATGGTGATGGTCTGCATCCAGGTGCTGGCGGAGGACAGTGCCATCGCGTTCGCCGGGAGCCAGGGGAACTTCGAGCTGAACGCCATGCGCCCCGTCATCGTGAACAACTTCCTCCACTCCGCGCGCATCCTCGGCGACGCGTCGGAGAAGCTGCGCACGTACTGCGTCGAAGGGACGGAGCCGCACCGCGAGCAGATCGACGAATACCTCTCGCGCTCCCTGATGCTCGTCACCGCTCTCTCACCGGAGATCGGCTACGACAAGGCCAGCAGCATCGCCCACCGGGCCGACGGCGAGGGCACCACCCTCCGGGAGGCGGCGCTCGACAGCGGATACATCAGCGCCGAGGACTTCGACCGGATCGTCGACCCCAGGAAGATGGTCCATCTCCACCACTGAGGACCAAGAGCTCTCGCGACAATGCCCTCCGAACTGCGTTTCCGCAGGTCAGAGGGCATTTATAGGTGGAGCCTAGGGGAGTCGAACCCCTGACATCTGCCATGCAAAGACAGCGCTCTACCAACTGAGCTAAGGCCCCTCGGTGGGTTGGGTACGGCCGAGCCGCCGAGCAGCGCTCGTCCATCACCGGGACCAGAGTACCGGCTATCCCGAGCGATCCCGCAAAAGGATGGGGACTCCCCGTGCACGACCACGCTCCGTAAGATGCCCCACGAGGTTCGCAGCAGCGAAGCTGCCGCATTGGGGAAGCGATGGGGAGACGCGTATGGACGCCGCACAGCAGGAATCGACTGCCAGAGCCAGAGAACTTCAGCGGAGCTGGTACGGAGAGCCGTTGGGGGCGCTCTTCCGCCGACTCATAGATGACCTGGGCCTGAACCAGGCCCGGCTCGCGGCGGTCCTCGGACTCTCCGCACCGATGCTCTCCCAGTTGATGAGCGGTCAACGCGCGAAGATCGGCAATCCGGCCGTGGTCCAGCGGGTCCAGGCACTCCAGGATCTGGCCGGTCAGGTGGCCGACGGAAGCGTGAGCGCCGGGGAGGCCACGGACCGGATGGAGGAGATCAAGAAGTCCCAGGGGGGTTCCGTCCTCACCGGCACCAGCCAGACGACGAACAGTTCGGGCGCGCCGACCGTGCGCCGGGTGGTCCGCGAGATCCAGTCCCTGCTGCGCTCGGTCGCGGCGGCCGGCGACATCATCGATGCCGCCGACTCCCTCGCCCCGACCCAGCCCGAACTGGCAGAGTTCCTCAGGGTCTACGGCGCCGGGCGCACCGCGGAGGCGGTCGCCCATTACGAGGCGCACCAAAGCTGACGGCGTACGGGACGACGGGGAGCGAGCGCGGCGCATGGGTGAGGTCTTCGCGGGACGGTACGAGCTGATCGACCCGATCGGGCGTGGCGGTGTCGGTGCCGTCTGGCGTGCCTGGGACCACCGGCGCAGACGCTATGTGGCGGCGAAGGTCCTCCAGCAGAGCGACGCGCACACCCTGCTGCGGTTCGTACGGGAGCAGGCCCTGCGGATCGATCACCCGCATGTCCTCGCCCCGGCGAGCTGGGCCGCGGACGACGACAAGGTCCTGTTCACCATGGATCTGGTGAGCGGCGGCTCGCTGGCGCATGTCATCGGCGACTACGGGCCGCTGCCGCCGCGCCTGGTCTGCACCCTGCTCGACCAGTTGCTGGCCGGTCTGGCCGCGGTGCACGCGGAGGGGGTCGTGCACCGCGACATCAAACCGGCCAACATCCTGCTGGAGGCCACCGGAACGGGCAGACCGCATCTGCGGCTGTCCGACTTCGGTATCTCCATGCGCAAGGGCGAGCCACGCCTGACGGAGACCAACTACGTGGTGGGAACACCCGGTTACTTCGCACCCGAGCAGATGATGGGCGCCGAGCCGGACTTCCCCGCCGATCTCTTCGCGGTCGGTCTCGTGGCTCTCTATCTCCTCCAGGGTCAGAAGCCGGACGCCAAGGCCCTGGTCGAGCATTTCACCGCGCACGGCACCCCCGGGGCGCCCCAGGGCATCCCCGAGCCGCTGTGGCAGGTCCTGGCGGGGCTTCTACAGCCCGATCCGGACGCGAGGTTCCGTACGGCCACGGGCGCCCGCAAGGCGCTCACAACGGCCGTGGAGCTGCTGCCCGAGCCCGACCTCGACGACGAGATCGTCGAGGTCTTCGACCAGATCGGTCCGCTCCCCGCCGCCTTCGGCCCCGCCGGTCCCGTCGGCCAGGCCAGTACCGCAGGTACCGTCACGGATCCCCGGACCAGCGGCCACCCCTCCGCTCCGTACACCGAGGCCACCGGCGGCCCGTACACCGACCCGCGCACGGCTCAGCCGCCCACCGGACCGGCGACGGCATCGTCGTCCCTCACGCCGCCGCCCTCGACTCCGCCCTCGACGCCGCTCTCGCCGCCCCCCATGCCGGCGCCCGGGCCCGCCTCCATGCCGGAGACCGACGGTTTCCCTCTCCCCCCGCCGCCGAGCCGGGACCACGCTCCCCAGCAGGCACCGCAGGCTCAGCCCGCCCCCCAGCAGGCCTACGTCCCGCCGTATCCGGCCCAACACATCCCCCCTCACCACGACTACGCCACGCCGCCGCCCGACCTCTCCCAGGCCGAGACGGCGACGGTCCGGCACGAACAGGGCCACACCCGCGCGTACACCGCCCAGAGCCCGGGGGTCGCCTTTCAGCAGCCGGCGGTCCCCCATCCGCGGCCACCGGCGCACCGCGCCCCCGTCAAACGCGCGGGACCGCCCCCGAAGGTGACGGTCCCGGTCCTGCTGCTGGCGCTGGCCTGTTTCGCCGTGGGGATCTGGGCCCTCACCCAGATCCAGAACTGAACGTCCGGGCGCTCAGCCGGAGCTCACTTCCGCGCGCCGCCGCGCGAGCAGCGTCCATACTCCGAGGCCGAGCACGAGCATGGTGCCCGCGCCGATCCCCGCGGCCGCGACCCACTTCATCGCCTCGTTGTCCGCGGCGCCGGTTCGGGTCGCCCCGTCGCCGGTCGCCGACTGCCGGTCGTCCGGGTCCACGCTGAATTCGCCGGCGGGCCCCGCGTACGCCGGAGCGGCCTTCGGGTCGCCCTCGACGTCGATCCGCAGCGTCAGCCGGTACGGTCCGGGGCCGAACTTCTCGCCCACCTCGGGGTTGAGGCTGACGCGCAGGTAGTACCAGCCCGCGAACCTCATCTCCTTGTCGCCGGTCCGCGAGCCGAAGCGGTTCTCGTACGCCACCGGAGGCAGCGGATCGAGGGACGTCGTCTTCTGCTTGCCGGTGTACGAGAGCGAGTTGCTGGTGTCGACGAGCCCTCGCGCCGGGTTGTAGAGGGCCATGGAGAACGCGCCGCTCACGAACCCCGACCCGGACGCCGCGCTGCCCAGGTCCGCGGCGGCGAAGATCTGCTGCCCCCAGTCCACGGGCACCCGGTAGAAGAGCGAGGCGCCCGGCTCGATCTCCGACGTCCACTCGCCCTTCCCCAGCTCCGCCGCGTCATAGAAGCCGTTGCCGCCCGCCCGCGACCGCGGCTCACCGCCGACCGGGTCGGGCGAGGCGCTGGGCCACCCCGAAGGCGCCTCGGACGGTCCGGGGCCCGTGAGCCCCGGCTCGGAGACATGGCGGATCTCCAGCTCCCAGGGCTCAGGGGTGGAGGTGTCCTCGCCGTTCCGCTCGATGACGACGTAGTACGGGCCGGCCTCCTGGCAGGTGGACGCCCCCTCCTCGATCAGCCGGTAGGCGTAGGCGGCGAGCGGCCGGGGGAATTTGCTCGCGGCGCCGAATTGCGCGTCGTTGGAGTCGCAGTCGCTGCCCCGGCTGTTCTGCACCGAGATCTCGATCTTGTCCCCGTAGGCGACGGTCGCCCCCGGTCCGGGCACGGCGACCGCCGACACATAGGCGTTCGTCTCCGCGTCGAGGTTCAGCCGGTAGATGAGTGTGCCGCCGGGTTCGATCGAATCGCGGTACGTGCCGCCGGCGTCAAGCGGCTTCGCCCCGCTCGTGGTCGCCGCTCCGCTGATCTGCCGCGCGCCGGGATCGAAGGCGTACGGGCTCGGCTCACCGTCCGCCCTGGCCTGACCCGGCACCGCCGCCAGCAGACACACCGCCGCGCCCACCGCCACCGCCCTGGGGCCTCTCGCCGCCGCCCGCCCCCTGCCGCACTGCCACTTCACGCGCTTCCCCTCGCCCTCTCGGCCGGCCTGGCCCTGTCGGTCGGTCCATCCTGCCCCGGGGCTCCCTCCGCTGTCTGCGGGGTCACCAGGCTCAGCGGGATCACCGCCTGTCCACACACCCGACCTTCGCGTAAGCAAGTCAAAGATTCACGTGAGTGAATTCCATCGGAGCAGCGGGGCGCGCGGGCCCGGACAGCACGGGCCCGGACAGCACAGAGCCCCGACCGCTCGGCGGCCGGGGCTCGTATCTCGTATCAGGACTACTGCGTCTCACACACCCGAACCTGCGGGCACGGAGTCGGTCTCCTCCGTCCACAGATCCTGCTCGGCGCGGTCCGCCTGGATCTGGCGGTACACGAGGAGCCCGCCGATGGCGGCCAGTGCGACCAAGAGAAGCTTCTTCACCGCGCGACCTCGTCTTTCTTGACGTAGGGGACTTCTGGCGCCCGACTATACACACCGACCGATACCGATCGGTGACCTGCCCGCGAACGAGGCGGAGCTCCGGCCGAGCACAAAGGGACTTCAAAGAGCGACTGTCCGCGAAATACATCGGCCCGTACGGAGACGATCCGTACGGGCCGATTGTCGCGGTGGGGCTAACAGGATTTGAACCTGTGGCCTCATCCTTATCAGGGATGCGCTCTAACCAACTGAGCTATAGCCCCGCGCTGCCCCTGAAGATTAGCGCACTTCAGGGCCAGCCCCAAAATCGATACCCGGCCCTCACTCGTCCTCGGCGAGCGTGAGCTCAACACCGCCCACAAAGCCCGCGGACAGGTTGTAGATGAAGGCTCCGAGCGTCGCCAGCGCCGTCGCGAGCACCACATCGATCACCGCGATGACCGACGTGAAGATGATCACTCGCGGCAGCGACAGGAACGACTGAAGATCGAAGCCGTTGCTCTCGTTGGAGCCCGTGGCCTCACTGATCGTCCCGCCGACCGTCGAGAAGACGCCCATCGCGTCCATGACCATCCACAGCACGGCGGCCGCGACGATGGTGCACAGACCCAGCGCGATGGAGAGCAGGAAACTGACCTTCATCACCGACCACGGATCGGCTTTCGCCACCCGCAGTCGCGCCTTACGGGTGCGTGGAGTCGTCCGCGCGCCCGTCCGCGGCCGACGCACCGCGGAAGCGGCGGGAGCCCCCGAAGGACCCGCCCCACCGGGAACGGCAGAGGTCACGGGAGCCCCTTGCTGCATCTGCTGTCCGCCCTGGCTCGGCCCGCCGCCATGTGGCGAGGGATACGCCTGCGGCGGGTGGTACGGCTGAGCCGCCGGCTGCGGCTGCTCGGGGCCGTACTTCTCGTAAGGGGGCTTCTGCCCCCGGGTGTCGGTCACCGTTACCCCCTGGGAGTCCGTGGCAGGGCCACGGGCACCGTTCGCTCCGGAAGCGGCCGATCCGGCGCCCGTGGCTCCACTCACGCTCTACTCCTCGTGCTCCCCGGCCGAGGGCTGAGTGCCCTCGGCGACGACCTCGGCCGTACCAGCCTCTTCGGTCCCCGGGTCATCGGTCCCGTCGACCTCTTCGGCTTCACGTCCCGCCTCGGCGTTGCGCGCGATACCGACGACGGCATCCCGCTTGCCCAGGTTGATCAGTTGGACACCCATCGTGTCACGGCCGGTCTCCCTGACTTCGTTGACTCGCGTGCGAATCACACCGCCGCCGAGAGTGATGGCAAGGATCTCATCCGTTTCCTCGACCACCAAAGCACCGACGAGAGAACCCCGATCCTCCACAATCTTGGCGGCCTTGATACCGAGGCCGCCCCGACCCTGGACGCGATACTCATCAACAGCGGTCCGCTTCGCGTATCCGCCATCTGTAGCAGTGAAGACGAACGTACCGGGCCTGACGACATTCATCGAGAGCAGTTCGTCACCCTCGCGGAAGCTCATCCCCTTCACGCCCGACGTGGCACGCCCCATCGGGCGCAGCGCGTCGTCCGTCGCGGTGAAGCGGATCGACTGCGCCTTGCGGCTGATGAGTAGTAGATCGTCCTCCGCCGACACCAGCTCCGCGCCGATCAGCTCGTCGTCCGCGCCGTCGTCCGTCTCCCGGAGGTTGATCGCGATGACACCGCCCGAGCGAGGTGAGTCGTAGTCCTTGAGCGGGGTCTTCTTCACCAGACCCGCCTTCGTGGCCAGGACCAGATACGGCGCGGCCTCGTAGTCACGGATCGCCAGGATCTCGGCGATCTGCTCGTCCGGCTGGAAGGCGAGCAGATTGGCCACATGCTGACCCCGCGCGTCCCGCCCGGCGTCCGGCAGCTCGTACGCCTTCGCCCGGTAGACCCGGCCCTTGTTCGTGAAGAACAGCAGCCAGTGGTGCGTGGTCGAGACGAAGAAGTGGTCGACGATGTCGTCTTCCTTCAGCTTCGTACCGCGTACGCCCTTGCCGCCGCGCTTCTGCGAGCGGTAGTCGTCCGTCTTCGTACGCTTCACATAGCCGCCACGCGTGATCGTGACGACGATGTCCTCCTCGGCGATCAGGTCCTCGATGGACACGTCGCCGTCGAAGGGCACCAGCTTCGAACGCCGGTCGTCTCCGAACTTGTCGACCATGACGGCCAGTTCGTCGTGGACGATCTGCCGCTGCTTCTCCGGCGAGGCCAGGATCGCGTTGTACTCGTTGATCTTCTGCTGCAACTCGTCGTGTTCCGCGACGATCTTCCGCCGCTCCAGGGCCGCCAGCCGGCGCAGCTGCATCTCCAGGATCGCGTTCGCCTGGATCTCGTCGATCGTGAGCAGCCCCATCAGGCCCTCACGCGCGATCTCGACCGTGTCGCTGCGCCGGATCAGCGCGATGACCTCGTCGATCGCGTCGAGCGCCTTGAGCAGACCGCGCAGGATGTGCGCCCGCTCCTCGGCCTTGCGCAGCCGGAACTTCGTGCGCCGGACGATGACCTCGATCTGGTGCGTCACCCAGTGCCGGATGAACGCGTCCAGCGAGAGCGTGCGCGGCACGCCGTCCACCAGCGCCAGCATGTTCGCGCTGAAGTTGCTCTGCAGATCGGTGTGCTTGTACAGGTTGTTCAGAACGACCTTGGCGACCGCGTCCCGCTTCAGCACGACGACCAGCCGCTGACCCGTACGCGAGGACGTCTCGTCACGGACATCCGCGATGCCGCCGACCTTGCCGTCCTTGACCAGATCGGCAATCTTCTGCGCGAGATTGTCCGGGTTGGTCTGGTACGGCAGCTCGGTGACCACCAGGCACTGGCGGTTCTGGATCTCCTCGACCTCGACCACGGCGCGCATCGTGATCGAGCCGCGGCCCGTGCGGTACGCCTCCTCGATGCCCTTGCGCCCCACGACCAGCGCGCCGGTCGGGAAGTCAGGACCCTTGATCCGCTCGATCAGCGCGTCGAGCAGCTCCTCGTGACTCGCCTCGGGGTGCTCAAGCGCCCACATCGCACCGGCCGCGACCTCCCGCAGATTGTGCGGCGGGATATTCGTGGCCATACCGACGGCGATCCCGGCGGAACCGTTGATCAGCAGATTCGGGAACCGCGCCGGCAGCACCGTCGGCTCCTGGTTGCGGCCGTCGTAGTTGTCCGTGAAGTCGACGGTCTCCTCGTCGATGTCCCGGAGCATCTCCATCGACAGCGGCATCATCTTGCACTCGGTGTACCGCATGGCCGCGGCCGGGTCATTGCCCGGAGAACCGAAGTTGCCGTTGGAGTCCACCAGCGGCATCCGCATCGACCACGGCTGCGCGAGCCGGACCAGCGCGTCATAGATCGAGGAGTCGCCGTGCGGGTGGTACGTACCCATGACGTCACCGACGACGCGGGCGCACTTGTAGAAGCCCTTCTCGGGCCGGTAGCCGCCGTCGTACATCGCGTACAGCACACGCCGGTGGACGGGCTTGAGACCGTCCCGTACGTCCGGGAGCGCGCGCGACACGATGACGGACATCGCGTAGTCGAGATACGAGCGCTGCATCTCCGTTTCGAGCCCGACCGGCTCTACGCGCATCGCCAGCCCCTCAACGGCCTCCGCAGCCACGACGGCCTCCTGGACCACAGGGGTACCAGGGGCGCCGGGGGCGCCGGAGTTCTCGGGGGTGTCAGGGGTATCAGGGGTGTTCTCGTCGGCCATTGCTGGTCAGTGTTCCTTTCGGCCTTGTCGAATCCGTCAGCTGAGACCGACTCAGATGTCGAGGAAGCGGACGTCCTTGGCATTGCGCTGGATGAACGACCGCCGTGCCTCGACGTCCTCGCCCATCAGCACCGAGAACAGATCGTCGGCCTGGGCCGCGTCGTCCAGCGTGACCTGGCCGAGCACCCGGTGGTCGATGTCCATCGTGGTGACCCGCAGTTCCTCGGCGTTCATCTCGCCCAGGCCCTTGAAGCGCTGGATCGAGTCCTCGCGGATGCGCTTGCCGTTCTGCTTGCCCAGCTCCACCAGGGCGTCGCGCTCCCGGTCGGAGTAGGCGTACTCGAAGTCGTCACGGCCCCACTTGATCTTGTAGAGCGGCGGACGCGACAGATAGACGTGCCCCGCCTCGACCAGGGGCCGCATGAAACGGAAGAGGAACGTCAGGAGCAGCGTGTTGATGTGCTGTCCGTCGACATCGGCGTCCGCCATCAGGATGATCTTGTGATAGCGGAGCTTCTCGATGTCGAAGTCCTCGTGCACACCGGTGCCGAACGCCGAGATCAGCGCCTGCACCTCGGTGTTCTGGAGGATCTTGTCGATCCGCGCCTTCTCGACGTTCAGGATCTTGCCCCGGATCGGCAGGATCGCCTGGTACATCGGGTTGCGGCCCGACTTCGCGGAACCACCGGCGGAGTCACCCTCGACGATGAAGATCTCGCACTTCGACGGATCGTTGGACTGGCAGTCGCTCAGCTTGCCCGGCAGCGACGCGCTCTCCAGCAGCCCCTTGCGCCGGGTGAGATCCCGCGCCTTACGGGCGGCGACCCGGGCCGTGGCGGCCTGGATCGACTTGCGGATGATGTCCGCCGCCTCATTCGGGTTGCGGTCGAACCAGTCCGTGAGGTGCTCGTGCACGATCTTCTGGACGAAGGTCTTCGCCTCGGTGTTGCCGAGCTTCGTCTTCGTCTGGCCCTCGAACTGCGGCTCGCCCAGCTTCACCGAGATGATCGCGGTCAGACCCTCGCGGATGTCCTCGCCCGCCAGATTGTCGTCCTTCTCACGCAGGAACTTCTTCTCGCGCGCGTAGCGGTTGACCAGACCGGTCATCGCCGCGCGGAAGCCCTCCTCGTGCGTACCGCCCTCATGCGTGTGGATCGTGTTCGCGAACGAGTACACACCCTCGCTGTACTGCGCGTTCCACTGCATCGCGATCTCGACCGAGAGCAGCCGCTCCTTGTCCTCGGCCTCGATGTCGATGACCGTCGGATGGATCAGCTCGCCCTTGCGCGAGTTGAGGTACTTCACGAAGTCGACGATGCCGCCCTCGTAGAAGTACGTGACCGTACGGGACGGCTCCTCGCTCGTGCCCTCCGTCACGTCCGTGCCCGCGACATCGGCGCCCACGACGGCCTTCGCCGACTCGCGCTCGTCGGTCAGCGTCAGGGTCAGGCCCTTGTTGAGGAAGGCCATCTCCTGGAAGCGCCGGGACAGCGTCTCGAAGGAGTACTCCGTCGTCTCGAAGATGTCCGGGTCGGCCCAGAACACCACCGTCGTACCGGATTCCGACGTCGCCTCGTTGCGGAGCAGCGGAGCCGTCGGCACACCGAGCTTGTAGTCCTGCGTCCAGCGGTAGCCGTCCGTCTTGACCTCGACCGCGACCTTCGACGACAGGGCGTTGACCACCGAGACGCCGACGCCGTGCAGACCACCGGAGACGGCATAGCCGCCGCCGCCGAACTTGCCGCCCGCGTGCAGGACCGTCAGCACGACCTCGACGGCCGGCTTGTTCTCGGACGGAACGATGCCCACCGGGATACCGCGACCGTTGTCGACCACGCGCACCCCGCCATCGGCCAGGATCGTCACGTCGATGGTGTCCGCGTGCCCGGCCAGGGCCTCGTCGACGGAGTTGTCGACGACCTCGTACACCAAGTGATGCAGCCCACGCTCACCGGTGGAGCCGATGTACATGCCGGGCCGCTTGCGGACCGCGTCCAAGCCCTCAAGCACGGTGATGGCACTGGCGTCGTACGAGGCGGTGACCTCGCCGTTCTCTCCAGTGGCGGTGGACGGAGTCTTCTCAATGGGGTTGCCGGAATCGGCCACGAAGCGCCCTTTCTGGCACAGCACAGGCCGTTCTCCGGCAAGCGGGAGCGGCTGCGTCGTTCGGCTTGTATCGACGGGTCCCGCAAGCACAGCGGGATTTTCCACCAGTCTACCGGTAGCGCCGACCCGAATGGGGGTTTGCCGGTACCTGAGTCCGCATGTGCCGCCCTGAATGAGCGCCCGCCGACTCCCTATATTCGGGAAGGGGCTCCAAGAGGCTCACACCCGCGTTGAGCGCTTCGGCCTGTCAACCTTCCACTACGGTGAGGGACACCTCAGTCTCCCCAGGCGTCCCGCCAGGACATCCCGGGGGCGGAGGGTGGGCCGGAGCAGCACGGCGAGCGGCGCGCGAGGGACCCCACGACCCCATCCCGGACCCGCCGCCGGACAGCGGACAGCGGACGGCAGCCGGGTCCCGACGAAGCTGAAATCCCTGGTCAGAGCCCTCTTCCGGGTGTCAAGGCGGAACCGGCGCCATCAGCCGTATGTGTCACCCGGGCCCTTGCTGCCCGGCGCCCGCAACCGGCCGAACCGCTGCGGCGGACCACCCGGGCCCAGCACCTTGATCAGCCGTACGGTGCCCTGCCCCAGGTCCTCGTTCAGCCGCGCCACCAGCCGAGGCGCCAGCAGCCGCAGCTGCGTCGCCCACGCCGTCGAGTCGCACTGCACCGTCAGCACCCGCTCGTCGTCACCGTCGTCGTACCGCTGCGGCACACAGTGCTTCGCCACGTCCTCACCGACGATCTGCGGCCATCGGCCCATGACCCCGCCCACGGCCGCAGGCGTCTCCCAGCCCCGCTCCGTGATCAGCCGGTTGATCGCCGCACCCAGCGGCAGCGGATCACGGCCGTCGGCACGAGCCCCCGAACGCAGCCCGCCGCCCCGCCGCGCCTGCTTCTTCTGCTGTACGGCGGCGCCCCGCGCCCGCGCCTGCTCCTTCGCCGCGCGCAGCGCGACCCGCGCCAGATCCACCCCCGACGACTCCGGGATCCCCGGCGCACCGAGCCCCCCGGGGGCCGTGGAGGCACCCGGCGGCTCGGCGGGCCCTCCGAATCCGTCGGCCGCGGCCGCCCCGGACGGCCCCCGAGAAGTACTCATGCGCGCTCCACCATGCCGTCGGCCACCGCGAACCGCGCCCCGGCCAGCACCCCCGGCACATCGTCGTCGACTGCCGCCGTCACCAACACCTGCTCGCCCGGAGCCACCAGCTCCGCGAGCCGCTCCCGCCGCCGCGCGTCCAGCTCGGCGAACACGTCGTCCAGCACCAGCACCGGCTCATTGCCCTCGGCGCGCAGCAGATCGTACGAGGCCAGCCGCAGCGCCAGCGCGAACGACCAGCACTCGCCGTGGCTGGCGTACCCCTTCGCGGGCAGCCGGCCCAGCCTCAGCACCAGGTCGTCGCGGTGCGGACCGACCAGCGTCACCCCCCGCTCGATCTCCTGCTTGCGCACCCCGGCCAGGGCCGCGAGCAGATGCGCGTACAACTCGTCGCGCGACGCCACGCCCGAGGCCACGAGCCCGTCCCCGCCCCCGGTCCCGGTTCCCGAAGCGGCGGCGCCGGAAGCATCGGGCGCTCCCGAAACACCGGAACCACCGGAACCACGGGAACCATCGGAATCGCCGGGATCACCGGCGGAGGAACGGTACTCCAGCGCCACCGGACCGCCCCCGGGCGCCAGTTGCTCATACGCCTTGTCCGCCAGCGGCTGGAGCGTCGCGATCAGATCGACCCGCTGCGCCAGCAACTCGGCCCCGGCGCGCGCCAGATGCTGGTCCCACACATCCAGCGTCGACAGATCCATGCCACGCCCGCCGTGCCGCCGCGCCATCGCCGCCGACTTCAGCAGCGTATTGCGCTGTCTGAGCACCCGGTCGTAGTCCGACCGCACCCCGGCCATCCGGGGCGACCGCGCCGTGATCAGCTCGTCCAGGAACCGGCGCCGCTCACCCGGATCGCCCTTCACCAGCGCCAGATCCTCCGGCGCGAACAGCACCGTCCGTACGATCCCGAGCACATCACGCGGTCTGACCTGCGAGGACCGGTTGATACGCGCCCTGTTCGCACGGCCGGGATTGAGTTCGAGCTCCACCAGTTGCGAACGTTCGCCCTGGGTGACCGCGGCCCGGATCACCGCACGGTCCGCGCCCATCCGCACCAGCGGGGCGTCCGACGAGACCCGGTGACTGCCGAGGCTCGCGAGATAGCCGACCGCCTCGACCAGATTGGTCTTCCCCTGCCCGTTCGCCCCCACGAACGCGGTGACGCCCGGATCGAGCGGTACCTCGACCCGGGCGTAGGACCGGAAGTCGGCCAGCGACAGATGCGTGACGTGCATGGATGTACGCGGGCCTCCCCCGGCTACGGGCTCTACTTCTTCGGCTTGTTCGGCTCGACCGCGTGGCCGCCGAACTGATTGCGCAGCGCCGAGACCATCTTCATCTGCGGCGAATCGTCCTGCCGGGACGCGAAGCGCGCGAACAGCGACGCGGTGATCGCGGGCAGCGGCACCGCGTGGTTGATGGCCGCCTCGACCGTCCACCGGCCCTCGCCGGAGTCCTCCGCGTAGCCCTTCAGCCGCTCCAGGTGCTCGTCCTCGTCCAGGGCGTTCACCGCCAGATCCAGCAGCCAGGAACGGATGACCGTGCCCTCCTGCCAGGAGCGGAAGACCTCACGAACATCGGTGACCGAGTCGACGCTCTCCAGCAGCTCCCAGCCCTCGGCATAGGCCTGCATCATGGCGTACTCGATGCCGTTGTGGACCATCTTGGCGAAGTGGCCCGCGCCGACCTTGCCCGCGTGCACGGCCCCGAAGTCGCCCTCGGGCTTGAGCGCGTCGAAGATCGGCTGCACCTGCGCCACATGCTCGGGGGTACCGCCGTACATCAGCGCATAGCCGTTCTCCAGGCCCCAGACGCCGCCGGAGACACCGCAGTCGACGAAGCCGATGCCCTTGATGCCCAACTCGACCGCGTGCTTCTCGTCGTCCGTCCAGCGGGAATTCCCGCCGTCCACGACCACGTCGCCGGGCGACAGCAGCGCGGCCAGCTCGTCGATCGTGGCCTGCGTCGCGGCACCGGCCGGAACCATCACCCACACCACTCGCGGACCCTTGAGCTTGCTCACCAGCTCCTGGAGGCTGTGGACATCGGCGAGGTCCGGATTGCGGTCATATCCGATGACGGTGTGGCCTGCGCGGCGGATACGCTCGCGCATATTGCCACCCATCTTGCCGAGACCGACGAGACCGAGCTCCATCAGGCGTTCCTTAAGCGTTGAGGCGATTCGTACCCGGGTTTGTACCCGGATCCGAGCCTACGCCCGGACCCGGCCACTCACCTGTGGGGTCAGCCGCTCAGGCGTACCGGCATGATCAGGTACTTGTACGCCTCGTCCGCCTCCGCGTCGACGGCCGGCCGGCCGCTGAGCAGAGCCGGCTTCGTGGACGTCGTGAAGGAGAGCTGGGCCACCGGCGAATCGATCGCGCTGAGCCCGTCGAGCAGGAAGGTCGGGTTGAAGGCGATCGAGATGTCATCGCCCTCCAACTGCGCGTCGACGCGCTCCACAGCCTGTGCGTCGTCGCTGGAACCGGCCTCCAGGATCAGCACACCCTGCTCGAAGCTCAGCCGCACCGGGGTGTTCCGCTCGGCGACCAGCGCCACACGCTTGACGGCCTCGACGAACGGGGCGGTCTCGATCACCGCGACCGAGTTGAACTCGGTCGGGAAGAGCGTGCGGTACTTCGGCAGATCACCTTCGAGCAGCCGGGTGGTGGTACGTCGCCCGGCGCCCTCGAAACCGATCAGCCCCTCGCCGGCGCCCGCCCCGGAGAGCGCCAGGGTGACCGTGTCACCGCTGGTGAGGGCCTTGGCGGTGTCCAGCAGCGTCTTGGCCGGCACCAACGCGACGGCGGACACATCGGAGGCTTCCGGCTTCCACAGGAACTCACGGACCGCGAAGCGGTAGCGGTCGGTCGAGGCCAGGGTGACCGTGTCGCCCTCGATCTCGATCCGTACGCCGGTCAGCACCGGCAGCGTGTCGTCACGGCCCGCGGCGATGGCGACCTGGGAGGCGGCCGACGCGAAGACCTCACCGGGAACGGTGCCCGTCGCGGTCGGCATCTGCGGCAGCGCCGGATACTCGTCCACCGGAAGGGTGTGGAGCGTGAAGCGCGACGAGCCACAGACCACGGTCGCCCGTACACCGTCTGTGGAAATCTCCACCGGCCGGTTCGGCAGCGCGCGGCAGATGTCGGCGAGGAGCCGGCCGGAGACGAGGACGGTGCCGTCCTCCTCGACCTCGGCGTCCACCGAGACCCGCGCCGAGACCTCGTAGTCGAAGCTGGAGAAGCTGAGAGCGCCGTCCTCGGCCTTCAGCAGAAGGCCCGCGAGTACGGGCGCCGGCGGACGGGCCGGAAGGCTACGGGCCACCCAGGCCACCGCCTCCGCGAGTACATCGCGCTCCACCCGGATCTTCACCGGAACCGCCTCCTGCTGTTGCTGGCTCGCCCTGCTGGCCTTCGTCGTCGGCTGTGATGCCGGGGACCAGTCTGACGTACGGCACCGACAGTCGGTGCGGCTGCGGGTCAAGTCGGCGCAGCAGGTGCCGAGGGCTCCGGGGCCGAGTTGTGCACAGGGCCTTCTTCGAAGCGGATTCCTCGTTAACTCTGAGTGGGAGTAGTAGTAGGGCCTGTGGAAACCGTGGATAACGTCATTCGCGCAGGTCAGACCCGTTTTTTTGTCCACCGACCCTGTGGGCGCCGTCCGTGGACAACCCGGTCGTTCTGTGGACGGGCGAAAGTTCTGCACAACCGATGCACAGGACACAGGGACTTCTCCCCAGCCACGTCCCCAGCTTTACCCACGTTCCCCACAGCTCAATCGACCTCCTTGGTGTGACGCCTTTCACTCGACTCAGCGATGCCGGGCGTTTCGTTGCCGAACAGTGGACAGGGGTGTGGAGAAGCTGTGGGAAAGAGCGGCCCGCCTGTGGGCCGCCGGTGGACAGCAGCGTCGGCGCCCTGTGGAGGAATTTTCCGTCCACAGTCTGTGGAGCGGCGGCGGCCACAAATCCACAGGCCTCTGACCTGCCCCGATGGCTTCCCGTCGACTCTGCCTGTGGATGCGATCTGGACAACTTCTGGGTCCCCAGGCTGTGGACGGAAGATCGCGACCCGATCTGTGGAGAAGGACCGTCCACCGTCAGGTATTCGAACAGCGAGGGCTCCGCGGCGACACGCGGACCCGGCCGCCGCGGCGTCCGCGCGAGGTCCACAGAGCGCGAAAAGGCGCCCAGGGACCGTCCCGGACGGTGTCCCTGAGCGCCTCGGCAGCGGGCGGAGAGCCGGCTGTCAGCCGTTCTTGATGCGGTTGGTGAGCTCCGTGACCTGGTTGTAGATCGATCGCCGCTCGGCCATCAGCGCGCGGATCTTCCGGTCCGCGTGCATCACGGTCGTATGGTCCCTGCCGCCGAAATGCCCGCCGATCTTGGGCAGGGAGAGATCGGTCAGCTCACGGCAGAGGTACATCGCGATCTGGCGGGCCGTCACCAGCACCCGGCTCCTCGACGATCCGCAGAGATCCTCCACCGTCAGCCCGAAGTAGTCGGCGGTCGCCGCCATGATGGCGCTCGCGGTGATCTCCGGGGCCGAGTCCTCTCCGCCCGGGATCAGATCCTTGAGCACGATCTCGGTGAGGCCGAGGTCCACCGGCTGCCGGTTGAGCGAGGCGAACGCCGTCACCCGGATCAGCGCGCCCTCCAGCTCGCGGATGTTCCGCGAGATACGGGAGGCGATGAACTCCAGCACCTCGGGCGGAGCGTTGAGCTGCTCCTGCACCGCCTTCTTACGGAGGATCGCGATTCGCGTCTCCAGCTCCGGGGGCTGGACGTCCGTGGTCAGGCCCCACTCGAAGCGATTGCGGAGCCGGTCCTCCAGGGTGATCAGCTGCTTGGGCGGCCGGTCCGAGGAGAGCACGATCTGCTTGTTGGCGTTGTGCAGCGTGTTGAAGGTGTGGAAGAACTCCTCCTGCGTCGACTCCTTGCTCGCCAGGAACTGGATGTCGTCGACCAGCAGGATGTCGACGTCCCGGTACCGCTTGCGGAAGGTGTCCCCCTTGCCGTCGCGGATCGAGTTGATGAACTCGTTCGTGAACTCCTCGGAGCTCACATAGCGCACGCGCGTGCCGGGGTAGAGGCTGCGCGCGTAGTGCCCGATGGCGTGGAGCAGATGCGTCTTGCCGAGCCCGGACTCCCCGTAGATGAAGAGCGGGTTGTACGCCTTCGCCGGGGCCTCGGCGACCGCGACCGCGGCCGCGTGCGCGAACCGGTTGGACGCCCCGATCACAAAGGTGTCGAAGAGGTACTTGGGATTCAGCCGGGCATGCGGCTCGCCAGGCCCCGGCGCCGGAGCGGGCTGGGCGCCCAGCGGTCCCAGCGATCCGCCGTGCGTACCCCCGTGGCCGGCACCGGGCCCCGCGCCATGGCGCGGGGAGGGCGGCTCCTGGAGTTCGCGCCGGTCGGGGCGCTGCTCGTACGGGGAGTGCTCGGGCCCCTGCGGCTGCCGGTAGTCGTGCTGCGGCTGCTGCTGGTGAGCGGTGGCGTACGGATCGCGATCCTGGTATCCGCCGAGCCGTGGCTGCTGCCAGGACAGGTCCTCCTGGGTACGCGGCCAGGCGCCGGGGTCGGGGCGCTGCTGCTGGTAGTCCGGGTACGCGGGCCGTACCGACGGCATGCCGTCGTCCGACGGACGGTGCCCGTAGCCGTCGTATGTATCGCCCTGCCGCTGTTCGTCATGGGGCGGCCCCTGGTAGCGGTGCTGCTGTGGCACGGGCGGGGCCGGCGGGGTGGGCTCGGCGGCCGAGTCGTCGACGGTGATGGCGATCCGGATGGGGCGGCCGCACTCGTGGCTCAGCGTCTCGCTGATGAGCGGGGCGAGCCGGCCCTCCAGGACGCGCTTGCCCCATTCATTGGGGACGGCGAGCAGCGCGGTGTCGGCGACCAGTGCGAGAGGCTGACAGCGCTCGATCCACTGTTTGTCCTTGGGCTCGACGCCCTGCTGGCCCTCCCTGAGGAGCTGCTCCAGCACTCGTGGCCACACTGCGGCAAGATCGGCAGGTACATCAGCCACAAGGCACGCTCTCTCGCAGGTCCGGATCCCACGAATGCGTGGTTCTCGGGACGGGATGGGAAGACCGGCAGGAATTGAAGCCGGAGTTCAGCCACGGTAGTCAGGGCGGCCCGCGCGGTTCAAGTTGTTGTCCACAGCCTGTGCACAATGGAGCCGGGCATGGAGCGGGTTTGACCGGATGGCGTAGCCGCGCGTACCGTGACCAGGTCGAGTTGTCGATGGCTGCTGCCGCCTGCCTCCGATGGGCAAAGATCACGATCTGTGGTTGTGAAGCGGTGCACTCGGGCGTGATCGCGAGCTTCTCAGCTTCTCGTGGGCGCACGGTGACAGCCAGGCGATGTCCCGCCATCCACACATCATTTTCTGGAGCCCCCGAGTGAGCAAGCGCACCTTCCAGCCGAACAACCGTCGTCGCGCCAAGACCCACGGGTTCCGGCTGCGGATGCGTACCCGTGCCGGCCGCGCGATTCTCGCGACCCGCCGTGGCAAGGGTCGCGCCCGTCTGTCCGCCTGATCGCCTGATCGCCAACAGGTCATGACGTGCTGCCTACCGAGAATCGGCTGAGGCGGCGCGAGGACTTCGCGACCGCGGTACGCCGGGGACGCCGGGCCGGACGCCCGCTTCTCGTCGTCCATCTACGCAGCGGTGCAACGGACCCGCACGCGCCTGGGGAGAGCGCCTCCCCGACGCGTGCGGGTTTCGTCGTGAGCAAGGCCGTGGGTGGAGCCGTCGTACGAAACCAGGTGAAGCGGCGACTGCGTCATCTGATACGCGAACGACTGTCCGAGCTGCCCCCCGGTAGCCTGGTTGTCGTACGGGCGCTGCCGGGTGCGGGCGACGCCGAATATGGACACCTGGCCCGAGACCTGGACGCCGCCTTTCAGCGGCTGCTGGGAGGGGGCACACGATGAAGTACCCGCTGCTGGCTCTGATCAAGCTGTACCAGTGGACGATCAGCCCGCTTCTCGGGCCCGTCTGCCGGTACTACCCGTCGTGTTCGCACTACGGATACACGGCCATCGACCGACATGGCGCGGTGAAGGGCACGGCGCTGACCGCCTGGCGCATTCTGCGGTGCAATCCGTGGTCGCCGGGTGGTGTGGACCATGTCCCACCGCGCAAACGCCCGCGCTGGCATGAATCGCTGCGCAATGCCTGGCGCGGCCGTAAGGGCGGCCACTCCGCCGCTGGCGTGCCTTCCGGGGGATTGGCCCCCGACACCCCGAGTCCGGCCGCAGAGACCTCGCCCAAAGCTCAAGGAGCCTGATTAGTGGACACGATTGCCAGTCTCTTCAGTTTTATCACCACACCTGTTTCATGGGTCATCGTCCAGTTCCACTCGCTGTACGGGATGATTTTCGGCCCCGACACGGGCTGGGCCTGGGGACTGTCCATCGTGTCCCTGGTGGTACTGATCCGGATCTGTCTGATCCCGCTGTTCGTCAAGCAGATCAAGTCGACCCGGAACATGCAGGTGCTCCAGCCCAAGATGAAGGCGATCCAGGAGCGCTACAAGAACGACAAACAGCGTCAGTCCGAAGAGATGATGAAGCTGTACAAGGAGACGGGTACCAACCCGCTCTCCTCCTGTCTTCCCATCCTGGCGCAGTCGCCGTTCTTCTTTGCCCTTTATCACGTGCTCTCCAGCATCGCGAGCGGCAAGACCATCGGGGTCATCGACCAGGGGCTGCTCGACAGTGCCCGCCAGGCGCATATCTTCGGCGCCCCGCTGGCCGCCAAGTTCATGGACAGCAGCGAGAAGGTCGCGTCCCTGAACGCCTCGCTGACCGATGTGCGGGTCGTCACCGCGATCATGATCGTGCTGATGTCGGCGTCGCAGTTCTACACGCAGCGCCAGCTGATGACGAAGAACGTCGACCTGACGGTCAAGACGCCGTACATGCAGCAGCAGAAGATGCTCATGTACATCTTCCCGGTGATCTTCGCCGTCACGGGTGTCAACTTCCCCGTCGGTGTGCTCGTCTACTGGCTGACCACCAACGTGTGGACCATGGGCCAGCAGATGTATGTGATCAACCAGAACCCGACCCCGGGCAGCAAGGCGCAGGACCAGTACTTGCAGCGTCTGCTGAAGAACATCACCGCGCACAGCGAGGTGCGGTCCCGTCGTAAGCGCTCCATCGTCCAGGCGATCGTGGCCAAGGGCCCGGACCGCAATGACAACGAGCGCAAGTTCTTCACGAGCCTGGCCAAGGCGGGGCTCGCCGCGCAGCCCGACGGAACGGTGATCAAGAGCGACACCGCCGCTGCCGAGGCCGAGTCCGGTGGTGCCGGCAGGCGGCAGCAGCCGAAGCGCCAGACGAAGGCGCAGCGGCAGGCCGCCGCCCAGGCGGGTACGGACAAGCCGGACCAGCCCAAGGACTCCGAGGCCGCAGGCGAGTCGGCGAAGACTTCGTTGCAGAAGGGCGAGCCGCAGGACACCAAGTCCAAGCCGACGGGCAAACCCGCCGCCGGTTCCGCACGCCAAGCCAAGTCGGGGCAGCGTAAGGGCCAGCAGCGGCCCAAGCACCCGTCCAAGAAGTAAGAAGGAGTCCATCCGTGACGGAAGGCACCATTTCCGCCGACGAGTCCGCCGACGAGGGAGGCGACACCCTGACCCGCCTGGAGCAGGAGGGGGAGATCGCGGCCGACTACCTCGAAGGTCTGCTCGATATCGCTGATCTCGACGGCGATATCGACATGGACGTCGAGGCCGACCGGGCCGCGGTCTCGATCATCAGTGACTCGGCGCGGGATCTGCAGAAGCTTGTCGGACGCGACGGTGAGGTGCTGGAGGCGCTTCAGGAGCTGACTCGGCTCGCCGTGCACCGGGAGACCGGTGACCGCAGTCGGCTGATGCTGGACATCGCCGGCTTCCGGGCCAAGAAGCGTACCGAGCTGGCCGAGCTGGGAGCCAAGGCCGCGGACGAGGTGAAGAGCACCGGTGAGCCGGTGAAGCTGAACCCGATGACGCCCTTCGAGCGGAAGGTCGTGCATGACGCGGTCGCCGCGGCGGGTCTGCGCAGTGAGTCCGAGGGCGAGGAGCCGCAGCGCTTCGTCGTGGTGCTCCCTGCCTGAGCGGTCCATTCTTTTCGGCCCCGTCTGTTGCGCAGACGGGGCCGATCTTTGTCAGCCTGATAGTCAGCCACCGGTCGGTGGTTCGGTATGGAAGGACGGTTCCCGTGACGGAGGCAGCAGAGCTTCCCCCCGCACCGGACGAGGCGCGCACTGTTTTCGGTGAGTTCTTTCCGGAGGCTGTCCGCTACGCGGAACTGCTCGCGGACGCGGGGGTCAAGCGTGGCCTGATCGGCCCGCGCGAGGTCCCACGGCTCTGGGAGCGGCACCTGCTGAACTGCGCGGTGCTCTCCGAGGTCGTACCCGAGGGCGTGACGGTCTGCGATGTCGGTTCGGGCGCGGGGCTCCCGGGGATCCCGCTGGCGCTGGTACGGCCCGATCTGAAGATCACGCTGCTGGAACCTCTGCTGCGGCGGACGAACTTTCTTCAGGAAGTCGTCGAGCTGCTCGGCCTGGACCATGTGACGGTGGTGCGTGGCCGCGCCGAAGAGGTCCTCGGCACGCTGCAACCGGTGCATGTGGTGACGGCGCGCGCGGTGGCTCCGCTGGACCGGCTGGCGGGCTGGGGGGTGCCCCTGCTGCGGCCGTACGGAGAGATGCTGGCACTCAAGGGCGACACCGCAGAGGAGGAGATCAACGGGGCCCGCGCCGCACTGAGCAGGCTCGGTGTGATCGAGACCTCAGTCCTCCATGTCGGCGAGGGCATCGTCGACCCCCTGGCCACCGTGGTGCGAGTGGAGGCCGGGGAGAGTCCCGGCGGTGTGCGATTCGCCACGAAGAGGGCCAAGGCCGCACGGGCCGGCCGTGCGCGGCGGCGCCGTTGAGCCGTACAGTCCGTACTGCCTATCAGTGATGCTCCATACAAGCTGCCATACCTATGCAATGCGGAGTGTCGTGACGGTGTAACTCTGCGGCCCGTGCATCGTGTTTCACGTGAAACGTCGCTCACTGCTGCAGGGAATCATCGGCCGTGGCCGCGCTGCTGCTACACCGCGCGGCCGAAAGCCCCTCGTAAGAGGGACGGGGTTGTCCACAGAGGCGGATTCGTCCACAGAACCACGGGCCTCGCTGGTTCACGACCCCGAAAGCATGGCAGGCTCTGTCCATTGCGAGTCTGAAGTCGAGGAGGGTGAATCCTTGCGGTCCGACGCCAACATCGCGGGACCGATGACCGATCCGGTCCCCGGTCCCCGCACCGAGTCGGCGGGGGAGGATGTTTCACGTGAAACACCGCCCCCGATGGACGACACCCCCATTGGCCGTGCGGCCCAGCTGGCGGTGGAGGCACTGGGCCGCGCCGGCGAGGGTCTGCCCCGCCCAGAGCAGACGCGTGTCATCGTCGTCGCCAACCAGAAGGGCGGCGTAGGGAAGACCACCACCACGGTCAATCTCGCCGCCTCGCTCGCGCTCCATGGCGCGCGTGTGCTGGTGGTCGACCTCGATCCCCAGGGCAACGCCTCCACGGCGCTCGGGATCGACCATCACGCCGAAGTTCCCTCGATCTATGACGTTCTGGTGGAGAGCAAGCCACTCTCGGAAGTGGTTCAGCCTGTCCCCGACGTCGAAGGTCTCTTCTGTGCCCCAGCCACCATCGATCTCGCCGGTGCGGAGATCGAGTTGGTCTCGCTGGTGGCACGGGAGAGCCGACTACAGCGGGCCATCGAAGCGTACGAGCAGCCGTTGGACTACATCCTTATCGACTGCCCGCCCTCGCTCGGCCTGCTGACCGTCAATGCGATGGTCGCCGGCGCGGAGGTGCTGATCCCCATCCAGTGCGAGTACTACGCGCTGGAGGGGCTGGGCCAGCTGCTGCGGAACGTCGACCTGGTGCGGGGGCATCTCAACCCCGCACTGCATGTCTCGACCATCCTGCTCACCATGTACGACGGCAGGACACGGCTCGCCTCGCAGGTGGCGGACGAGGTACGGAGCCACTTCGGCAAGGAGGTGCTGCGGACGAGCATCCCTCGGTCCGTACGGATCTCCGAGGCGCCGAGCTATGGGCAGACGGTGCTGACCTACGATCCGGGGTCCAGCGGATCGCTGTCGTATCTCGAAGCCGCCCGTGAGATCGCTCTACGGGGGGTCGGGGTGCACTACGACGCCCAGCAGGCCCATGTGGGCAGTCAGAACACTCAGCAGAGTTTGTCGGAGGGGATCCAGTGAGCGAGCGACGCAGGGGTTTGGGACGTGGGCTCGGTGCGCTGATCCCTGCCGCTCCACAGGAGAAGCAAGTGGCCTCTTCAGGAGCGTCCACTGCCACTCCGGGGGCGGCTCCCGTACTGACCGCGGAGCGGGGTGTGGCGGCCGCGAAGGTGACTTCACTCCCGCAGGCCCCCGTGGTGCCGGAAGTGGAGACGGTCGCGCCGGAGTTCGAAGCGGCGCCCGAGCCGACGCAGACGGCGGGGGCGCACTTCGCCGAAGTACCGATCGACTCCATTACGCCGAACCCGCGCCAGCCGCGTGAGGTCTTCGACGAGGACGCCCTCGCCGAACTGATCACTTCCATCAAGGAAGTCGGTCTCCTCCAGCCCGTGGTCGTACGGCAGGTGGGATCCGAGCGCTACGAGCTCATCATGGGCGAGCGGCGCTGGCGGGCTTGCCGGGAAGCCGGTCTGGAACGCATTCCGGCGATCGTCCGCGCGACCGACGACGAGAAGCTGCTGCTCGACGCTCTGCTGGAGAACCTGCACCGTGCCCAGCTGAATCCGCTGGAAGAGGCCGCGGCCTACGATCAGCTGCTCAAGGACTTCAACTGCACGCATGACCAGCTGGCCGACCGGATCGGACGCTCACGTCCACAGGTCTCCAACACGCTGCGGTTGCTGCGTCTCTCTCCCCCGGTGCAACGCAGGGTCGCCGCCGGTGTGCTCTCGGCAGGTCATGCACGGGCGCTGCTCGCGCTGGACGACTCCGAGGAGCAGGACCGGCTGGCACATCGCATCGTGGCCGAGGGGCTTTCGGTGCGCGCGGTCGAGGAGATCGTGACCCTGATGGGTTCGCGCCCGCAGAACTCCACCAAGTCGAAGGGACCCCGGGCCGGGGCCCGGCTGTCGCCGGCGCTCACCGATCTGGCGTCGCGTCTCTCGGATCGCTTCGAGACCCGGGTGAAGGTCGACCTGGGGCAGAAGAAGGGAAAGATCGTCGTCGAGTTCGCTTCAATAGACGATCTGGACCGAATTCTCGGCACCCTCGCGCCTGGTGAGGGGCGTGTCCTGGACAAGAGCCTCGCCGAGGAAGCAGAGCAGGACGACGAGAGCTGAGGCTCCTGAACAGCCCCAGGGCGGGCCGTGTTCCACGCTTACCGGAACACGGCCCGCCCTTTGCTGTCTCGCGGTGTGCCGGACATCTGCGGGTGGATACGATGCGTTCTGGTATGGCGCATCCACCTTGATTCATCCCAGAAGGAGAGCGGGGGCCATGCGATCGGTGAGCCGCAGTCGGCTGTTATCGGCCGGACTGGGTCTTGGAGTGCTCGGCGGTTTCGTCGGCAGCCTGCTCCGGGAACGGAGCGCGCTGACGGCCGCCCGTGGCGCGGCAGGCGAAGGAAGTGAGGAACAGCCTCCATGGGGCGTCGGCTCGTACCGCTCACGCTGGACAACCTTCCCGACCTCCCCAAGCGCTGCCGAGCGTGTGTCTTCTGGGAGCTCGATCCGGTCAGTGGGGAAGCAGCGGTAAGGGCAGGAAGGGCCGAGGCCGAGAAGGAAGCCTGGATCTCGGCCGTTCTGCTGGAATGGGGATCCTGCGGCCGCATCGTCTATATCGACGATATGCCGGTCGGCTTCGTGCTGTACGCGCCTCCGGCGTATGTGCCGCGGTCCATGGCCTTCCCGACGAGCCCGGTCTCCTCGGACGCCGTCCAGCTGATGACCGCTTGGATCATGCCGGGGTATCAGGGGCAGGGACTGGGCCGGGTGATGGTGCAGACCGTGGTGAAGGATCTGCTCCGGCGGGAGTTCAAGGCGATCGAAGCCTTCGGCAATGCCCGCTGGAGTGAGCCGGCCTGTGTGCTCCCCGCGGAACACCTGCTCGCGGTGGGCTTCAAGACCGTACGCCCGCATCCCACGTATCCACGGCTGAGGCTTGAGCTGCGGACCACGCTCTCCTGGAAGGAAGACGTGGAGATGGCGCTGGACCGGCTGCTGGGCGCCGTCAAGAAGGAACCCGCGCTTCGGCCGCTCTGAGCCGGGCAGGGGATGCGGACAACGGAACGGGCCGACTCCCCCAGAGGGGAGTCGGCCCGTTTCACGTGAAACATCGAGAGCCGGGGGCGCCGACTTACTCGCCGATGAAGTCCTCAAGGTCCCTTACGAGCGCGGCCTTGGGCTTGGCGCCGACGATGGTCTTGGCGACCTCGCCCTTGTGGTACACGTTCAGCGTCGGGATGGACATGACGCCGTACTTGGCTGCCGTGGCCGGGTTCTCGTCGATGTTGAGCTTGACGACCTCGATCTTGTCGCCGTGCTCGGCCGCGATCGCCTCAAGCGACGGGGCGATCTGGCGGCACGGTCCGCACCAGGCGGCCCAGAAGTCCACCAGTACGGGCTTGTCGCTCTTGAGTACGTCCTCGTCGAACGAGGCGTCGGTTACATGCTTCAGGTCGCCGGCCACGGCGGCCTCCTTAAATTCGCGGGTTGGGGTCGGTACAGCTGGTCAGACGGCGGCGGTCTTCTCCGCCGCGGCGTTCTCGCTGTCGCTGAGCGCGGCGAGGAAACGCTCCGCGTCGAGAGCGGCGGAGCAACCGGTGCCCGCAGCGGTGATCGCCTGGCGGTAGGTGTGGTCGACTACATCACCGGCGCCGAAGACACCGGACAGGTTCGTCCGCGTCGACGGAGCGGCGACGGTGAGGTAGCCCTCGGCGTCCAGATCGAGCTGGCCCTTGAACAGCTCGGTCCGCGGGTCGTGGCCCACCGCGATGAACAGACCGGTCACGGGGAGCGAGGAGGTCTCGCCGGTCTTGGTGTTGCGCAGGGTCAGACCGGAGAGCTTCTGCTCGCCGTGGATCTCGGCGACCTCGCTGTCCCAGGCGAACTTGATCTTGGGGTCTGCGAAGGCGCGGTCCTGCATGGCCTTGGAGGCACGCAGCGTGTTCCGGCGGTGGACGATCGTGACGGACTTGGCGAAGCGCGACAGGAAGGTGGCTTCCTCCATCGCGGTGTCGCCGCCACCGACCACGGCGATGTCCTGGTCCTTGAAGAAGAAACCGTCGCAGGTCGCGCACCAGGAGACGCCACGCCCCGAGAGGGCGTCCTCGTTGGCCAGGCCGAGCTTGCGGTGCTGGGAGCCGGTTGTGACGATCACGGCTCTGGCCTGGTGCACCGTGCCGGCCGTGTCGGTGACCGTCTTGATGTCACCGCTGAGGTCGACCGCGACGACATCGTCCGGGACAAGCTCGGCGCCGAAGCGCTCGGCCTGCGCCCGCATGTTGTCCATGAGGTCCGGGCCCATGATGCCGTCGCGGAAGCCCGGGAAGTTCTCCACATCGGTCGTGTTCATCAGCGCACCACCGGCGGTGACGGCGCCCTCGAATACCAGCGGCTTCAGCGATGCACGCGCGGTGTACAGCGCGGCCGTATAGCCGGCGGGCCCGGAGCCGATGATGATCACATTACGGACGTCGCTCACGGGTTCTTCCTCGTCTCTGCAGACTGCCTACTGGGGCCGGATCAACGACTTTCACCCCATCCAACGGATCCTACGGGTCCCGCATTCCCGAGGTGTCCCGGCTCCACGAAGGAGGGCGTCAGCGGCGGAGGTAGGTCTGCTTGAGGAGGACTTTCCCCTTGCCCGAGGGATCGCTGTCGACGCAGGCCGCATCGATCACATAGGCCTGGACCCGGGTGCTGTCGGTAGCGTCCGGCAGAACGACGAGATAGGCGCTGCTGCCCTGGTAGGTGCCCGGCTCGGCGGCGAGCGCGGGTGTGGCGTTGCCCGTGCCCTGCCGGACGCAGGGCGGCACCTCGGGCTCGGGCTGGAGCAGCGGCGAATTAGCCGTACTCCGGTCCCCTCCGGTAGCGCGAGGCTCCTCAGCCTTGGGACCCTTGGACTCCTTGGCCGTGGCGCCCGGGGCCAGCAAGGCGTCCACGCGGTTCTGGAGCTGGGCCTCCGAGAACTCTGTACTGCCGCTCTGCGGGGCGCTGGCCGCGGTGTCGGTCTGACCGCTGTTGTTGCCGTCCGACGCCCCGAGCGACTGGAACAGGAGAACGCTGACACCTACGGCCGCTGTTCCGAAGACGGCTCCCAGGACGGCATTGCGGCGGCGGCGACGGGTCTGCCCAGCACGCCCGGGGCCGGTGGCTGCCCTCGGACGGCCGGCGGGCCGGTCGGTCCGTACCGTCTCCGCCACCGTGGACCCCGCGGGACTCGGCGGGCCGGTCGGTGTGGTGACGGCCGGCGCCGTGAGGAGCGGGGCTGCGGGCTTCCGGGATGCGGGCGATGTTTCACGTGAAACATTCGCGCTCTCGTCGGGGACGGTGGCGTTGAGAAGCGCCTCCGCCGCCAGCGCCGCATCGATACGGCCGGCGACATCGGCCGGCATCCGCGGTGGTCCGGGCAGCGTGCCGAGAAGTCCCCTGATCTCTTCGAGCGAGTCATGGACATCCGCGCACAGAGCGCAGCCATCGAGGTGGCGCCGTACATCGGTGGTACGGGACGGTGAGAGCAGTCCCTCCGTGAGATCGGAGATCTCCGAGACATCCGGGTGCTGATCCGTGTCGGTCGTGGATGTCACGCGCGCCCACCTCCGCCCTTCACTCCAGCAGGATCATTCGGTCCTGGGTCTCTTGGTTCCGATGCCGGTGGGACGGATGCCCCCGGCGTCCGGTTCCTTCCCCTGCCGAGACCGCTGTTATCCCTGGTGGCCCCGCGTAGATGCGTGAGCATGGGCAGCAATCTGGCCCGGCCGCGCGCACAGCGGCTCTTCACCGTTCCGGTGGGTACGCCCAGCACCGCGGCGGCCTCGGCCACGGGGTAGCCCTGCATATCGACGAGGACCAAGGCGGCCCGCTGCTCGGCGGGGAGCTTGGCCAGCGCCGCCAGCAGCTCTCGGTGGAGATCCTTGCGCTCAACGGGGGCCTCCGCCGACTCATGGGGCTCAAGGAGCTGCTCCAGCCGCTCGGTGTCGTCCACGGGGGAGGTCCTGCGTGAGGCGGCCTTGCGGGCGCGGTCGAGGCAGGCATTGACGGTGATGCGGTGCAGCCAGGTGGTCACGGCCGACTGCCCGCGGAAGGTATGGGCCGCCCGGAAGGCGGAGACCAGTGCGTCCTGGACCGCGTCCGCGGCTTCCTCCCGGTCTCCCAGCGTCCGGAGGGCCACCGCCCAGAGCCGGTCCCGATGGCGCCGTACCAACTCACCAAAAGCGTGAGGGTGGCCCGCGACATGAGCGCTCAGAAGGTCCTGGTCGCTTGAGTCGCCGAGCGCGGCGTCGTCCAACAGTGAGCCCCCCTCCCCTGATCCCTCAGCCCGTGAACGTGATCTCGGAGATTCCCCCGCGGAAGCGGTCGGCGGACCCGTCCTGCGGCAGTTCGGTGATGTGGATCAATACGTACCGGGTTCGCACGGGCTTGTCGAGAGTGGTTTTGAGAGTACGGCCCACCGTCTCCAGCTTGGTGAGGCGCTGAGAGAAGTCCGCGAGCGCCGACGGGTCCGACGCGTCCGCACCGGCCGCGAGTACCTCTGCCTTCTGGCCCTTGCGGTACATATCGATATCGATACCGGACACGTCCTTCACGCTGCCCAGATCGACGATGATTCCGGAGCCCTGCTTCCGGTCCGGCAGATTCCCGAAGTTCGGGTAGTTCTGGTACTGGAGCGTGATCCATGCCGTGCCGGGCTTGCCATCGATGGCGTTCGGTACGAGGGCCGGCTTTATCCCGGACCCGCTGGGCATGAACTCGGCGGCGTCGGCGATCCGGAGCGGCTTGAGGGGCTTGGGCGCCTTGTCGTCGTCGGTGACCGGCTGGGTGGGCGTGGTGTCGCTCTCGTTGCTCTGATCGAGAAGGCGGTCGGCGACCTGCCAGCTGCCGAGACCCAGCGCGGCGATGAGAAGCGCGGCGACGGTCCACTTCAGCGCCTTGCCGGTACGGCTCTGGAGCGGGGGTGGCGGGGGCGCCACCGGGGGGAGCGGCGGCGCTCCGAGGCCCGGCTGGGAGCGTCCATAGGTGCCCTGCTGGTAGGTGGTGCGCTGATACTCCGGCGGGGCGGTGAACGTGGGCTCGGGCGGACGGATGCGCGGCATCTCCGCGACGGCCGCGGCGAGCTCATCGGGGGTCGTGCACGGCGGTTCCTGGCGGGAGGCGTGGGCGCCGTCATTGATCAGGGCGCGCATGGCGAGCTCGGAGAGGCCACGGTGGACTCCGGCCCGGACCTGGTCGGGGGCGATGAGCCCGACGCCCTTGGGGAGGCCGGAGAGCCCGTACGCATCGGTCTCGTAGGGCCAGCGCTGGGTCAGTGCCGCGTAGAGGAGCGCGCCGATCGCCTCGGTGTCGGTGCGCTGCGGCCGGTCCGCGCTGATCCCGCGCAGAGCGGCGTTCACAGCGAGGCCACGGATGCGGTACTGACCGGTGGACGTACGCAGCACAGCTCCGGGCGTCAGCCGCAGATGGGCGAGTCCTTCACGGTGAGCCGCCGCCATGGCCTGGGAGACCTGGCTGACGAGCTGGTACGCCTCGTGGGCCTCCAGCGGCCCCGAGGCGAGCAGCGCGGTCAGCTCGACGGCGTCGGGCAGCCACTCGTGAACGACGTAGACGAGGTCGTTCTCCTCGACGGCGTCCAGGACCTGCACGAAGCGAGGATCGCCGAGGAGGGCGGAGGACCGGGCCGCCGCCAGCACGGACCGGGCCCGTGGATGGTCGGCCGGCAGCAGATGTACGCCGACAGCGCGGCGCAGCTTCTCGTCGACCGCTCGCCAGCTGCTGAAACCGTCCAGACGGGTGACACACTCCTCCAGGCGGTAGCGTCTGGCGAGTTTGTGGCCGCTGTGCAGCTCGGGCGTCGACATGCCCGGCTCGGTGTTCCGCCGTTCGCTGCCCGTGCCCGGTGCGGACTTGTCCGCCTCGTCCTGGGCTTTCGCCAACCCGTCGGTCGTGGCCTTGCCCGCCTTGGCGGCCAGCGGTTCATCACCGCTGTTGTCGGCCACGTCGACGGCAGCCGTGCTACGTTCCGCCACCGTCGCTCCTGCCTCCCCATCCGTTGCGCACTATCCAACAGCCAAGCCAATTGTGCCCACAGTTGGACGCTATGCACGACACGCGGCAGCCGACGATGGTTGTGCTGGACCGTGCCGCGGTTACCTTCCGAGGCGGCCGCGCACCATGCCGACCATGGCGTTCATCTCTTCGATCCGCATCTTCTTCGCCGCGACGAAGAAGAGGGCCAGCAGGGCGAGACCGCCGCCCACCAGGGCCGCCAGCGAGCTGAGGGCGCTGCTGCCCAGAGCGTTCAGGACGGCGTAGGCGATCGCGCCGGCCGCGAGGGCCCCGGGGACGGCCGCCAGGCAGAGCCGGGCATACGTACGCAGGACCCTGCCGCCGTCCAGATCGCCGCCCAGCCGGTTCCGCAGCCTGCGCCAGGCGACACCGACGCCTACCGCGTAGGCGAGGCCGTAGGAGGCGGCCATGCCGACGACGGCCCAGCGGGAGGGCAGGACCAGATACGAGACGCCGGAGGCGGCGGCGTTGACCGCGGCGACGATGACCGTGTTGTAGAAGGGGGTCCTGGTGTCCTCGTAGGCGTAGAAGCCGCGCAGGACGACGTACTGCACGGAGTACGGGATGAGTCCGAGGGCGAATGCCATCAGGATGAAGCCCATGGAGCGTGCCGATTCGAGGCCGCTGGACGAGAACATCAGGATCGACAGCGGGACACCCAGCGCGAGGAACCCGAAGGCGATCGGAACGATCGCGACCGCCGAGTTGCGCAGGCCCTGGGAGATGTCGTCCCGTACCGCGCCCGGGTCGCCGTCGTGGGCGGCACGGGAGATCCTGGGCAGCAGGGCGGCCATGACGGAAACGGTGATGATGGCCTGCGGCATGCCCCAGATCAGCTGTGCGTTGCTGTAGGCGAGGATGCCGGTGCCGTCCTTGCCGGAGGCGACGCCGGCGGCGGTGGCGAGCTGGGTGACGACCAGGACACCGGCCTGGTTGGCGAGGACGAACAGGACCGTCCACTTGGCCAGCTTGACCGTCTTGCCGAGGCCGTGGCCCTTCCAGTCGAAGCGCGGACGGAACCGGAAGCCGGTCTCGCGGAGGTAGGGGATCATCGCGAGCGCCTGGACGATCAGACCGAGCAGCGTACCGATGCCCAGCAGCCGCACGCCGTCCGGCGGGATCGTCTGCACGGTCATACCCGAGTCCGCGGCGGTGCCGTACACCCAGATGAACAGACCGAACGTGGTGATCATGACGATGTTGTTGAGGACCGGAGTCCACATCATCGCGCCGAACTTCCCGCGCGCGTTGAGAATCTGGCCCATCACCACATGCACACCCATGAAGAAGATCGTGGGCAGGCAGTAGCGGGCGAAGGTGACGGCGACGTTGTTGGCGGCCGCGTCACTGGCGATCGGGTCCGACATCAGACGCACCAGCCACGGCGCCCCGAACACGGCGAGGGCCACGATCGCGCCGAGCGCCACCATGACGAGGGTCAGCAGCCGGTTGGCGTAGGCGACGCCACCGTCGTCGTCGTTCTTCATCGCCCGCACGAGCTGCGGGACGAACACGGAGTTGAGACCGCCCCCGACGGTGAGGATGTAGATCATCGTCGGCAGCGTGTACGCCACGGTGAAGGAGTCACCGAGCAGGGCCGCGCCCAGCGCGGCGGTGATCACCAGGCTGCGTACGAAGCCGGTGAGCCGGGAGACCAGCGTGCCCGCGGCCATCAGGGCACTGGACTTGAGCAGACCGGCGGCCTTGCCTCCCGACTTCTTGGGGGGCGGCGGTGCGGACGGGGGTTCGGGCTCCGGCGCGGTCAGCACCTGGCCCGAGCCCTGCTGGTCGCGGTAGAGATGAGCGAACGCGTCCGGCTGCGAGTCCTCGTCGCCGGCCCGGGAGACCAGGTCGTCGAGGCCGGTGAACTGGGTGGTCCTCGCGTTCTCTCCGTACGGGAGATGGCGCATCGGTCCTGAGGGCTCGGGCGGCGGGGTCTGGGCCCAGACCCGGGGATCGGGCGCGTTCTGCGGAGTGGGCGGCTGCTGGTAGAGCTGATGGGCCTCCGGATAGGTGCCGGGAGGCGGCGGCGGATGCGAGGCGCGGTCGTACAGCGCCTCCGTCACCGGATCCTGGGCGGAAAGGTCCTGTGACCAGTAGGGGTCCCGGTTGTAGGCATCCTGGACATAGGGATCCTGGGCGGACGGCGGAGTGGGCGTGGGCGGAATCTGGCCCGCCGGGTCGCCACCCGCGCCTTGCCCACGGTCACCGTCGTACGGCGCGTTCATGGTTACCCCACCTCATCGTCCCCGGCCGACCGGCCACGACATCGCTCAACGGTCCACTTTCTCACCCGGGCCCGACGCGTCCGCGCTTTCCGGACCGGTGTCCGGTGTCGGGTCACTCGGGTGCCCGGGATCTGGGTCCTCAGCGGCCCGCGCGCCGTCCGTGCTCTGCGTGTCCCGCGCGCTCCCGTCCGCGCCGGTGCCCTCTGCGCCGCTGTCTCCGCCGTCCGTGTCCTCCGCGGCGGCCTTACGAGCCACCGCGCGCTTGCGCTGGCTGTACATCTTGACCCCTGCGAGGACAAGAAGCAGCACACCGCCGGCGATGACGAGCATCACGGTGGGCGTGATCTCGGAGACCTTGACCTGGAACGTCATCGGGCTGCCGTACGGCGTGCCGTCCACCGTGTACAGCTGGGCGGTCACCTGCACCGGCCCGTTGGCGTTGCCCGCGCCGGTGAACTTCACCGACTGGCTGTGCCCGCCGTCGATCTTGATCGGCTGCTCGGCGACCGCCCGGTCGCCGTCCAGCTTGAGACGCGTCGGGTTGTCGGACTTCAGGCGCAGCACCAGATTCTGGACGCCCTGCAGCAGCTGGTTCTGGACGGTCACCGGGATCGTCGCGCTGCGCCCCGACAGCGTGAGCACGGACTTCGGGATGAGCTGCACCTCGGTGGTGAGGCCCACCAGATAGTCCTCCACCGTGCCGCGGTACTGCTGGGCCGTCTCGGGCGCCCCGCGCCACGAGGTCGACATCGCCCGGCCGATCGCGTTACCGAAGGGCGCGGCCACCCGGTCCGGAGCGCTGAGGATGGCCTGGAAGTTGTCGAGCCGCTCCTGTGTCTCCCTGATGTCCAGGAAGACCTCGGCCGGCAGCTCCTGGTCCCGCAGCTTCTCCGGGTAACGCGAAGACCCGGGGACCTTGGTGGTGGCGTCCGCGTCGGGTGTGGCCGAGGCCGCCGCGATCAGATCGGACGCCTCGGTCCAGCGCTCGGGGTCCAGGCCGCGCAGCGCGCGCGCCATCGACTGTGCCTGGGCGGCGCTCGGCATCCGCTGGGGAGCGACGACGATGCTGCGCTGATTCTCCGGGTCCTGGAGCGTCACGGCCAGCGACTGGGCGAGGAACTTCTGCACCGCGAGAGTGGACGCGCCCGCCTGCGACATATCCCCCTGGAAGGCGGTGGAGAGCCGGGTGTCGGCGACGACGGCTGTCGTCCCGCCGCCGATCGGCCGTGCCGCGGTGGGGGTGTACGGCAGATTGTCCTGGAGGCTGTCGCTGCGGGTGATGACCTTATGAGCGCCCGCTGAGGTGGCCACATCGACGATCGAGGGGTCGATCGCCCCGTCCACCGGCCAGGCGAAGTCGACGGACGGCTTCACATGGAGGATGGTTTCCACGGTCTTTCCCGCCACATCCGTGGCGGGCTGCAGATGGCTGAGCGCACCGGACACGTCTTTGCCGCGGTGGGCCAGCGACGCCAGGTCCGGATCGGCGAACGGCAACGCGACGACCTTGCGGCCCTGCACCGCCTTCTCCAGGGCGTTGAGCCACTTGGTCGCCACGGCCTGGTTCTTGCCGGGGACAGTGGTGTCACCGCTTCTGACCTGGTAGTTCTTGGTCATTGCGTCGGCGGTGGCGAGCAGGTCGGGGTCGATCACCCAGGTGACGGGAAGCTGGTTACCGAGCGAGACCAGCTGCTCCAGCCGCCCGCCGGGAGCAAGCTCCTCCGCCAGGTCGTCGTTCTCGAAGACCGGGGTCTGCTGGTCGTCCGAGCCGGTCTCCGCGGACAGCCGCGTCGACGAGATCAGCGGCCAGAGGACAGTGAGCTGTGTCTTCTCCTCCGTCGCGTCCGGCTGCCAGGGCAGGAAGGTGCGCTGGATACCGAGCACGTGGTCGTACTGCGCGGACGAGGTCTGCCCGGTCAGTGAGACGCCGAGCTGATAGACGCCGTCCTGGCCGAGTCCGAGCTTGCTGACCGGTACCGAGAGGGCGAAGTCCTGGGGGATGCCGACGGCGAGCTTCGGGATGGTGACCTTGTACTTGCCGCCGATCGGAGCCACATCACCGGAGGTGCTGGTGCGCTCGGCGGCGTCGTCGATGGCCGTCCTGCCGTACATCCGCGGGCCGACCCGCAGATCGACCTGGGCGTCGGTGATGGTGCTCTTGCCCTCGTTGGTGACCGTCCCGGAGACGGTGAGCGTGTCGCCCTTCACAGGCGCGCTGGGGGCCAGTGTGTCGAGCGACACACGGACCGTATGGGAGCCAGTGGCCGTCGGAGCGGCCTGGGCCGCGGGCGCGGCCGTCCCGGCCAGCAACCCCGCCAGAAGCGGCGCTCCGGCTAGCACAGAGGCTGTGCGCCGCAGCCACCGGCGGGCAGGAGAATGACCCATCCCCTGGAAGTCTGCCGCCTCCGCCACGCGCTCGCCCGTCCCTTGTCATCGTCGGTTGCCGTTGGTGGTTGTCAATTGCCGCGTCCACGCATGGTAACGATGTGCGCTGTGGCGAAGTGCTGGGAACCGCTCCACATGATCGGAAGAATCTCATGAGCCACCGGAAACCTCCGCATCGAGGCGGGGCGGCCCGAAACCGGGGCGCCCGTGGGGGCCACGGCACGTACCCTTTTCTGTTGTGCCGAATGCCAATGAAGACAATCCCCGTGCCCTCAGTCAGGTGCAGCGCCGTGCGGTCAGTGAACTGCTGCGGGTGTCCCCCGTCGCGGACGATCTCGCGCGTCGGTTCCAGGAGGCCGGATTCACACTCGCCCTGGTCGGCGGCTCGGTCAGGGACGCCCTTCTCGGTCGGCTCGGCAATGACCTGGATTTCACGACCGATGCCCGGCCCGAGGACGTTCTGAAGATCGTCAGGCCTTGGGCGGATTCGGTGTGGGAAGTGGGGATCGCCTTCGGCACCGTCGGTGTCCAGAAGGACGCCCGTGTCGGAGACGTGGATCAGCGCTTCCAGATCGAGGTGACGACGTACCGCTCGGAGGCCTACGACCGGACATCACGCAAACCTGAGGTGTCCTACGGCGACTCCATCGAGGAAGACCTCGTGCGCCGGGACTTCACGGTGAACGCGATGGCCGTCGCGCTGCCGCAGAAAGAGTTCATCGATCCCCACGGCGGGCTGGAAGATCTCTCCGCTCAGGTGCTGCGTACCCCCGGCACCCCTCAGGAGTCCTTCTCCGACGATCCCCTGCGGATGCTGCGGGCCGCGCGGTTCGCCGCGCAACTGGACTTCGAGGTGGCCCCGGGTGTGGTCGAGGCCATGAAGGACATGTCCGGCCGGATCGACATCGTCTCCGCGGAACGCGTACGGGACGAGCTGAACAAGCTGATCCTCGCTGCCCACCCGCGCAAGGGCCTGGCACTGCTCGTCGACACCGGGCTCGCCGAGCGGGTGCTGCCCGAGCTGCCGGCGCTGCGACTGGAGAGCGATGAGCATCACCGGCACAAGGATGTCTACGAGCACTCGCTGACCGTCCTGGAGCAGGCCATCGACTTGGAGGAGGACGGGCCGGACCTGGTGCTACGGCTGGCCGCCCTGCTGCACGACATCGGCAAGCCCCGGACGCGCCGCTTCGAGAAGGACGGCCGGGTCTCCTTCCATCACCATGAGGTGGTGGGCGCGAAGCTGACCAAGAAGCGGATGACCGCGCTCAAGTACTCCAACGACATGGTGAGGGATGTTGCCCGGCTGGTGGAGCTGCACCTGCGCTTCCATGGCTACGGAACGGGCGAGTGGACCGACTCGGCGGTACGGCGCTATGTACGTGATGCCGGGCCCCTGCTCGACAGGCTCCACAAGCTGACCCGCTCGGACTGCACGACGCGCAACAAGCGCAAGGCGAGCGCTCTCTCGCGGGCCTACGACGGCCTGGAGGAGCGGATCATCCAGCTTCAGGAGAAGGAGGAGCTGGATGCCATCAGGCCCGATCTGGACGGCAACCAGATCATGGAGATCCTGGGTGTCGGCCCCGGACCGGTGATCGGCGCCGCGTACACGTTCCTGTTGGAGCTGCGACTGGAGAACGGGCCGGTGGAGCACGACGCAGCCGTCGCCGCCCTCAAGGAGTGGTGGGCCGCGCAGAGCTGACGCCTAGGTCCTGTCCGGACAGGACCTAGGGCCTGTATCGCCCTGATGCCGAACCGCGGGTCATGTTTCACCGGGTAAAGGGAGCGCGGGTGGGTGGTTGTGGGGGGTTGTGGGTGGGG
>NZ_JBEOUD010000032.1:0-100245 GCF_040303865.1 Streptomyces sp. NPDC094034 | reverse complement strand
GCAATCGCGAGGGTTTCGAGGTCTGTCGTCACAAACGGACTAACGAGACCCTCGCTTCATGCACCCGAAAACTTCGGACTTACTCATCTAGGCCCTGTCCGGTCGGACAGGACCTAGGGCCTTTCGTTCGGATCTTGCCGGGCTCGCGTGCCCTGGCACCGCGCCTCGCCGCGTTGTCGTCAGTCGCCAGGGCTCCGCCATGGCTCCCTCCTCCGCCTTGCGATCCACGGCACCAGACCCCGCTCCCTGATCCGGCCTGATCCAAACGAAAGGCCCTAGTCGTCGTCGGAGAAGCCGCCCTCGAAGGCCGCGTCCAACAGGGCGCGGGCATGGAAACCTTGGGCATGGAGCCGCCCCCGTACCGGCGTTGGGGGGGCTGCCGGTACGGGGGCGGAGTCTGCGGGGCTCGGCGCTCGGCGCCCCTGCGGGACTGACGGTATGTCAGCCCATGTGCGGGTAGCGGTAGTCCGTCGGCGGGACCAGCGTTTCCTTGATGGCGCGGGTCAGCGTCCAGCGCATCAGGTTCTGCGGGGCGCCCGCCTTGTCGTTGGTGCCGGACGCGCGGCCACCGCCGAAGGGCTGCTGGCCGACGACGGCGCCCGTCGACTTGTCGTTGATGTAGAAGTTGCCCGCCGCGTACCGCAGCTTCTCCATCGCGTCGGCCGCGGCGGCGCGGTCACCGGCGATGATCGAGCCCGTCAGGGCGTACGCCGAGACGGACTCCATCTGGGCGAGCACCGTCTCGTAGTCGGCGTCGTCGTAGACATGCACGGCGAGGATCGGGCCGAAGTACTCGGTCGTGAAGACCTCGTTCTCGGGGTCGGTGCAGGCGATGACGGTCGGCCGGACGAAGTAGCCGACGGAGTCGTCGTACGTACCGCCCGCGACGATCGTGCAGGTCGGGTCGGCGGCAGCGCGGTCGATGGCGGCCTTGCTCTTGGCGAAGGCGCGCTCGTCGATGACGGCGCCGATGAAGTTCGACAGATCGGTGACATCACCCATGGCGATCCCGTCGACCTCGGCCGCGAACTCCTCCTTGAACCCGTCGTTCCAGATCGACGCCGGGACATAGGCGCGCGAGGAGGCGGAGCACTTCTGGCCCTGGTACTCGAACGAACCCCGGGTCAGCGCCGTCTTGAGGACCGCGCGGTCGGCGCTCGGGTGGGCGACGACGAAGTCCTTGCCGCCGGTCTCGCCGACGATCCGCGGGTAGGAGCGGTACGTCTCGATGTTGTTGCCGACCGTCTTCCACAGGTGCTGGAAGGTCCTGGTCGAACCGGTGAAGTGGATGCCCGCCAGGTCGCGGTGGTGCAGGGCCACCTCGGAGACGGCGATGCCGTCGCCCGTCACCAGGTTGATGACGCCCTTGGGCAGGCCGGCCTCCTCCAGCAGTTCCATCAACAGCACGGCCGCGAGGGTCTGGGTCGGGGACGGCTTCCAGACCACGACATTGCCCATGAGCGCGGGCGCGGTCGGCAGATTGCCCGCGATCGCCGTGAAGTTGAACGGCGTGATCGCGTAGACGAAGCCTTCGAGCGGCCGGTGGTCGAGCCGGTTCCAGACGCCGGGAGAGTTGGCCGGCGGCTGCTCGGCGAGCAGATCACGGGCGTACTTGACGTTGAAGCGCCAGAAGTCGACCAGCTCGCAGGGGGTGTCGATCTCGGCCTGCTGGGCGGTCTTCGACTGACCGAGCATGGTCGCGGCGGCCAGCGTCTCGCGCCACGGTCCCGCGAGCAGTTCGGCGGCGCGCAGGATGATCGCGGCGCGGTCGTCGAAGGACATGGCGCGCCAGCCGGGGGCGGCGGCCAGGGCCGCGTCGATCGCGTCACGGGCGTCCTGCTGGGTGGCGCCGGCGAACGTACCGAGCACGGCCCGGTGGTTGTGCGGCTGTACGACGTCGACGCGCTCGCCCCCGCCCATCCGCTTCTCGCCGCCGATCGTCATCGGCAGGTCGACGGGGTTCTCGGCCAGCTCCTTGAGCTTGACCTCAAGACGGGCCAGCTCCGGGGAGCCCGGGGCGTAGCCGTGCACCGGCTCGTTGACCGGCGCGGGAACCTGGGTCACAGCGTCCATGGGTGCCGAATCTCCTTCATCAGTGGGTCAGGGGCGGTCGGTTTCGGTGCCGGTGGCTCAGCCGCGGCTGACCAGCGAACGCAGGAAGAACGCGAGGTTGGCGGGGCGCTCGGCGAGACGGCGCATGAAATACCCGTACCAGTCGGTGCCGTACGCGATGTAGACACGCATCCGGTGTCCCTCGGCGGCCAGCCGGTCCTGCTCGGCCTCCCGGATGCCGTACAGCATCTGGAACTCGTACTCATCGAGCTTACGTCCGGCGCGGCGGGCGAGGCTCTGGGCGATCGCGATGACGCGCGGGTCGTGGGAGCCCACCATCGGGTAGCCGCCGCCGTTCATCAGGATCTTGAGGCAGCGGACATACGCCCGGTCGACCTCTCTCTTGTCCTGGTACGCGACGGACGCGGGCTCCTTGTAGGCGCCCTTGACGAGCCGCACGCGCGAGCCGGCCTCGGCGAGGACCCGGCAGTCCTCCTCGGTGCGGAAGAGGTACGACTGGACGACCGCGCCGGTCGCCGGGAAGCGCTCGCGCAGCTCACCGTGGATGGCGAGCGTCGAGTCGATGGTGGTGTGGTCCTCCATGTCGAGGGTGACCGTGGTGCCGATCTCGGCGGCGGCCTCGACGACGGCGGTGACGTTCTTCAGCGCGAGGTCGTGTCCGCCGGGCAGCGCCTGGCCGAAGGAGGAGAGCTTGACCGACATCTCGGCGCGTACGCCCAGCTCAAGCGGGGTGAGGGCGTCGATCAGCCGCAGATACGCGTCCCGGGCGGCCAGCGCCTCGGTCGGGTCGGTGATGTCCTCGCCGAGGACATCGAGGGTGACCTCCAGACCGCGGCCGGCCATGTCCTGGACCACGGGGACCGTCTCCTCGACCGACTCACCGGCGATGAAACGGTTCACCACGGGCTTGGTGACCGGTGCGGCCGAGACGACGCGGCGCATTCTGTCGCTCCGCGACGCGGCAAGGATCACGGGACCCAGCACGGGGCACCTCCACGGTGAGATCGAAAGAGCCGTAACCGAACATCCGCCAAACAGAAACGATCAGTTCAGTACGGCAAGGAGAACCACTGTGAAACCTAAAGATCGGGCCGATCCTCTGCCATCGACACCTGTCACGCATCCGTGGCCGAGATCTCAGACATCTGTCTGAAAGCGGTGGGAGAATGTCCGAGTGAAGGACGATTATCAGGAGCTGGTCGACGAGATCTCGGCGCTGCTCGGTGTCCCCGCGACGCTGGAGAACCGGGACTTCGGACTGATCGCCTTCGGCGCGCACGACAGCGACGACGACACGGCCATGGACCCGGTCAGGACGCGCTCGATCCTGACCAGGAAGTCCACCCCGGCGGTCCGCGCCTGGTTCGAGGGCTTCGGCATCACCCGCGCGACGGAGCCGGTCCGCATCCCCGCCGCGCCGGACGCGGGGGTCTTCCGTGGCCGGATCTGTCTGCCCGTACGGCACCGGGGCACGGTGCTCGGTTACGTCTGGCTGCTCGACGACTCCGACCCGGGCCCGAGCGCCTCCCGGCTCGCGGCGGCCATGGAGGTGACCTCGCGGATCGGCGATCTGCTCGCGGACGAGGTACGGGCGGGCGCGGACCTGGCCCGCGAACTGCGCGCCGTACTGACGGCGGAGCCCGGCTGGCAGCGGGACATGGCGCTGGCGGCGCTACGGGCGGCGCTGGGGCCGAGCGCGGACGGATCACATGTGGTGCTCTGTGTGGCGCCCTGGCGCGGCGAGGAGCCACGAGTACGGGCGGTGCCGGGGACGGCGGCGCTGTGCACACTGCCGTACGGAGCGGTGGCGAAAGACCCCAGGGGCGGCAGGGCGACCGGCCAGGGGAACGGGCGCCAGAACGGCTCCCCGACCGGCCCGATCACCCGCCCGGTGGTCGGCCCGATGAACGGATCGGGCGAGGCGGACACGCTCGCCCTGCTCGTAAGGCTCCGCTCGCCGGACGCGCTCGCGCCCGTCCTCACGGCCGTCGCCCGGCTGCGCGAGGAGGCGGGACCGGGGGCCGCCGCCGGTTCCTGCGCGCCTCGCCGCGGTCTGGCCGAGCTGCCCGCGGCCTGGCACGAGGCGGTGTCGGCGGCCCGCGCCTCGGTCGCCCAGCCCCGTTTCGGCCCGGTGGCGCGATGGACGTCGATCGGCGCGTACCGTCTGCTGACCGCGCTCCCCATCGAGCCCGACCCCGTGATCCGGCCGCTGCTCGACCCCGTACACGCCGAACTGGCCCACACCGCCGAGGTGTTCCTCGACCATGCGGGCCAGGCGGGACGTACGGCCTCGGCACTCGGCATCCACCGTCAGACGCTCTACTACCGGCTCTCCCGGATCGAACAGCTGACGGGTCTGGACCTGGATGACGGCGAGGACCGGCTGCTACTCCATATGGCCCTGAAGGCGACCCGGCTCTGACGGCCCGGCCGGACGCCCACAGCGGCTAGGTCCTGTCCGGTCGACAGGACCTAGTCGTTCAGATCCACCGAGCGCGCCGAGGCCGCGCCGATCTCCTCCGAGATCTCCGCCAGCACGGCCGGCGGCACATTGTCGTCGACGGTGAGCACGACCAGCGCCTCGCCGCCCTCCTCGGCGCGCGAGACCTGCATCCCCGCGATATTGAGCCCGGCCTCGCCGAGGATCCGGCCGACCGTGCCGACCACACCGGGGCGGTCCTCGTAGCGCAGCACGATCATGTGCTCGGCCAGCGCCAGCTCCACGTCGTAGTCACCGATCGCGACGATCTTCTGGAGGTGCTTGGGCCCGGCCAGCGTGCCGGAGACCGAGACCTCCTCGCCACCGGAGAGCGTGCCGCGCACGGTCACCACATTGCGGTGGTTCGGGGACTCGCTTGAGGTGGTCAGCCTGACCTCGACGCCACGCTCCTGCGCGAACAACGGGGCGTTGACATACGACACGGTCTCGGCGACGACATCCTCGAACACGCCCTTGAGCGCGGAGAGTTCGAGCACCTTCACATCGTGCTGGGTGATCTCTCCGTACACCTCGACATCGAGCCGGACCGCGACCTCGCCCGCGAGCGCGGTGAAGATCCGGCCGAGCTTCTCGGCGAGCGGCAGCCCCGGGCGTACGTCCTCGGCGATGACCCCGCCCTGTACGTTCACCGCGTCCGGCACCAGCTCGCCCGCGAGCGCGAGCCGTACCGACCTGGCGACCGCGATGCCCGCCTTCTCCTGCGCCTCGTCGGTGGACGCGCCGAGGTGCGGGGTGCAGACGACCTGGTCGAACTGGAACAGCGGGGAGTCCGTGCAGGGCTCCTTGGAGTACACGTCCAGACCGGCGCCGGCCACCCGGCCCTCCTTGAGCGCGGAGGCGAGCGCCTCCTCGTCCACGATCCCGCCGCGCGCGGCGTTGACGATCCGCACCGTCGGCTTCACCTTGTGCAGCGCCTCGTCGCCGATCAGCCCCAGCGTCTCGGGGGTCTTCGGCAGGTGCACGGTGATGAAGTCCGACACCTCAAGCAGCTCGTCGAGCGTCAGCAGCTTGACGCCCATCTGCGCGGCGCGGGCGGGCTGCACATAGGGGTCGTACGCGACGATCTTCATACCGAACGCGGACATGCGCTGGGCGACCAGCACACCGATGCGGCCGAGGCCGACGACACCGAGCGTCTTCTCGCTCAGCTCGACGCCCGTGTACTTGGAGCGCTTCCACTCGCCGTTCTTGAGGGCGGTATTGGCCTGCGGGATATGGCGCGCGGTGGCGACCAGCAGACCGCAGGCCAGCTCGGCGGCGGTGACGATGTTGGAGGTCGGCGCGTTGACGACCATCACGCCGGCCTTGGTGGCGGCGGAGACGTCCACGTTGTCGAGGCCGACGCCGGCGCGGGCGACCACCCTCAGCTTGGCCGCGGCGGCGATCGCCTCCGCGTCGACCTTGGTCGCGGAGCGGACCAGGATCGCGTCCACGTCGGCGATGGCGGGCAGCAGCTCCGCGCGGTCGGCGCCGTTGCAGTGCCGGATCTCGAAGTCCGGACCGAGCGCGTCGACGGTGGCGGGCGAAAGCTCTTCAGCGATGAGTACGACAGGTTTCGAGCTCACGTGAGTCCTCACAAGTCCCATAGCGGACGGCCGTCCCGACGGCCGCATGCGGTGGAGGGTTCTGGCCGCGTGGAAGACGCACGACGCTGTGGGCCTGACGCGTATGTGCTGTGCAGTCTAGTGCTGTCATCGGGCCGTTTTCCGCCCTGGCGGAAGGATCACCCGTACGTGCGGTCCCGCGTCGGCGTTCCGTGCGGACGGCCCCGGCTCATCCCTGGCCGGGGCCGTCCGCGCGCGGTGTTACGCGTCCTCGTTGTCCACCCAGCTCATGAGCTTGCGCAGCTCCGCGCCGGTGGTCGCGAGCAGGCTGTCGCTGTCGGCCTTCTTGTACTCGTTGTACTTCTTCAGACCGCCGTGGTACTCCTCCATCCAGTTCTTGGCGAAGGTGCCGTCCTGGATCTCGGCCAGGATCTTCTTCATCTCGACCTTGGTCTGGTCGGTGATGACGCGCGGGCCGCTGACGTAGTCGCCCCACTCGGCGGTCTCGGAGACCGACCAGCGCATCTTCTCCAGGCCGCCCTCGTACATCAGGTCCACGATCAGCTTCAGCTCGTGGAGGCACTCGAAGTACGCGATCTCCGGCTGGTAGCCGGCCTCGGTCAGCGTCTCGAAGCCCGCCTTGACCAGCGCGGCGGTGCCACCGCAGAGCACGGCCTGCTCACCGAACAGGTCGGTCTCGGTCTCCTCGGTGAAGGTCGTCTTGATGACACCGGCGCGGGTGCCGCCGATCCCCTTCGCGTACGAGAGGGCCAGCGCGAAGGCGCCGCCGGAGAAGTCCTGCTCGACGGCCGCGATGCACGGCACGCCGCGGCCCTCCTCGTACTGGCGGCGGACCAGGTGGCCGGGGCCCTTGGGGGCGACCATCGCGACATCGACATTGGCCGGCGGCTTGATGAAGCCGTAGCGGATGTTGAGGCCGTGGCCGAAGAACAGCGCGTCGCCGTCCTTCAGATTGTCCTTGATGGACTCCTCGTAGACCTGGGCCTGGATCGGGTCCGGCACCAGGATCATGATCACGTCGGCCTCGGCGGCGGCCTCGGCGGGCGTCACCACGCGCAGGCCCTGCTCCTCGGCCTTGGCCTTGGACTTGGAGCCCTCGTGCAGACCGACCCGGACGTCGACACCCGAGTCACGGAGCGACAGCGCGTGGGCGTGGCCCTGGCTGCCGTAACCGATGACCGCGACCTTGCGGTTCTGGATGATGGACAGGTCGGCGTCGTCGTCGTAGAACAGCTCGGCCACTGGGTCTTCTCCTTGGTGTGCGCTGCTTGGGGTGCGGGCGGCTTCGAAAATGCCGCGGCTCGCGTCCCACCGTACGGCGGGACGGTCGATGCGGGTGTCCCGGTCTCGCCATACGAGCGGACCGGGGATGGCGGGGGCGTGCTTACGGACGGGGGCCGACGGGCTACGCGCTGCGGTCGAGCGCCCGCAGGCTGCGGTCCGTGATGGACCGCGCGCCACGTCCTATGGCGATCGTTCCTGACTGCACCAGTTCCTTGATGCCGTACTGCTCCAGCATCTTCAGCATGGCGTCGAGCTTGTCGCTCGATCCGGTGGCCTCGATCGTGACGGCCTCGGGCGAGACGTCCACGGTCTTGGCGCGGAACAGCTGGACGATCTCGACGATCTGGGAGCGGGTCTCGTTGTCGGCGCGGACCTTCACCAGGACGAGCTCGCGCTGGATCGCGGCGCCGGGCTCCAGTTCGACGATCTTCAGGACGTTCACCAGCTTGTTGAGCTGCTTCGTCACCTGCTCAAGGGGCAGTTCCTCGACATTGACCACGATGGTGATGCGGGAGATGTCGGGGTGCTCGGTGACACCGACGGCGAGCGAGTCGATGTTGAAGCCGCGGCGGGAGAACAGCGCGGCGATCCGGGCGAGGATGCCGGGGGTGTTCTCCACCAGAACGGAGAGCGTGTGCCTGGTCATGTCTCGGTCTCTTCTCTCGGTCTCTCGTGCTCTCGTTCCGCGGCTCAGTCGTCCGCGCCGTCGCCGAAGTCGGGGCGGACGCCCAGAGCGGCCATGACCTCGTCGTTCGAGGTGCCCGCGGCGACCATCGGCCACACCTGGGCGTCCTCGTGGACGATGAAGTCGACCACGACGGGACGGTCGTTGATGGCGTTGGCCTTGGCGATCACCGCGTCCAGCTCGTCCGGGGACTCGCAGCGCATCGCGACACAGCCCATGGCCTCGGAGAGCTTGACGAAGTCCGGGACGCGGGTGCCGCCGCTGGGGCCTTCGGTCACGTCCTGGCCGGAGTGCAGCACGGTGTTGGAGTAGCGCTGGTTGTAGAAGAGGGTCTGCCACTGGCGGACCATGCCCAGCGCGCCGTTGTTGATGATCGCGACCTTGATCGGGATGTTGTTGAGCGCGCAGGTGGTGAGTTCCTGGTTGGTCATCTGGAAGCAGCCGTCGCCGTCGATGGCCCAGACCGTGCGGTCCGGCTGCCCCGCCTTGGCGCCCATGGCGGCCGGCACGGCGTATCCCATGGTCCCGGCGCCGCCGGAGTTCAGCCAGGTGGCGGGCTTCTCGTACTCGATGAAGTGCGCGGCCCACATCTGGTGCTGGCCGACGCCCGCCGCGTAGATGGTGTCGTCGGGGGCGAGTTGGCCGATGCGCTGGATGACCTGCTGCGGCGAGAGGGTGCCGTCGCCGGGCTGGTCGTAGCCGAGGGGGTAGGTCTCGCGCCAGCGGTTGAGGTCCTGCCACCAGGCGCTGTAGTCGCCCACGTGGCCCTCGGTGTGCTCGGACTGGACGGCCTGGACCAGATCGGCCAGGACCTCGCGGGCATCCCCGACGATCGGCACGTCCGCGGTGCGGTTCTTGCCGATCTCGGCCGGGTCGATATCGGCGTGGACGATCTTGGCGTAGGGCGCGAAGCTGTCCAGCTTGCCGGTGACGCGGTCGTCGAAACGGGCTCCGAGGGCGACGATCAGGTCGGCCTTCTGGAGTGCGGTGACGGCGGTGACCGAACCGTGCATGCCCGGCATTCCCACGTGCAGCGGGTGGCTGTCGGGGAACGCGCCCAGCGCCATCAGGGTGGTGGTGACGGGGGCGCCGGTGAGCTCGGCGAGGACCTTCAGCTCGGCGGTGGCGCCGGCCTTGAGGACGCCGCCGCCGACGTACAGCACCGGGCGCCTGGCCTGGGTAATCAGCTTGGCGGCCTCGCGGATCTGCTTGGCGTGCGGCTTGGTCACCGGGCGGTAGCCGGGCAGGTCGTGGGTGGGCGGCCAGCTGAAGGTCGTCTCCGCCTGGAGCGCGTCCTTGGCGATGTCCACCAGGACCGGTCCCGGGCGCCCGGTGGAGGCGATGTGGAAGGCCTCCGCGATGGTGCGCGGGATGTCCTCGGCCTTGGTGACCAGGAAGTTGTGCTTGGTGATCGGCATGGTGATGCCGCAGATGTCCGCCTCCTGGAAGGCGTCCGTCCCGATGGCCTTGCTCGCCACCTGGCCGGTGATCGCGACCATCGGCACGGAGTCCATGTGCGCGTCGGCGATCGGGGTGACCAGGTTGGTGGCGCCGGGGCCCGAGGTGGCCATGCAGACGCCCACCTTGCCGGTGGCCTGGGCGTAGCCCTCGGCCGCGTGGCCCGCGCCCTGCTCGTGGCGGACGAGGATGTGGCGGACCCGGGTGGAGTCCATCATCGGGTCGTACGCGGGGAGGATGGCGCCGCCGGGGATGCCGAATACCGTGTCGGCCCCCACTTCCTCAAGAGAGCGGACGAGGGACTGCGCGCCCGTGACGTGCTCAACGGAGGCGGGGGACGGTCCGCCGTTACGGGCCCGCGGCTGCGGATGGTGGGCCCCGGTGGCCTGCTCGGTCATCGGCATTCTCTTCTCGAAGAGGCTGAGGGTTTTTGCGAGGGTTTGGGGTGTGCCGGTGCAACAAAAAACCCCTCGTGCCGTGAGGCAAGCGAGGGGAGCGCGTCGGTGTGGTCTGCGGAGCGGTTCGATGCTCTGCTTCAGCCGACGCGCTTTCCAAGTACGAGAATTCGGGTGCGCATGGCACTGACCCTCCCTCCGGCGCGCCATGGCTGTCAAGTGGGTGGGACGGGAGTCTCACTATTTGAGCGGATCGAGGGGCATCGAAGGGTGCGGAATCCGGTCACCCGAGACGTGCCGGGCGGCCCTCACGGGCAGCGCGCCGCCCGTGAGCACGGGCAGGGCCGTACCGCCCGGCAGGGGGTATGTGCCGGCCAGCAGGGCGCGGCGCAGCCGGTACTCGTCCAGCGGCCCGGAGAAGGCCATTCCCTGGCCGTGCGTACACCCCATGGCGCGCAGCGCGAGGACCTGCTCGGGGACGTCGACCCCGTCGGCCACGGACTGCATGCCCAGATCCCCGGCGATCCGCAGCAGCCCGGCCGTGATCTTGTGCAGCCGCGCCGACTCCACGACGCCCTCCACCAGACCGCGGTCCAGTTTCAGTACGTCCACCGGGAGCCTGCGCAGGGCGCTGATCGCGGCGTACCCGCTGCCGAAGCCGTCGAGGGCGATCCGTACCCCCAGTCGGCGCAGCGCGACGAGCCGGTGCTCCAACTCGTCGATGGAGGCGCGCGGGTCGCTGTCGGACAGCTCGATCATCAGGGCCCCGGAGGGCAGCCCATGGCGGGTGAGCAGGGCTTCGATGGCGCCGGGCGGCAGGGATTTGTCGAGCAGTCTGCGGGCCGGGAGCCGTACCGCGACGGACACGGAATGGCCGATTCTCGCCCGTTCCGCGGCCTGGGAGACGGCCTCCTCCAGGAGCCGGCGGCCGAGCTCCGCGGTGCGGTCGCCGTCGTCGGTGACGCGCAGGAACTCCGCGGGGGTGAACAGGATGCCCTGGGCGGAGCGCCAGCGGGCCTGGGCGGCGACGCTGGAGACCCGCCCGGTGGTGAGATGCACCACCGGCTGGTGGAGCAGGGTGAATTCGCCGTCGTGCAGGGCGGTGCGCAGCCGGGTGGCCAGCTCGGTCCTGCGGACGACCTCCGCCTGCATCTGGGGCGCGTACAGCTCGACGCGGTTCTTGCCCGCGGCCTTGGCGCGATACATCGCGAGGTCCGCGTTGCGCATGAGTTCGGTGGGGGTTATGCCCGGTTCGGCGAAGGCGATGCCGATGGAGGCGGCGACCCGGACATCGTTGCCGTCGATGCGATACGGCTGCGAGAGCCTGAGGCGCAGCCGGTCGGCGATCTCGTGGACCTGGTGCTCCCGGGCGGCCCTGTCGTCGTTCCCGTCGCCGAGGACGATGGCCGCGAACTCGTCGCCGCCGAGTCTGGCCGCGGTGTCACCGGCCCGTACGGAGTCCTGGAGCCGGTGGGCGGCGTGGATCAGCAGTTCGTCCCCGACCTGATGGCCCAGCCGGTCGTTGACGCCCTTGAAGCCGTCGAGGTCGATGAAGAGCACGGCCGTGCCCGGATCGGTCGTACGACGGCCGGAGAGGGCTTGTCGTACGCGCTCGGTGAACAGGGCGCGGTTGGGCAGGTCGGTGAGCGGGTCGTGCTCGGCGTTGTGCTGGAGCTGCGCCTGGAGGCGCACCCGTTCGGTGACGTCCCGGCTGTTGAAGATCAGCCCGCCCTGGTGGCGGTTGACGGTGGACTCCACATTGAGCCAGTCGCCGGTCCCTGATCTGAACCGGCACTCGATGCGGGTCGTGGGTTCCTCGGAGGGGGGCGCGGCCAGGAAGCGCCGTACTTCGTGGACGACCCTGCCGAGGTCGTCGGGGTGGATGATCGAGGCCAGCTCGGCGCCGACGAGATCCTCCGCCTCCCTGCCGTACACGCCCGTGGCGGCGGGGCTGACATAGCGGAGTATGCCGGAGGGCGCGGCGATCATGATCACATCGCTGGAGCCCTGCACCAGGGACCGGAAGTGGTTCTCCTTCTGGGCCAGTTCATGGGTGAGCGCGATGTTGTCGACGAGCATGATGCCCTGCCGTACCACCAGTGCGAGCACGACCGCGCAGCCGGTGAGGACCACCACCCGGTCGACCCGGCGGTCCTCGATCACGTTGTAGAGGATGCCCAGCGTGCAGACGGCCGCGGCCAGATAGGGCGTGAGCGCGGCGAGCGAGCCGGCGATCGGACGGCTGGAGGTACGGGGCTGACGTGGCGGCGGCGGGCTTTCGGGGACACGGCGCATACCCCACGGCGCGTACGCGAGGAGCAGCGAGCCGGCGAACCAGCCCGCGTCGAGCAGCTGTCCCGAGCGATAGGTCTCCCGCAGCAGCGGGGAGGTGAACAGGGCGTCGCACAGCACCGTCAGGGCGAGTGCGGCGATGGCGGTGTTGACGGCGGAGCGGCTGCCCGTGGCCCGTCGGAAGTGCAGCGCGAGCACCATGCTGACCAGCACGATGTCGAGCAGCGGATAGGCGAGGGAGAGCGCCGCCTGGGTCACGCTCTCGCCCTGGAAATGCGCCGTGCGCGCGAGGGCGAGGCTCCAGGAGAGGGTGAGCAGCGAGCCGCCGATCAGCCAGGAGTCGAGGGCCAGACAGAGCCAGCCGGCCCTGCTGACGGGGCGCTTGGCGAGGACGAGCAGGCCCACGATGGCGGGTGGCGCGAAGCAGAGGAAGAAGAGATCGGCGAGTGAGGGGCTGGGCACCGGCTTGTCGAGGATGACCTCGTACCAGCCCCAGACGGCGTTCCCTCCGGAGGCCATCGCGGAGGAGAACGAGAACAGCAGCCAGGCGGGCCGGAAGCGGCTGCCGCGGCCGCGTGCGTAGAAGAAGCAGGAGACCGCGGCGATCGCGGCGGCCAGACTCAGCCCGAAGTCCCCCATGAACAGGGCCAGTTCGGGCGAGCCCCAGCCCAGCGCCGCGCCGGCCGCGTAGCCCGCGCAGATCAGGGCGAGCAAGAGCTGCGCGATGAGCCCCGAGCCACTGCCGGAGACCGCCCGCCTGCCGATGAGCACGCCCTCGGCGCTCACCGGACAGCCCCGGGGGGTGTCGCGGTCACCGCTGAGGGAACCCGCGTGTTGACCGGGATGTCCGGAGGTCGTCGCCGGCGCCCCTGCCGCGTCGGATCGTTCGTCCATTGGCCGTACATCGCCCCGTCGCCCCCCTCGCATTCTGTTCGCTCCGCTGCGCCGCCCCAGGCGCGCCGCAGCCCCCAGATCGGGACGATACACCAGTCTCGTCACTCAGGGACATACTTCTTCTACTCTCCGTGACGACCAGGGGAGTTGTCGGCCACGAGGGTGTCCGGACGGCTGCGGAGAGTGGCCAGGGAGTGACTTCCGGATCGTGCGGCGGGGTGCTGCGACGCCAGGTCCTGTCCCGCCGACTGTTCCCGCGGCCCGGGGTCAGCCGGTGGTGACGACGATGTTGCGCGGCTCCTCGCCGGCGACGAACAGGGTGAGCTGGCCGGCCAGCAGCCGCTTCGCGCGCGGCAGGAACGCGGAGGTGGAGCCGCCGACATGGGGGCTGATGAGGACGCCCGGCACGTGCCAGAGCGGATGACCGGCGGGCAGCGGTTCCGGATCGGTGACATCCAGGGCGGCCCTGATCCGTCCGCTCTCGGTCTCGGTGAGCAGGGCCTTGGTGTCGACGACGGCGCCGCGCGCGACATTGACCAGGAGCGCGCCGTCCTTCATCCGGGCCAGGAACTCCGCTCCGGCCAGGCCCCTCGTCCCCTCGGTGAGCGGGGTGGAGAGGATCACCACATCGGCGTCGGGGAGCAGTTCGGGGAGATCGGTGAACGCGTGGACGGCGCCGCGCTCCGTGGTGCGGGCCGAGCGGGCGACGCGCACCACCCGCGCGCACTCGAAGGGCGCGAGCCGGTCCTCGATGGCCGCGCCGATCGAGCCGTACCCGACGATCAGTACGGACTTGTCGGCGAGCGCCGGGTAGAAGCCCGAGCGCCACTCCTCCCGCCGCTGGCCGGTGACGAAGCCGGGGATGCCGCGCAGGGAGGCGAGGATCAGGGCCAGGGTGAGTTCGGCGGTGCTGGCCTCATGGACGCCCTTGGCGTTGCACAGGTGTACGCCAGCGGGCAGCGAGCCGAGGCCGGGGGTCACATGGTCTATGCCCGCCGAGAGGGTCTGGACGACGCGTACGGAGGTCATGGCGGCGAGCGGCCGCACCGCGATCTCGGGTCCCTTCATATACGGGACCGCGTAGAAGGCGCAGTCGGCGGGGTCGGCGGGGTACTCCTCGCCGCCGTCCCAGAAGAGATAGCGCGGCCCCTCGGGAAGTCCCTCGATCCCGTCGGCCTGTAGGGGGAGCCATACGTCTGAAGTCATGGTCAGGAGGCTATGCGATGGGTGTCGGGGCGATGGGGTTAGCTTGTGGGCGGCACAAGGAGGGGTACGGCGTTGGAGCGCAGGACAATCGGTGCGGCGGCGCTCGAAGTGGGCGCGATCGGCCTCGGCTGTATGCCGATGCACTGGGCCTACACCGGCTCGCAGCAGCACGGCGACCGTTCACTCCGGGCGGCGCACGCGGCGCTCGACGCCGGTACGAGCCTGCTCGACACGGCGGACATGTACGGCCCCTTCACCAATGAGCTGCTGCTGGGGCGCGTGCTCGGGCAGCGGCGCGCGGATGTCTTCGTCTCGACCAAGTGCGGACTGCTCGTCGGTGATCAGCACATCGTCGCCAACGGCCGCCCCGGATATGTGCGGCGGGCCTGCGACGCCTCGCTGCGGCGTCTGCAGACCGATGTGATCGATCTGTACCAGCTGCACCGCGCCGATCCCGAGATACCGGTCGAGGAGACCTGGGGTGCGATGGCGGAGCTGGTGGCCGCGGGGAAGGTGCGGGCGCTCGGGCTGTGCGCGGTGGGGGCGCGCGCCTCCCGGCGCAGATCGGGGGCGCATCTGCACGAGTCGACGATCCGCCAGCTGGAGCGGGTGCAGCAGATCTTTCCGGTGAGCGCGGTGGAGGCGGAGCTCTCGGTGTGGTCGCCCGAGGCGCTGGAGCGGCTGTTGCCGTGGTGCGAGGCGCGGGGTATCGGGTTCCTGGCGGCGATGCCGCTGGGCAATGGTTTTCTGACCGGCACGCTCACGCCGGGGCAGGGTTTCGAGCCGGACGACGTGCGGGCGCGGCATCCGCGGTTCACGGCGGAGATGATGGCCGCGAACCAGCCATTGGTGGTGGGGTTGCGGCGGATCGCGGCGCGGCACGGCGCGACCCCGGCGCAGGTGGCGCTGGCATGGGTGCTGAGCCGGGGCCGGCATGTGGTGCCGTTGCCGGGGACGAAGCGGGAGCGGTGGGCGGTGGAGAACGCGCGGGCGGCGGAGTTGACGCTGACCGCACGGGATCTGGCCGAGATCGCGGAGCTGCCGCCGGTACGGGAGTCATGGGAGTGAGCGCGGTCGCGGTGCGCGAACGGCGGCGGTGTGAGAAACGTTGGGAACGGTAGAGCGCAGGGGAATCGCAGCCTTCGAAGGGATCGAACCGTGCAACGTTCAACAGTGACGGCCGTAGGGACCGCTGTCGCCCTGCTCGTGTTGACGGGATGCGGCTCCGGCGGCGATGCGGGTCCCGTGCCCGGCCGGAGCGCGCCGACGACCCCGGCCGCCGCGGCGTCGCAGGACGCGGCGCCGAGCCCGTCGGCCGCGCCCGCCAAGGGCTCGGTGCGGGTGGTGTCCACCCTGACGGAAGGGCTCAAGACGCCCTGGGGCCTGGCCGCTCTGCCGGACGGTGACGCGCTGGTGTCCTCGCGCGACGAGGGAAAGATCACCCGGGTGGACGCGGAGACCGGGAAGAAGACCGTGATCGGCTCGGTGCCCGGGGTCTCCCCGGGGGGCGAGGGCGGGTTGCTGGGCATCGCGCTCTCCCCTTCGTACGCCTCGGATCATCAGGTGTACGCGTATTTCACGACCGCGTCGGACAATCGCATCGCTCGGATGTTCTACGACGAGAAGAAGCCCGCCGAGCGGCAATTGGGGGCGCCCGACACTGTGCTGCGCGGCATTCCGAAGGGCACTCTTCACGACGGCGGACGGATCGCCTTCGGCCCGGACAAGATGCTGTACGCGACCACGGGCGACACCGGTGACAAGAAGCTCGCGCAGGACAAGAAGTCGCTGGCCGGCAAGATTCTGCGGATGACTCCTGACGGGCAGCCCGTGCACGGCAATCCGGAGGCGAATTCGGTCGTCTATTCCCTGGGCCACCGCGATGTGCAGGGACTCGCCTGGGATTCCGAGGGGCGGCTATGGGCCTCGGAGTTCGGCCAGGACACCTGGGACGAGTTGAATCTCATCGAGCCGGGCAAGAATTACGGCTGGCCCTACGTGGAGGGAAAGGCCCATAAGCCGGGCTATGTCGACCCGGTCGTCCAGTGGCGGCCGGACGAGGCCTCGCCGAGCGGGATCGCGTACGCGGAGGGCTCGATCTGGATGGCGGCGCTACGCGGCGAGCGGCTGTGGCGGATTCCGCTGGCGGGCCGGAAAGCCGCGGCCGCCCCACAGGCCTTCCTGAAGGGTGAGTACGGCCGCCTGCGCACGGTGCTTTCGGTGGACGGCGACAAGGTGTGGCTGACGACCAGCAATACGGACGGCCGGGGCACACCGAAGCCGGGGGACGACAGGATCCTCCTGCTGGAGGTCGCGTAGCGCTACGCGTGCTGGAGGTCGCGTAGCGATACGCGCCGCCGCGTGGTGAAGAGTCGTGAAGAGGGGACGGGGAAGCCCTCAGGCCGCGGTATCGGGGAAAAGGCGCAGGCGGTGCGCGAGGGCCGCCGCTTCCGTACGGCCCGACACGCCCAACTTGGCCAGGATGTTGGAGACATGGACGCTCGCCGTCTTGGGCGAGATGTACAGCTCCTCGGCGATCGCGCGGTTGGTGTGACCGGCGGCGACCAGCCGCAGGACGTCCTGTTCCCTGGGGGTCAGCCCCAGGGCGCGGGCCGGGTCGGGATCCGGATCGGCGGCCCGGGCCGTACGGACACCGGCGGGCGTCGGCGCGAGGCTGATCCGGGCCCGCCCCGCGAGCGATTCGATCTCCTCGGTCAGCGGGCGCGCGCCGAGGCCGCGAGCCGCGGTGTGGGCCAGGATGAGCAGATCCGCGGCTTCGGCGCGGTCGGCGTGGTGGTCCAGCAGAGCGGCGGCCCGGCGCTGCCGGACAAGGGCGAGTTCATAGGGGCGCTCCGTCACCTCGAACGCGGCGACGGCGCGCGCCCACAGCTCCGGCGCCATGGTGCCCTCGGCCCGCGCCAGCTCCGCTTCCAGCATCAGGCCGTACGCGTGCCAGACGGGCACGAGTGTGGGCATCCGCTTGGCGTGCAGGCGGATGGCCGTGAGTATCGCCGCGCGTCCGGCTTCCGCGTCCGGCAGCCCTCTGGCGTCCGCCTCGATCGAGGCGGCCGTACACAGCAGCGGCAGTGCGTGCTGCCGGGTGCCCGGCGGGAAGCCGTGCTCGGTGATCCGCTCGAACTCGGCCCTCGCGTCGGCCAGCGCGCCGCGCCGCGCGGCGATGCACATCGCGAGCCGGGCCGGCGGTATCAGGTGCTGGGGCTGGAAGTCATGGGTGCCGAAGAAGCCCCGGGTCAGCTCCACCTGGCGCCGTGCCTCGTCGACGTCACCGCGGAACAGGGCCAGTTCGGCGCGGCGTCCGGCGACCAGACCGCGTGCCTTGTGGGACTGGGCCAGCTCCACCGTGTCGTCGAGGACGGCGTCCGCCTCGGTCCAGCGTCCGAGGGAGAAGAGGGAGTGCGCGAGGTTGTGCCGCACCCAGGCCTCCGTGTCGGCGAGACCGCGCTGATGGCTGAAGGCGACGCCCTCCTCGGCGACGGCCACCGCTTCCCCGGAGCGGCCCATGCTCTCCAGCGTGGACGGCAGATTGACACTGGCCCGGCCGAGAATCCCGACGGCGCCCAGCTCGGCGGCGCGGTCACGGGCCTCGTACATCTCGGTGATGCCCTCTTCGACACCTCCCGCGTCGGCGGTGAGCCAGCCTCGGGTGAGGCGGGCGTGCAGTTCGGTGAGTTCCGCGCCGACCAGCCTGGCGTACTCCACGGCCCGGTCGGCGGCGGCCAGGCTGTCGGGGCCCGGCTGGTGCAGGGCGCCCCAGCTCGCGACGTTGGCCAGGACCTCCGCGTGCACGGCGGACGGCTGCATTCCGCGCACCAGCTCCTGGGCGGTGGCCAGTTCCTCCCAGCCGTCGCCGCGTGTGAGGTCCTGCGTCAGGCGCGAGCGCTGGATCCAGAACCAGGCGGCGCGCAGCGGATCCTTCCCGCCGCCCTCGCCCTCCAGGACCCGCAGGGCCTTCTTGGAGATGGCCAGGGCGCGTTCGCGCTCACCGCCGAAGCGGGCGGCGACCGTCGCCTCCGCCATCAGATCCAGATAGCGCAGCGGCGGGGATGTCGGATCGCCGCCGCAGGGCGGATAGACCTCGACGTCGTCCGGTGGCCGCAGGGTGCCGCGCACGTCCTCGGGGGCGTCGTCCCACAGCTCCATGGCCCGTTCGAGCAGCCTCAGTTGCTCGGAGTACGCGGAGCGCCTGCGCGCCTCCACGGCGGCGCTCAGCACGGCGGGGAGTGCCTTGGCCGCGTCATGCGCGTGGTACCAGTGGCTGGCGAGGCGGGTGGTGCGCTCATCGGCCCGTACGAGTGAGGGGTCGGCCTCCAGCACCTCGGCGTAGCGGCGGTTGATCCGGGAGCGCTCGCCCGGCAGCAGATCGTCGCTGACCGCCTCGCGCACCAGGGAGTGCCGGAAGCGGTAGCCGTCGCCGTCGGCCGTGGGCAGCAGGATATTGGCGCCGACCGCGGCCCGCAGCGCCTCGATCAGCTCGTCCTCCGCGAGCCGTCCGACGGCGGCCAGCAGCCGGTATTCGACGGTCGTGCCGCCTTCGGCGACGATCCTGGCGACCCGCTGGGCGACCTCGGGCAGCGCCTCGACCCTGACGAGCAGCAGATCGCGCAGGGAATCGCTCAGACCGGGGCCACAGCCCGTCCCGAGGGAGCAGGCCAGCTCCTCCACGAAGAACGCGTTGCCGTCGGAGCGTTCGAAGATCTGCTCCAGCAGGGCCGGGTCGGGTTCGGCCGCGAGGATGCCCGTGAGCTGGCTCCGTACCTCGGCGCGGTTGAAGCGGGAGAGCTCGATACGGCGGACGGAGCGCAGCCGGTCGAGCTCGGCCAGGAGCGGGCGCAGCGGGTGGCGGCGGTGGATGTCGTCGGCGCGGTAGGTGGCGAGCACGACGAGCCGGCCGCGGCGCAGCGCGCGGAAGAGATAGGCGAGCAGATGGCGGGTGGAGGCGTCCGCCCAGTGCAGATCCTCCAGGACGAGCACGACCGTACGGTCCGCCGCCAGCCGCTCCAGCAGGCGCGCGGTCAGCTCGAAGAGCCGGGCGGTGCCGTCCTCCCCGAGCGCGCCGCGGTCCGACTGCCCCAGCTCGGGCAGGATCCGGGCCAGCTCGTCCTGCTGCCCCTCGGCCGCCGCCGTCAGCTCGTCGGGCAGCTGACGGCGCAGCGAGCGCAGGGCGGTGGAGAAGGGCGCGAACGGCAGTCCGTCCGCGCCGATTTCGACACATCCGCCGACCGCCACGACGGCTTTCTCGGCGCAGGCCGCCTTGTGCAGCTCCTCGATGAGCCGTGTCTTGCCGACCCCGGCCTCGCCACCGATGAGCAACGCCTGCGGCTCGCCCGCGGTGGCGCGGGCGAGCGCTTGGGTGAGAGCGGTGAGCTCGCCGGATCTGCCGACGAACACGGGGCTGACTGACCTGGTCTCCACGGGCCCGAGCATCGCACAGGGGTCTGACAGCGCGGCACTGGTTATCGGGTGGAGAGCCGTCATGTCAGGCCGCGCGCGCGAACCGGTGGTGCGGGGTGTTCACCCGCCCCTCCCGGGCTTCCTTGGCCGCTCGTCGCGCCTGTCGGCGGGCGGTGCGGATCTCCCGTACGAGCCTGCGCTGGTCGGCCCTGCGCATCAGCTCGGCCGCGTTGATCTTCTGAAGCTCAAACTCGAACATCGAGTCCCCCTGGTGAAGGTGTCAGGCATCTGGTGATGCCTCTACCTTCGTCTCCCAGGGGGTACGGCGACATCGGGAGTGTGCCGCATCTTCGCGGGCCCCGGTGCCTTAGAAACAGGGGCGTGGATCTCCGTACGGCCTCAGGCCCTAAGGCGTCAGGGCCGCAAAACTCAGCGCCCTAAGGACCCGGGTCCTGAGGTCCCGGGTCCTGAGGCCCCGGCTGTGGCGCCGCGCGCGGGCGGGCTCGGCGGCCGAGCCGGGATCAGGGGGTGGGGGTGGGGGCGGGGGCGGTCGGCAGGGCCGCGAAGAGGTCGAAGTACATGCCGACGGAGACCAGCAGCCCCAGGAAGCCGAGGATCGCGCCGGCCAGCGCGAAGGGGCGCACCCAGCCGGTGCGCTGCGGCAGGGCCAGCACGATCGCTCCGACGAGCAGCGCCACCAGGGCGACAGCCCCGTTGACCGCGGCGGTGAGATGCCAGCCGTCGGCGTAGAGCGCGGAGATCTGCTGCTCGGTGGTGCTTGACTGGGCGGTGTTGAGCTGGCCGTCGACGCCCTGGCGCTCGGCGAGGATCCGGCCGGTCCAGGTGCCGGTGAGGGCGACGATCCCGAGGCAGACGGCGACGATGGAGGCGGCGGCGGAGCCGAGACCGGACGGGCGGCTCGCGGCGGCGTCCTCACCGTCCAGGTCGGTGTCCTCGGTGTCCGTCGCGTCCTCGGCGTCGGCGTCCGCGTCGGCGTCGGCGTCGGTCAGGTCGTCGGCCGGGGTGGTGTCCTTGTCGGTGTGCTCGGCGACAGACCCCTTGGTGAGGTCGGCCTTGGGGCCGGTCTTGGTCTCCGCCGCCGCCTCGGCTCCGGAGGCGGCGGTCTCGGCCGTCTCCGGGTCGGTGCTCTGAGCGGCGGTCTCGGTCTCGGGGGTCGGGTTCATACGGCGCACGCTAGGGGCCCTGTCTGAGAACTTCCTGAGAACACCGAAACTCGCGATGAAAAGAACGTTTCGAGGTCGTGCCGGGGGTCCGCGAGGTCAGCCGGCGGTGCCCGCCCGCTCGCGCCACTCGGACGCCAGGACCGACCAGATCTCGGTGTTCTGCCGTACGCCACGGTGCGGATAGCTCTCCCTCAGCACCCCGTCCCGTGTCATGCCGAGCCGCCGCGCGACCTTGACGCTCGCGGTGTTGGCGGACGACACCTGCCACTCCACCCGGTGTATCCCGCGCTCCCGCACCGCCCAGTCGATCAGTACCCGGGCCGCGCGCGTGACCAGACCGCGCCCCGTCGCGGCGGGCTCCAGCCAGCAGCCGACCTCGCAGGTGCCGGCCGCCGCGTCGAAGACGCGGAAGAGCACGCCGCCGACGAGGGTGGAGTCGAGCCAGATCCCGTAGATCCGGCCGGTGTCGGCCGCCTGCTTCTCCGCGTACGAGGTGAGCAGCGCGCGGGCCGACACGGGATCGGTGACGGCGTCGGCCAGCTTGATGTGTTCATCGACCAGGTCCCTGGCGCGGTCCATATGGGCGAGGAACTCCTCGGCCTGCCATGGTTCCAGCGGGCGCAGCTCCGCCCCGTCTCCCAGTGGTATCGCGAACATCGGGCTCCTTCAGCGTGCGAGTGAACAGGTGCCTGTGAATGAACAGCCGTACGGGTGTTCACCGTACGAGCACGCTGTCCTCGGTCTCGCGCGGCTCCGGGATCTTCGCATGTTCGCGCCGCCGAGGCGCTTCGATACTGATCCGCGGCAGCCAGCGGTCGAGCCGGCGCGGCAGCCACCAGTTGGCGCCGCCGAGCATATGCATCAAGGCCGGCACCAGCAGCGTACGGAGGACGAAGGCGTCCAGTGCGACCGCGGCCGCCAGCGCGATCCCGAACATGGCGATGACCCGGTCGCCGCTCAGGACGAACGCGAGGAAGACCGAGATCATGATGACCGCCGCGGAGTTGATCACCCGCCCGGTCTCGGCGAGGCCGACGCGGACCGCCCGCCGGTTGTCCCCCGTCTCCAGCCACTCCTCGTACATCCGGCTGACCAGGAAGACCTGGTAGTCCATGGAGAGCCCGAAGAGCACGGAGACCATGATCACGGGCAGGAAGGGTTCTATCGGCCCCGCGCTGCCGAGCCCCAGCAGCTCGCTCCCCCACCCCCACTGGAAGATCGCGACGACGACCCCGAAGGACGACGCGACGGCGGCCACATTCATCAGGGCGGCCTTGACCGGGATGCCCACGGACCGGAAGGCGAGCAGCAGGAGCAGACAGCCGAGGGTGATCACGACCCCGACGAAGAGCGGCAGTTTGCCGATGATGATCTCCGCGAAGTCGTCGTAGCTCGCGGTGAGTCCGCCGACGTGCACCTCCAGGGAGGTACCGGCCTCGGCCTCGGGAAGGACGTCCGTACGCAGCCGGTCGACCAGCGCGCTGGTGTCCTTCGCCTGGGGCGCCGAGTCGGGTACGACGGTGAGCGCCGCCGTGTCACCGCTGCCGTTGAACGTGATCGGACCGACGGAGGCGACACCCTCCGTCGTACGCAGCGTGCCGGGCAGTTGGTCCATGGCGAGCCGGTCGTCGGCGCCGTCCAGGTGCGCGACCAGCGTCAATGGACCGTTGACGCCGGGGCCGAACCCCTCCGCGAGCCGGTCGTACGCCTGCCGGGTGGTGGTGGAGGCCGGGTTGTTGCCCTGGTCGGAGGTGCCCAGATGCAGCGAGAAGGTGGGCAGGGCGAGGATCAGCATCACCGCGGCGGCCACGGCGCCGAGCAGTTTGGGATGGCGTTCGACGAAGAGGGACCAGCGGGCCGCGAAGGTCGTGGGCCGGTCGGGCTCGGGTCCGTGCGCGGCGAGCCGCGCGCGTTCGCGCCGGTTCAGCGCCCGCGTGCCGATGTACGAGAGCAGGGCGGGCAGCAGGGTCACGGACGCGGCGACGGTCAGGACGACCGTGAGCGAGGCGGCGACCGCGACCCCGTTGAGGAAGCTCAGCCCCAGGATCAGCATGCCCAGCAGCGCGATACAGACGGTGGCCCCGGCGAAGACGACGGCTCTGCCGGTGGTCGCGACCGCGTCGACCGCCGCCTCGTGGACACTCAGACCGCGTTTGAGGCCCGTCCGGTGCCGGGTCACGATGAACAGCGCGTAGTCGATACCGACCCCGAGGCCGATCAGCAGTCCGAGCATCGGCGCGAAATCGGCGACCGTCATCACATGGCCGAGCAGCGCGATGCCCGCGTACGCCGTGCCGACCGAGACCAGCGCCGTGGCCAGGGGCAGCAGACTGGCGGCGAGCGAGCCGAAGGCGAGGAAGAGGACGACGGCGGCGACACCCACGCCCACGATCTCGGCGGTGTGCGCCGTGGTGGACTCGGTGAGGGCGACGGCGCTGCCGCCGAGCTGTACGTCCAGCCCGTCGTCGGCGGCGGCCTTCGCGGTGTCGACCACCGCCTGGGCCTGCGACACGGGTATCTCGTCCGTCGGCCGCGCGAAGGTGATCCGCGCGTAGGCGGTCCGTCCGTCCGCGCTGATCTGTGCGGCGCCGTCGGCCGCGTAGGGGCCCGCGACGGAGGAGACACCCGGCAGCTTGCCGACCTTGTCGAGCATCTCCCCCATGCGCTGCTGGACATCGGGCGTACGGACGGAGCCGTATCCCGGACCGGTGCCGGAGCCGCGGTCCGCGTGCCAGACGATGGTGTTGTCGTCGCCACCGAGGCCCCGGAAACCGTCGTTGAGCAGGTGGGCGGCGCGGCCCGACTCGGTACCGGGAGCCTCGTAGTCGTTGGAGTACGTGGAGCCCAGCACGCCCGCGGCGGTCGAGACACCACCGAGGGCGAGCAGCCAGAGGAGGACGGCGAGGAGACGGTGCCTGATGCACCACCGTGCGATGGCTGCCAACGGATCGCTCCCTGCGTCACTCGTGGGAGATCCACTGTCGCAGCGAATAGTGATCGTTTGCCCGTTTGGTGGGTTTACTCACAGCGTGCGGCGCACGGGAACCCGGGCGGACTTCCGGCCGCTCAGCCGGAGACGCTCACCCGCCCGTTCTCGATGTGGCCCATCAGACGTCGCCGGAAACCGGTCCCGGCGGCATTGGCGCCGGTGTCTCCCTCGGTGGTGATCTCGACGTCGTACCAGCCGTGTGCGTCCGCCGCCGAGTGCACGAGGGTCCGGCTGCGGCCCGGCTTCACCGTGATCTGCCGGGTCCAGTCGTCCAGATCGGCCTCGTCGACATAGCCCAGGGGCCGGACCGTGAACGTGATCGGCCCCTCGCCCCTGTTGCGCAGGTCGAGATGGAGATCGCGGTCATGGTGATCGACGGTCGAGGAGACCTCGGCGCCATGTCCGGCCACCGGTCCGGCGAACTCGCGGCGGAAGCCGTTCGGCCCGGTGATCGTGAAGCGGTACGCGTCACCGGTCAGTCCGGTAAGGGGTACCTCCCATTGCGCCTTGCCCCTTACATCGCGGTGCTGCGGGATCGCGAATTCGCCGGCGTACGGATAGAGCGCGAAGTGTGCGCTCGCGCGCCCGGTGTTGCTGAGCGCGACCTTCAGTACCCGCCCCTCGTCCGTCCCCTCGATCCGGCCGGACGCGTCGGTCTGGTACGGCAGCGGCCTGGCCGGGCGTACGCCCTTCTCCTGTACGGGCATCCGCTGCTCGCTGGGCGGTACGGGCCGCCAGCGGCCGGTGAACGGCGGGATCTCCCCCGGCTGTTCGACCTCGGGCAGCCCCTGGCCGCGCTGGAAGTCGAAGGCGGAGGTCAGATCGCCGGTGACATTGCGCCGCCACGCGGTGATGTTGGGCTCGTCCACACCCGTCCACTTCTCCAGGAAGCGGACCACGGAGGTGTGGTCGAAGACCTGCGAGCAGACGTAGCCGCCGACGGTCCAGGGCGAGACGACCAGCAGCGGCACCCGCACCCCGAGCCCGACCGGCCGGCCCTGCCAGCGCTCGGCGGAGCCGGAGGGGCCCTCGGCCGGCGGCACGGGCGGCGGCACGTGGTCGAAGAATCCGTCGTTCTCGTCGTAGTTGATCAGCACGACGGTGTGCCGCCAGACGTCGGGGTGCGCGCCGAGCGCGTCGAGCACCTTGTAGACGAGCGTGGCGCTGGCGATCGGCGACGACGAGCCGGGGTGCTCGGAGTCGATCGCCGACGGCACCAGATAGGACACCTCGGGCAGCGTCCCGGCGGCCACATCGGCCCGGAACCGCTCGGCCAGGGTGCCGCTCTCGACCCGTCGCAGCCCGCGTTCGAAGAGCGAGCGCTCGCGCCGGGTCAGCGCGGCGACGCCCTCGTCCAGCGCGGCGAGCAGCCGCTCGCGCTCGGCGATGTCCTCGGTGTCGCGCACGGCGGCGTAGAAGGCCTCCATGTACGTGAAGCCGGCCGCGCCCGCCTGGCCCGGCAGCGCACGCGCCTTGGTGAGCGCCTTGCGCGCGATGTCCTTGAAGGTGGTGAAGAACTCGATGTTGTTGTCGGTGAAGTTCTCCCACTCCGTGTACGTCTGCCAGCTGCGCCCGGCCATCTCCAGCCGCTCGGCGTAGGTCGGCCACGCATAACCGGGGTGGTTGGCCTCGTCGTACGCGTCATTGCCCACGGCCCGCCGGCCGTCGGCCTCGAAGCCGGTCCAGCCGCTCCACAGGTGGTTGCGGTTGGGGCTCGTCGACGTATGGACGGAGGAGTGGTACGCGTCGCAGATGGTGAACGTGTCCGCCAGCTCGTAGTGGAGCGGGAGGTCCTGGCGGTCGTAGTACGCCATGGTGGCGGCGGTCTTGGCGGAGACCCAGCGGTCCATCCACCCGTTGTTCCAGGCCGCGGCCCCGCCGTTCCAGGAGTGGTCCAGGTCCCCGATGTACTGGAGGTCCTTCTGCTGCGTCTCGGCCGCGTCCCTGATGGGGAAGGGCAGAACGGTCCCCAGCGGGCCCGGCTGCTCGAAGACGGGCTTCCCCGACGGCAGCTCGACGGCGTTACGGTCCCCGAAGCCCCGCACGCCGCGCAGCGTGCCGAAGTAGTGGTCGAAGGAGCGGTTCTCCTGCATGAGGATCACCACATGCTTGATCGCCCGCATCCCGCCCGCGGCCGGCTCGGCGGCCAGCGCTGCCTGAAGGGAGGGCGGCAGCACCGATCCGACCGCCGCCGTACCCAGGGCGCCGGTGCCGAGGGCGAGCATTCTTCTGCGCGATATCTCCGGAGACATGGCGGCGACGCTAATGAAGCCCGGTGTCCGAGAGAAGACCCGACAACGGCCGAGGAGTGAACGTCGGTGGGGAGCCGCGACTTCCGTGCGGCCGCGGACGAGCCCGGCAACGCCTGGCGAGCGCGCGCCAGGCGTCGCGAGCCAGGCGGGATCTGCCGGACCGGGCTCAGAGCGCCGTATGGGCCAGCCAGTGGTCCAGCAACGCGCGGTCGCCCGTCACCGTCACGCGGTCGTCCTCCGGCGGAACGCGCTGGGAGAACACCAGCATGAGGTCCGCCACCGCCCCCGACACCACCACATCGGCCTCGACCGGCCCACGCTCCCACCGGGGCGTGTCCGGCGTCCTGGTGATCGTCCAGCCCTCCATGGACCCCGGCCTGAACCCGACCCGCTCGCCCCGGCCACGCAGCCCGGCGACCGCCGGCCTGGCCGCCGCGAAGGCCGGCGTGGCCAGCAGGTCCAGGTTCTCGCTGATCACATCGGCCGCGAGGTCGTCGGCGATCTCGAACACGGTGTCCGTCGCGCACGCCGCGTCGTAGTGGTGGACACAGGTGTCGCTCAGCATTCTGCGCAGCCAGACGGCCGCCGGCCGCGGCCCGAAGAACGTCCGCGTCTCGGTGTCCGCGCCGGTCTCCCCGATCGCGCGGATCAACTCCTCCGCCCCCTCGCGCAGCCACCGGGCCCACTCGTCAGGGGCGCCGGGGTCGGCCTGCCACGGGTCGGGAACGGGCAACTGCCTGCCCTTGCGTACGAGTTCGGCCGCCCATCGGTGCTCCTGGCCGACATGCCCGACGAGGGTGCGCAGCGGCCATTGCGGACAGGTGGGCACCCAGGTGTCCGGGGCCCTTCCTGCGACCGCGTCGGCGAACCCTCCGGTCTGCTCCCGCAAGCCCTCCACGAACCGTGCGGTGTCCAGCGTCGACGTCATCACGAAAACTCCTCTCATGGGGTGACGCCGGTACGGTAGAAACTCCAGTCCAGTGGAGGTTCAAGTGCCTTTGCTCGATGAGACGATCGGAATCGGCGATCTCTCACGGCTGACCGGCGTGCCGGTGCGGACCATTCGCTTCTACTGCGACGAGGGCATCGTCGGCTCGGTGCGCAGCACGGGCGGGCACCGCAGGTTCGACCAGGCGGCGGTGGAGCGGCTCGGCCTGGTCCGACGGCTGCGTGGGCTCGGCCTCGGACTGCCCTCCATCAGGCACGTACTCGACGGCGAACGCTCCGTGGCCGAGGTCGCCGCGGCCGAGCGGGCCGCGCTCGACGTGCGGCTCGCGGACCTGGCCTGGCGGCGGGCCTCGCTGCGCGCGGTCGAGGAGGCCGGGCCGGCCGACCGGGCCGCCAGGCTGGAGCTGCTGGCCGCCGTGGCGAACGGGGCTGCCGCCCGCGCCGCGTTGACCGGCTTCTGGCGGCGCACGATGGTCGCCCCGGTGTCCGAGGCGATGCTCACCGCGCTCGTGACCACGGCCGTGCCCGAGCCGCCCGCCGACCCGACCCCGACGCAGGTGGTCGCGTTCGCCGAACTGTTCGCCCTGGCCGACGACCGTGAACTGACGCGCCGCCTGCTGGCCATGGCGCGGGAGAACGCCGAACTGGTCGCCGACGAGAACGAGTTGCTGAACGGAATAGGCGAGGCGTGCGCGCTGGCCCGGCCCATGGTGCGGGCGGGCGAGCCGCCCCGCGCGGGACCCGCGCTCGACCGGTTCGTCGCGGCACACGCCTCGGTGCGCGGCGGCAGGGACACGCCTCGGTTCAGAGGCGGTCTGCTGGCCCGCGTGGCCGCCGACCGTGACCCGCGGATGCGCCGCTACTGGCGGCTCGTGGCCGAGGCCGGCGGCGACCCGGGCGCGCTCGGCGTCTCCCACCTGTGGCTGACTGACTCCCTCGAACGCTCCGTACGTTCCCGGGGTGCTGCCGAGGCGAAGGCTCGGGGTGCGCCGCCCCCGCCCCGCCGGGAAAGCGCCGCCCGGCCGTCGCCGTGCCGCGGTGGCGCCGGACACTCCCGCCCCGCCGAAGCGACCGGTGACCCGGGCACGTGACCGGGCCCTGGCCCATTCAGAAGTCCCGCCCGCCCCGCTCCCCGTACGGCCACACCAGCAGCACCGGACACTCCGCGTGGTCGACCACGAACCGGGTCGCCCGGCCCAGGCTGTGCGGCCCCGGGCGGTCGCGCTCCCCGTCGCGCGCGCAGATCAGCAGCGCCGCGCCGGCCGCCGCCCGTACGACCTCGTGTTCCACGCGTCCGTGGTGGTCGAGCAGTTCGCAGGGCCGGCCGAGCCGGTGCGCGGCGGCCTCCAGCAGATCGGCCGCGGCCGTGCCCGAGAGGGCTTCGAGCCGGGCGCCGGGGTCGCGGTCGGGGCTGTGGCCGCGGCCGAGCAGCCCGGTGAAGGCCTGGTGCGCGGCGGCGGCGATCTCGTCGTCACTGACATGGAGCAGCACCACGTCGTCGTGCGGGGCGCGTTCGCGCGCCGCGTCGACACAGGCGGGCCAGGTGGCTTCGGTGATCCAGACGAGAACGGTCCTCGGTGGACCGGGCGGCGGTACGGTCACAGCGGTCAGCCTCCGATCAGGAGCAGCGTGCCCCACAGCGCCACGGTCGAGACGACGAGCGTCGCGGGCACGGTCAGCAGACCCAGCCGGGTGAAATCGCCCAGCGCGGGCTCGGTGTCGTGCTCGTGCAGGATGCGCCGCCACAGCAGGGTGGCGAGCGAACCGACATACGTGAGATTCGGCCCGAGGTTGACGCCGATCAGCGCGGCGAGCACCGGTCCGGGCCCGGCGGGAGCGACGACCGGCAGCAGCGCCAGGATCGCCGGCAGGTTGTTGATCAGATTGGACAGTGCGGCGGCGATCGCCGCGATCGCCAGCAGTGAGGAGAGCGACGAGCCGTCCGGCAGCAGCCGGCTGATCCCGGCGTCCAGACCGTTGTCGACGACCGCCTTGACGACCACGCCGAGCGCGAGGACGAAGAGACAGAACAGCGGGGAGGCGGCCCGGACCAGCCCCCTGAGAGTCGTCCGCTTCTGCCGCAGGGCGCGGACCGCGAGTACGGCCGCTCCGGCGACGGCCGCCCACAGCGGTTCGATCCCGGCGAAGGAGGTGACCACGAACCCGGCCAGGGTCAGCCCCAGCACCACCAGTGTGAACACCGGCACCTCGCGCCGCTCGTCCATGCTCGTGGGGTGCGCGCCGGCGGCCAGGTCGGCGGCGAAGAAGCGGCGGAAGACGGCGTACTCGACGGCGATCGCGGCCAGCCACGGCAGCGCCATCAGCGCGGCGAACCTGGTGAAGGAGAGCCCGCTCGCCGTGAACGCCAGCAGATTGGTGAGATTGGAGACCGGCAGCAGCAGGGACGCGGAGTTCGCGAGATGCGTACAGGCGTAGACATGCGGCCGGGGCCGGGCGCCGACCCGGGCGGCGGTCGCGAAGACGACCGGGGTGAGCAGCACCACCGTGGCGTCCAGGCTCAGTACGGCGGTGATGACGGCGGCGACGGCGAACACCCCGCCGAGCAGTCGCCGGGGCCGGCCGCCGCAGAACCGCGCCACCAGCTCGCCCGCCGCCGTGAACAGCCCTTCCTCGGCGCAGAGCTGAGCCAGCACCAGCACCGCCGCGAGGAAGACGACGACGGGCAAGAGCGTGTACGTCTGTGTCCTGGCGTCCTCGGGCGAGACCGCGCCGACCACGACAACCAGCAGCGCCGCGGGTACGGCCGCGACCGCCTCGGGCAGACCGCGCGGCCGTACGACGGCGAACGCCAGCACGCCGAGCAGCAGTGCGACGGAGACGATCTCAGCGACGACGGTATTCACGGTTCACGGGCATTCACAGGGAAGGGTCGGCCTCTGCTTGGGTGCGCGTTGCTGTGAGAACGATGCTGGGACGAACGGTGCTCCGACGAATGGCACTGGAACGAACGGCACTGGAACGATGGCGCTGGGACGATGGTGCCGGAACGAACGCACGGGGGCGGCGCACCCAACGGGTGCGCCGCCCCCAGTGGCGTACGGACGAACCGGCGTCAGCCCTCGACGCCCGGCCGCCGCGCGCCGCGCCGGTTCATTCCGCCGGAGCGAGCCGTTCAAGGATCAGTTCACGCACCCGCGCCGCGTCCGCCTGGCCGCGCGTGGCCTTCATGACCGCGCCGACGAGTGCGCCCGCGGCGGCGACCTTGCCCGCGCGGATCTTGTCGGCGATGGCCGCGTTGCCCGCGATGGCCTCGTCCACGGCCGCGCCGAGCGCGCCCTCGTCGGAGACGACCTTGAGCCCGCGCTTCTCCACGACGGTGTCGGGGTCGCCCTCGCCCGCGAGCACGCCCTCCAGCACCTGACGGGCCAGCTTGTCATTGAGATCGCCGGACGCGACGAGCTCCGCCACCCGGGCGACCTGCCCCGGGGTGATGGGCAGTTCGTCCAGCGCGCGGCCCGACTCGTTGGCGTGCCTGGCCAGCTCGCCCATCCACCACTTACGGGCCTGGTCGGCCGGGGCACCCGCGTCGATCGTGGCGACGATCGGCTCGATCGCGCCCGCGTTCAGGATCGACTGCATGTCGTGCTCGGAGACGCCCCACTCCTCACGGAGCCGGTTGCGCCGCACCCGCGGCAGCTCCGGCAGACCCTGCCTGAGCTCCTCCACCCAGTCACGGGGCGGGGCGATGGGCACGAGGTCGGGCTCCGGGAAGTACCGGTAGTCCTCGGCCTCCTCCTTCACCCGTCCCGAGGTGGTCGAGCCGTCCTCCTCGTGGAAGTGGCGGGTCTCCTGGACGATCGTGCCGCCGGAGTCCAGCACCGCGGCGTGGCGCTGGATCTCGTAGCGGGCCGCGCGCTCCACGCTGCGCAGCGAGTTGACGTTCTTGGTCTCGGAGCGCGTACCGAACTTCTCCCGCCCGTGCGGGCGCAGCGAGAGGTTCACGTCGCACCGCATCTGGCCCATCTCCATCCGGGCCTCGGAGACGCCGAGCGCCTTGATCAGCTCGCGCAGCTCGGCGACATACGCCTTGGCGACCTCGGGGGCGCGCTCGCCCGCGCCCTCGATGGGCTTGGTGACGATCTCGATGAGCGGGATGCCCGCGCGGTTGTAGTCGAGCAGGGAGTGGGACGCGCCGTGGATCCGGCCGGTGGCACCGCCGACGTGCAGCGACTTACCGGTGTCCTCCTCCATGTGGGCGCGCTCGATCTGTACGCGGAAGATCTCGCCGTCCTCCAGCTGGACGTCCAGATAGCCGTTGAAGGCGATCGGCTCGTCGTACTGGGAGGTCTGGAAGTTCTTCGGCATGTCCGGATAGAAGTAGTTCTTCCGGGCGAAGCGGCACCACTCGGCAATCTCGCAGTTGAGCGCGAGACCGATCTTGACGGCCGACTCGACGCCGATCGCGTTGACGACCGGAAGCGAGCCCGGCATGCCCAGACAGGTCGGGCAGGTCTGCGAGTTGGGCTCGGCGCCCAGCTCGGTCGAGCAGCCGCAGAACATCTTGGTCCTGGTGCCGAGCTCGACATGGACCTCCAGGCCCATGACGGGGTCGTACGTCGCGAGGGCGTCCTCGTACGACACGAGTTCAGTGACGGTCACAGGTACTTCTTCCTCATCAATGCTTCATCGGTGTCGGCCAGCCAGCGCTGATAGGACGGCAGCTTTCCGAGTACGGAGAGATCCACTTCGTCGGCGAGGCGGGCGAAGTAATCGCCGGGGTCGGATCGCCGTGCCTTCTTCAGTACGTTCGCCAGCACTCGCTTCGGGTGGGCAGGATGGCCGGGCGCCGGGTTTCCCTGTTCCACGTCTGCGGGTTGCGGATGCGGATGCGCCGACAGGTCGGCGGCCGGCTGGACCCTGGTCAGCGCGGCCCGGTCCGCCAGTACCCACGATTCGGTCATCACCCGGGGGCCGAGCACCACGGGCACCGCCGCCTGCGTCGGCAGCCCGGACAGCGCCTCCAGCAGCACATGGGCATCCGGAATCTCCTTGTGGTCCCGGTGAATGAACAGTACGTCGCACCGGTCGGCCAGTTCGGTGGCCGCCTGGAGGAGAACCCTCGGCTCGGCCGTGCTGTAGACCGCACCCGTCTCGCAGGGAGTGAGCACCTCGGTGGCCTTCAGCGCCCTGGCGTGCAGTGTCTCTTCCAGTTGCCGGATGATCAGCCGTTCGAGGAAGAGCAGATCGCTCGGGCCCTCGACCAGCAGCCCCAGCCTGAGCAGGCGTACGCGGCTCACGCGATCACCTGCCCCATCGACTCCAACAGGCGCTTCACCTGCTCGGCCGTGACCGTATCGCCCGGCTCCTCGTTCGCCACGGGCGTACGGACGGGACGGGCTCGGGTCACGGTCGAGACGCCCGTACGTGCCGGGTCGACGTGCGACGCCTGCTCCAGGAAGACCAGGCTTCCCGACGCGTCGTCGCGCAAGGCGGAGAGCAGCACGGGAGAGTGCGTGGTCGCGATCAGCTGGCGGAAACCGTAGGTCCGGGGAGTCCGGTCGACAAGGTCGGGGAAGTCGTCCACATCCCTGCGCAACCTCCTCACCAGCTCGGCGATCCGGGTCGGATGCAGGCCGTTCTCGATCTCCTCGACGGCCAGCAGACCCGCCCGCCGGTCGTCGTACCAGGCGGCCAGCAACGCGAGGACGCGCATCGTACCGTCGGAGAGCATCGGCGGGGACGTCCAGCCGGTGTGCCGGAACCGTACGTCGAAGTCGTACTCGCCGCGCCGGTCGTCGAACAACGGCCTGATCCCGGACGCTTCCGGGATCAGCGCGGCCAGATCGGCCTCCATGTCACGGAGTTCCTCGGGATCGAGTCGCCCGAGCACGGCCGCGAGATTGCTCCCGTCCGGCAGGAGCGTCAGCTCGTCGCTGCCGCCGAACGGCCTGCGCATGGCGGCGGGATCGAGCGCGATCGGCTCCCAGGTCTGGATCTCGCGAAGGAGATGCGAGAGCAGCGCCGTCGTCCCCTCGGTCGCGGGCACCTTGTCCTTGAGGGATACCCAGTCGGTCCCGGTGCTCTCCACGAACGACTTCCCCGCGGTGGCGAGAGCGGCACGCAGGGGCCGCGGGAGCTCCAGACGGTCCATCCAGTCCGTCTCCGCGAGACTGCTCACCCACACCCCGCTGCGCCCACGGCGGACCGTGGCCTTCACGGGTCCCGACGGTTCCCCCTCGCGGTCCACCACCAGCCGTACGACCAGTGGAAGCGGCCCATGGACACTCGGCGTGATCATGCCGATCTTGATGGTCAGCTCGGATGTCGTGTACGCACCACTCGGCCCGTCGGCGTGATGGAAGAGATCCCGCGCCGCCAGCCGGGGGTTGTCCCCGTCGAAGACCCTGGGGAGACCCATGGTGACCGTGCGCCGGACGAAGTCCAGGGCGTCCAGGAGGTTCGACTTGCCCGCGCCGTTGACGCCCATGAGCACGGTGCAGGGCCGCACGTCCAGGCCGAAGCCGACGAACGACTTGAAGCCGTCGATCTCGATACGTGTGATCACCAGGTCACCTCCTTCCGTTGCGACGGTGCCAACGACAGCGGCAGTACGCCGCGGCGTACTGCCGGGGAGCCCGCCCTGCGCGGGTCCCCGGCAGCCGGTCAGCCCAGCAGAACGTCGTCGTCGCCCAGGCGCTTCAGCTCGCGCAGGAGCAGAGCGACGCCCGTGACGATGGCGGCGGCGGAGACGACCGCGTCGACCAGCCGGAGCGTGTCGTGGTCCTTGCGGGCCGTCCTGGCCTGCTTGACGACGCTGATCGCGCCGAACGCGGTGGTCCCGATCGACAGATACGTGCCGGTCTTGGACTTCTTGAAGCCCTTGGCCTTGCTCATTGCACTGGTCATAGTGACGGAGCCTCCTCAAGCAGCGGGTGGCCCCACTTTTCCACGAAGGCCGCCTCGACGGCGGCACCGACCTTGTAGAGCCGGTCGTCCTTCATGGCGGGGGCGATGATCTGCAGTCCGACCGGGAGGCCGTCCTCCGGCGCGAGGCCACAGGGCAGCGACATGGCGGCGTTGCCGGCCAGGTTGGTCGGGATGGTGCACAGATCCGCGAGATACATCGCCATCGGGTCGTCGGCGCGCTCGCCGATCGGGAAGGCGGTGGTCGGGGTCGTCGGCGAGACGATCACGTCGACCTGCTCGAACGCCTTCTCGAAGTCCCGGGTGATGAGTGTGCGGACCTTCTGCGCCGAGCCGTAGTACGCGTCGTAGTAGCCGGAGCTGAGCGCGTACGTACCGAGCATGATGCGGCGCTTCACCTCGTCGCCGAAGCCGGCCTCACGGGTCAGGGCCGTGACGTCCTCGGCGGACCTCGTACCGTCGTCGCCGACCCGCAGGCCGTAGCGCATGGCGTCGAAGCGGGCGAGGTTCGAGGAGCACTCGGACGGCGCGATCAGGTAGTAGGCGGCGAGGCCGAGGTCGAAGGACGGGCAGTCCAGCTCGACGATCTCGGCGCCGAGCCCCTTGAGCAGTTCGACGGACTCGTCGAAGCGCTGGACGACACCGGCCTGGTAGCCCTCGCCACGGAACTGCTTGACGACCCCGATGCGCATCCCGTCGACCGAGCCGTTGCGGGCCGCCTCGACGACCGGCGGGACCGGGGCGTCGATGGAGGTCGAGTCGAGCGGGTCGTGGCCGGCGATCGCCTCGTGCAGCAGGGCCGCGTCCAGGACCGTACGGGCGCAGGGCCCGCCCTGGTCGAGGGAGGACGAGAAGGCGACCATGCCGTAGCGGGAGACCCCGCCGTACGTCGGCTTCACGCCGACCGTGCCGGTCAGCGCGGCCGGCTGGCGGATGGAGCCGCCGGTGTCCGTACCGATGGCCAGCGGCGCCTGGTACGAGGCGAGCGAGGCGGACGAGCCGCCGCCGGAGCCGCCGGGCACCCGGGTGAGGTCCCAGGGGTTGCCGGTGGTGCCGTACGCGCTGTTCTCCGTGGAGGACCCCATGGCGAACTCGTCCATGTTGGTCTTGCCCAGGATGATGACGTCGGCCGCCTTGAGCTTCTTCGTGAGCGTCGCGTCGTAGGGCGGGATCCAGCCTTCGAGGATCTTGGAACCGACGGTGGTCGGTACGCCCTCGGTGGTGAAGATGTCCTTGAGCGCGAGCGGTACACCGGCGAGCGGCCCGAGCTTCTCGCCCGCCGCCCGCTTCGCGTCCACGGCGCGGGCCTGGGCCAGCGCGCCCTCGCGGTCGACATGGAGGAAGGCGTGGACCTTCTCGTCGACGGCCTCGATCCTGGCGAGATGGGCCTCGGTGACCTCGACGGCCGTGAGCTCGCCCGAGGCGATCTTCGCGGCGATCTCGGCGGCGGTGAGCTTGACGCAGTGCTCGATCTTGCTGTTGACCGTCATGGCTGTTAGTCCTCCCCCAGGATCTGCGGCACCTTGAAACGCTGCTGCTCCTGGGCAGGGGCGCCGGAGAGCGCCTGCTCGGGGGTGAGCGAAGGACGGACCTCGTCCGCGCGCATGACATTGGTCAGCGGCAGCGGGTGGGAGGTCGGCGGTACGTCTTGGTCGGCTACCTCGGATACGCGGGCGACCGCGCCGATGATGTCGTCGAGCTGTCCGGCGAAGTGATCGAGCTCTTCGGCCTTCAGCTCCAGACGCGCCAGCCGGGCGAGGTGGGCGACCTCCTCGCGCGTAATGCCAGGCATGCAGCGATCCTCAGGGGTGAGTGTGATTGGTTTTCGCCCAATCCTATGGGGCCGGACGCCCCGGCCACGAAACGGTTTGCCCTCGCCCCGTCCCGGGACCCCTGGAACTCGGTTGCAGGGGCCCCGGGACGGGGTTCCCGGGACCGGGGAAGCCCGTCCCAGGGACCCCCGCCCTCACCCGCCGCTAGCTCTCCTCGACGGGCGGCCGACCGGGCGTCACTGGACCACCTGGCCCGACTGCTCCCGGGCGCGCTCGACGGCCAGCCGGCGGGCGCGCGCCGCCTCCAGCTCCGACGGGCGCTGCCAGCCGCGCTCGCCCCTGGCCAGCAGCCAGGCCGTCGCCTCGTGCGGCGGCATCGCGGCGGCCACCAGCCAGCCCTGTACCGCGTCACAGCCCAGATCCCGCAGCCGCTCCCATGTCTCGTCGTCCTCGACACCCTCCGCGACCACCAGCAGGCCCAGTGAGTGCGCCAGATCGACCGTGCAGCGGACGATCTCCGCGTCCTCGGTGTCGACGGCGAGTCTGGCCACGAAGGAGCGGTCGATCTTCAGCTCGCTGACGGGCAGCCGCCGCAGATGCACCAGGGAGGAGTACCCCGTACCGAAGTCGTCGAGGGACATCTTGACGCCGTGCCCGGTCAGCCCGGCGAGGGTGTCGGCCGCCCGCTGGGGGTCCTCCAGCAGGACGTGTTCCGTTATCTCCAGCTGAAGGGAGCCGGCCGGGACGCCGTGCCTGGCCAGCCGGGCCGCCACCGCGCCCGCGAAACCGGGGGTGTGCACATCGCGCGGGGAGACATTGACCGCCACCGGCACCATCAGGCCCTGGGACCGCCAGCGGGCGACCTGGGCGAGCGCCATCTCCAGTACGTATTCGGTGAGATGAGGCATCAGACCGGAGGACTCGGCGATCGCGATGAAGTCGTCGGGAGGGACCCGGCCGCGCTCCGGGTGCACCCAGCGCACCAGCGCCTCCAGCCCGGCGACCTGGCCGTCGAAGCGGACCTTGGGCTGGTAGTGCAGCTCCACCTCGCCGGCGTCCAGCGCGCGGCGCAGATCGCCCAGCAGACCCAGCCGGTCCGGGGTGTTGGAGTCCCGCTTGGACTCGTAGACCTCGACGCCCGTGCGGTCCCGCTTCGCCTGGTACATCGCGACGTCCGCGCGCCGCAGCAGTCCTTCGGCGTCCACCGCGTGCTCGGGATAGACGGCGACTCCGGCGCTCGCCTCCAGGACGAGCGTCAGCCCGTCGAGGTCCAGCGGTGAGGACAGCTCGGCCACCAGATGGCGGGCGACCCGCTGGGCGCTGGTCGTGGAGTCGCAGGTCGGCAGCAGCACCGCGAACTCGTCGCCGCCCAGCCGCGCGGCCTCGGCGCCGCGGGGCAGGGCCAGCCGGAGCCGGTCGGCTATCTGCAACAGCAACCGGTCTCCCGCGAGGTGACCGAGCGTGTCATTGACCGAGCGGAAGCGGTCGAGGTCGATCAGGACCAGTCCGGCCCTGGCGCCCAGTCCCTCCGCCTCCTCCAGCGCCGCCCAGGTGCGCTCCAGCAGCCACTGCCGGTTGGGCAGTTTGGTGAGCGGGTCGCGCAGCTGCTCCTCGGCCCGTGCCCGGGCGATCCAGAGCGTGGAGTCGAGGGCGATCAGCGGGATCGCGAAGAGCGGCAGCAGGACCGGCAGGGACACCGCGACCACACAGATCAGCGGCGCGATACCGAGCAGGGCGACCGCGACGAGACCCTGCCGGTACAGGGCCGTTCGGGCGACGGTCGGCAGCCCGCCGCTCTGCGGGGAGAGCGCGTACCAGAGCAGCACCCGGGTGACCACGAGATGGGCCGCGGCGGCCAGCACGATTTCCACAACGCTGGCGAACCCCCAGTCGAGCGGCTGCCAGGGGCGCTCGACGGTGGGAACCACACCGAACAGCGCGAGCACGAGCGCGGCGGCGCCGATTCCCAGCATGTCCGCCGCGCCGTGCAGGACACCAAGTCGCCAGCGGTGTCTGCGGGCCACCCCGACCAGCACCACGACGGCCAGCGAGACCAGTCCGGCCGCCACCCAGCCGTAGAGCAGCAGGACGGCCAGGGTGAGGGCGGCGCCGGAGCCCGTGCCGCCCCACCAGCGGTCCCGGCCGAGGGCGACCAGATGGCCCACGATGATGCCGGTCAGCACGGCCAGGGCCCATCCCTCGGTGCCACCGGGGAAGAGCACGTGGCCGTCGCGCACCGTATGGACCAGTCCCGTCGCCAGGAGGACGACAGCGAATCCCACCACAAGAGCGGGCGTCCTGGACGCAAGGCCCGCAATTCGCGCGAATCCGCGCGGGGGTGAGACCGGGGCGGCGCTCTCGGTCGGTTTCATTCCCGTCCCTCTCACAGCCGGCGAAGCCGATGCCACGCGATGTCACGTTGTCATGCACACACGGCCGGAATCACACCACTCAGCCGTTCACGACAGGCGCACCTCTCAACAGTAGGCCGCTGAACGCTCCGACGGGCAGCGCTCTACAGCTGTTGCCCGAATGCGACCTGCCCATCCTTATCCATCTGGTATGCGCCGAACGGGTGAGCTTGCGGCCCGAATTGGACGGGGTGGGACTCCGCTTTCCGGGGGATTGTCGCGCTACTCCTCAGGGGTGGCCGATGCCTCTTCCGGCCTGATCGCGGCTTCCCTGGCCGCGTCCGGGCCCTGTTCCAGCAGGAGGGAGAACCCCTGTTCGTCCAGGACCGGAACCTTCAGCTGCATCGCTTTGTCGTACTTCGAACCAGGGTTCTCCCCGACCACCACGAAGCCTGTCTTCTTCGAGACGGCGCCGGTCACCTTCGCCCCACGGGTTTGAAGCGCCTCTTTCGCGCCATCCCTCGTGTACTGCTCCAGCGTGCCCGTGACGACGACCGTCAGGCCCTCCAACGGCCGTGGTGCCTCGTCCTCGCCGGTGCCCTCCTCCTCCATACGTACCCCGGCGGCCCGCCACTTGCGCAGGATCTCGCGGTGCCAGTCGACCTCGAACCAATCCTTGACGGAGGTGGCGATGATCGCCCCGACCCCGTCGACATCCGCCAGCTCCTGCTCCGTCGCCCGCTCGATGCGGTCGATCGAGCGGAACTCCCTGGCCAGCGCCTCGGCGGCGACCGGTCCCACATGACGGATGGAGAGCCCGGCGATGATCCGCGCCAGTGGGCGCTGCCTGGCCGCCGCGATGTTCCCCAGCATCGCCAGGGCGTTCTTCTTCGGCTCGCCCTCCTGATTGGCGAAGACCGTGACGACCTTCTCCTCGCCGGTCTTCGGGTCGCGCTTGGGCAGCCCGCTGTCCTGGTCGAGGACATACGCCTTGATGGGCAGCAACCGCTCGACCGTCAGATCGAAGAGATCGCCCTCGTCCGCCAACGGCGGTGTGTCCGGCTCCAGTGGTCTGGTCAGGGCGGCGGCGGCCACATAGCCGAAGTTCTCGATGTCCAGGCACTTACGGCCGGCGAGATAGAACAGCCGCTCGCGCAACTGGGCCGGGCAGGTGCGGGCGTTGGGGCAGCGGAGGTCGATATCGCCCTCCTTCATGGCCCGCAGCTCCGTACCGCACTCGGGACACACCACCGGCATCTCGAACTCGTACGCGTCCTCGGGCCGCAGATCGATGACCGGGCCGAGGATCTCCGGGATGACATCGCCTGCCTTGCGGATCACGACCGTGTCACCGATCCAGACGCCCTTGGCCTTCACCACTTCCTGGTTGTGCAGTGTGGCGAACTCGACCTCGGAACCGGCGACCGTGACCGGCTCGACCTGCGCGTACGGCGTGACGCGCCCGGTGCGGCCGACACCCACCCGGATGTTCACCAGCTTGGTGTTGACCTCCTCGGGCGCGTACTTCCAGGCGATCGCCCAGCGCGGCGCGCGCGAGGTGGAGCCCAGCCGGCCCTGGAGGGGGATCTCGTCGAGCTTGACGACCACACCGTCGATCTCGTGCTCCACGGAGTGGCGGTGTTCGCCGAAGAACGCGATGAAATCCCGTACCTCAGCGATCGATCCGACCACCTTGTTGTGCCGGGCGGTCGGCAGCCCCCAGCCACGCAGCAGTTCGTACGCGTGGGAGAGGCAGTCGATGTCGAAGCCCTCACGGGCCCCGATGCCATGCACCACCATGTGCAGTGGGCGCGTAGCGGTGATCTTGGGATCCTTCTGGCGCAGTGAACCCGCCGCCGCGTTGCGCGGGTTGGCGAACGGCTTGTCACCGGCGGCCACCAGACGCGCGTTCAGCTCCTGGAACGCCTCCATCGGGAAATAGACCTCGCCGCGGATCTCCACCAGATCCGGGACGCGCTCGCCCGCCAGCCGGTGCGGGATCTCGGCGATCGTACGGACGTTGGGCGTGATGTCCTCGCCCGTACGGCCGTCGCCGCGGGTGGCGGCGCGGGTCAGTCTGCCGTGCTCATAGGTGAGATTGACCGCGAGCCCGTCGACCTTCAGCTCGCACAGATAGTGGAAGTCGGGCGTGCCCACGTCCTTGGCGATCCGGTCGGCCCAGGCCGCCAGCTCCTCGTCGTCGAACGCGTTGTCCAGGGAGAGCATCCGCTCGCTGTGCTGGACCGCGGTGAAGTCCGTCTCGTACGCCCCCGCGACCTTCTGGGTCGGCGAGTCGGGCGTGCGCAGCTCCGGATGCTCCTCCTCCAGCGCCTCCAGCGACCGCAGCAGTGTGTCGAACTCGCCGTCGCTGATGACCGGCTGGTCCTTCACGTAGTACCGGAAGCGGTGTTCCTCGATCTGCTCGGCGAGTCGGCCATGCCGCTCCCGTGCCTCGGCGGGCACCGCCGTCCGCTGTTCGCCAGCCACCGTTTCGTCCTCCCGTTCACCAGGACCCGTCATCCGGATCGTCACTCAGGGTTGTCCGCGAGGGATCTCGCGGCCCTGACGCAGTGCGCCATGGCGGCGCGCGCGTACGCGGGAGAGGCCCCCGCGAGCCCGCACGACGGGGTGAGCACCACGGACTCCGCGAGAATCCCCGGACTCAGCCCCAGCCTGCGCCAAAGCGTCCTGACCCCCATGACGCTACCGGCAGGGTCTGACAATGGGCCGTCCGTGCCCGGCACGATCCCGGCGAGGAGTTTCGTGCCGCCCTCGACCGCCTCCCCGATGGTGTCCTCGTCACGCTCGGTGAGCAGACCGAAATCGAACGAGACCGCCGCCGCACCCGCGCGCCGCAGCAGCGCGAACGGGACGTCGGGCGCGCAGGAGTGCACGACCGCCGTCCCGGCGCTGAGCGCGGTCACCTCGCGCAGCGCGCTCTCGACGATCTGGCGGTCGACCGCGCGGTGCGTGCGGTAGCCACTGGCGGTCCTGACATGGCCGCGCAGTACGGCGGTGAGGGACGGCTCGTCGATCTGGAGCACCGGTACGGCGCCCGGCACCCGGCGCCGTACCTCCGCGAGATGCGCGCTCAGCCCCTCCACCAGTGAGCCGGTCAGATCCCGGCAGGCTCCGGGGTCGCTCAGCGCCGACTCGCCGTTGCGCAGCTCCAGCGAGGCGGCGAGCGTCCACGGTCCGACCACCTGGACCTTGAGCGGGCCCTCGTACCCCTGGGTGAACTCCTCCAGCGCGTCGAGGTCCTCGCCCATCCACGACCGGGCCCGCTTGGTGTCACGGCCCGGCCGGTCGCCGATCCGCCAGCCGCTGGGCTCCACACGCGCGTAGACCTCGACGAGCAGTCCGGTCGTCCGGCCGATCATGTCGGCGCCGGGGCCTCGGGCGGGCAGCTCGGGCAGATGCGGGAAGTCCTCGAAGCTGCCGGTGACGGCCTTGGCGGTTTCCCGCGCGTCGCCGCCCGGCATCGAACCGACCCCCGTGGCGGCTCCCCAGAGCCTGCCGGGCCGTTCTGTCGGCGCCGCGGTGACCGGTCCGTTCCGCTGCCCGTTCCGCGATTCGTCGCGCGGCTCCATACGCGACTCGTTGTGCGCCTCGTTGTGCGACTCGGCCATCGGCGCGCTCACCGGCCCGGCCGTACGGTCACGTCGTCGATCCGCGCGTCGCGCGGCAGGTCAAGCGCCGCGAGGATCGTCGACGCCACGGACCCGGGGTCGATCCAGCGGGCGGCGTCGTACTCCTTGCCCTCCTGCTGGTGGACCTTGGCCTGCATGGGGCTCGCCGTACGGCCCGGGTAGACGGAGGTCACCCGCAGACCGTTCGCCCGCTCCTCCTCGCGCAGCGCGTCGGCGAGCGCCTTGAGACCGTGCTTGGACGCGGCGTACGCCCCCCACTCGGCGTGCGCGCTGAGCCCGGCGCCCGAGTTGACGAAGATCACCTGGCCGCGGGAGACCCGGAGTTGGGGCAGCAGGTGCCGGGTCAGCTCGGCGGGGGCGACCAGGTTCACATTCAGCTGGTGGTGCCAGGTCTTGGGGGTCAGGTCCCCGACCGCGCCCAGCTCGACGACGCCCGCGATGTGCAGCAGCGAGTCGAGCCGGTCGGGCAGCGACTGCTGGGCCAGCGCCCAGGAGAGCCGGTCCGGGGTGGCGAGGTCGCCGACGAGGGTGCGGGCACCGGGGAAGGCCGAGGCGAGTTCCCCGGCGCGGCCGGCGTCACGGGCGAACAGGATCAGGTCGTCGCCGCGCTCGTGCAGCCGGCGCGCCACGGCGGCGCCGATGCCGGAGCCCGCACCGGTGATCAGATGGGTAGCCATGCGGTCATGGTCGCATCACCGCGCCCCGATCACTGAACGCCCGCGGACTCCTCCAGATACACGAGCGCGCTCACCCCGTCCTCCGCGAAGAACACCAGGTCGGTGAGGGGGAGCGGCAGGAAGCCGTCCTCGTCCATCCGCCGGAACTGCTGCTTGAGTCCGTCGTAGAAACCGGCCGTGTTGAGCAGCACCACGGGCTTGGCGTGCAGGCCGTGCTTCTTGAGCTCCAGGATCTCGGTGGCCTCGTCCAGCGTCCCCGTACCACCGACCATGATCACGACCGCGTCGGACTTGGCCAGCAGCAGGGCCTTGCGCTCGGCGAGGTCCTTGGCGATCACCATCTCGTCGGAGTCCGCGCGGGCCACGTCGCTGAGGAAGTCCACGGAGACACCGACCAGCCGGCCGCCCGTCTCCCGTACACCGTCCGCGACCACTTTCATCAGCCCGCTGTCGGAGCCGCCCCATACGAGGGTGTGGCCGCCCTTGCCGATCAGTTCGGCGAATTCACGGGCGGGACGGGTGTAGCGCTCGGGGAGATCGGCGGCGGAGAGGAAGACACAGATATTCATGAGGTGAACGGTACGGGCGGGAAGAGCTCGCCGTGGATCGTTGCTGAAGGTACGGAGGGGACCGCGCGAGGATCACGCGGGGAAACAGCCGCACCTCAGAAGGGGTAGATCGTCATGACCGCAGGACACACCATCACCGTCGAGCAGGGCACCGAGTATGTACGTGTGGTGAGCGACGGGCAGATCGTCGCGGAGAGCCGCAGGCCGCTGCTCCTGCGCGAGACCGGCTATCCGGTCCGCTACTACTTCCCGCCCGAGGACGTGCGCACGGATCTGCTCACACCCTCGGACACCACCACCCACTGCCCGTTCAAGGGCGACGCCTCGTACTGGTCGCTGCCCGGCGCGTCGGACGCCGTCTGGGCATACCCGACGCCCAAGGCCGAAGTCGCCCAGGTCAAGGACCACTTCTGCTTCTACGACACGGAGGTCGTCGCGGGCTGAGAAAAAACCTCCGCCGCGAGCGATGAGTTGCGCCGGGCACGCGGGTCTGAGTCGGTATGGACAATGTGTGCACGGTGACATCGGGGGACGGCACCCCGATCGCGTACCGGCGGTCGGGGGACGGGCCGCCGGTGATTCTGGTGGGGGGCGCCCTCAACACCGCCGAATCCGACGCCCCGCTGGCAAAGCTGCTCGCGCCGCGTTTCGACGTGATCACCTACGACCGGCGCGGGCGCGGCGCCAGCGGCGAGAGCGGTCCCTACGCGGTGGAGCGGGAGACCGAGGATCTGGCCGCGCTCGTCGAGGTGGCGGGCGGAAGCGCGTCCGTGTACGGCATGTCCTCCGGCGCGGCCCTGGTCCTGGAGGCGACGGCGGCGGGCGTGCCGGTCACCCAGTTCGCCGTGTACGAGCCTCCGTACGCCACCGATCCGGCCGAGCTGCCGGGCAAGGCGGCCTATCGCGAGCGGCTCTCGGAGCTGCTGGCGCGGGGGCGCCGGGGCGAGGCGGTGGAGTTGTTCCTCTCGCTGGTGGGGACGGTGCCCGAGATGATCGCCCGGGTGCGCCGGTCCTCGATGTGGCCGGAGCTGGCCGCGCTCGCGCACACCCTGGCGTACGACAACGCCGTACTGGGCCAGGGGCTCGTCCCGGCCGACCGGCTGGCGACGATCAGGACCCGCGCGATGGTGGTGGACGGCGGCGCCAGCCCGCTGCCGCTGCGTGACGCCGCCCGCGCGGTGGCCCAGGCCCTCCCCCGTGGCCGGCACCGCACGCTGACGGGGCAGACACACGAGGTGGCACCGCATGTGCTGGCGCCGGTCCTGGAGGAGTTCTTCGACGCGTAGGGCTTTTCGCTGGTGAGGGCGCAGGGTTCAGGGCTCAGGGCGCAAGGCTCAGAGAGCCGGGCGCAGGGCGCGGGGTGCCGGGCTTTGCACCGGTAGGCGCGCTTTCTTGCCGATGGGTCGCTTCGGTGGCGTACGCGACACGCGGGCTTGACGTGAGCATGACCACTCGATAGGAGTGGTGCGTTCAACTCGCGTAGACCCCACTCGCATACCCCCGCGCACGCGTACCCACGCACGCGCACGCACGCACGCACGCAGACCCACGCGCGTAGACCCAACTCGCGTAGCCCCCCACGGATCCGCTCCGGCGGAGACCGCGAAACGGCCAGGAGGAAGCATGTACCGACGATCGACGCCGGGAAACAGGCCATGGCGAAGGACGCCCATGAGGAGAACGGCGCTGTCCGCACTCGGTGGCCTGGTCACCACGGTGCTCCTCGCCACGGCCCCATCCGCGGGCGCCGCGCCCGTCACCCCGTCGGACCGGGACGGCATGAGCCGGGCCTTCACCCGGGCCGCGGCCGAATTCGACGTCCCCCGGGACCTGTTGGTGGCCGTCGGGTACGGCGAGACACACCTCGACGGGCACCACGGCGAACCCAGCCAGGCCAACGGCTACGGGGTGATGCACCTCGTGAGCAATCCCACGCACCGCACCCTGGAGAAGGCCGCCGAGCTGACCGGCGAGCGGAGCGCCGAGCTGCGCGGGGACACGACGGCGAACATCCGGGGCGGCGCGGCCGTGTTGCGCGCCTACGCCGACGGGCTGGGGCTGGACGCCGCGGAGCGCGGCGATGTCGACGAGTGGTACCCGGCGGTGGCGCGATACGGCGGGGCGAGCGACCTCCGCACCGCGCGGCTCTACGCCGACACCGTCTACACGCTTCTCGCGCAGGGCATCGCCGCGGACGTCGCGGGCGGCGAGAGCGTCACCGTACGGCCCCGCGCCGTCGAGCCCGTACGCGGCCCGTACGCGGCCACGGACACCGATCGGCTGCGCGCCGCGCTCTCCCCCGACTACCCGGACGCGGCGTGGGTGCCGGCCAACTCGGCCAACTACGCCGCCGGCCGGTCCGCGTCGATCAGCAGCGTGGTCCTGCATGTCACGCAGGGCTCCTACGCCGGGACCATCAGCTGGTTCCAGAACCCGTCCTCGAAGGTCAGCTCCCACTACGTGGTCCGCTCCTCGGACGGCGCCATCACCCAGATGGTCCGCGACAGCGACACCGCGTACCACGCCCGCTCGGCCAACTCCTCCAGCCTGGGGATAGAGCACGAGGGCTTCATCAACGACCCGAGCTGGTTCACCGACTCGATGTACCGGTCGTCGGCCGCCCTCACCAAGTACCTGTGCGACCGGTACGGCATACCCAAGGACCGGGCGCACATCGTCGGCCACTCGGAGGTCCCGGGCAACGACCACACCGATCCGGGACCGAACTGGAACTGGACCTACTTCATGCAGCTGGTGGGAGGCAGCACCGGTGGCGGGGGCGGCGGGGGCGTCCAGTTGAGCTTCCCCGCGTATGACACACTGCGCGGCGGCTCGACCGGCGCCCAGGTGAAGGCCGCTCAGACCCTGCTGAACCAGCAGGGTCACAACGCCGGCACCGTGGACGGCGTCTTCGGCAACGGAACCACGAACGCGGTCAAGTCCTTCCAGAGCGCGCGCGGGCTGCCCGCGGACGGCGTTGTGGGCGCCCGCACCTGGACGGCGCTGCTCTCGGCCGGGACCACCTCCGTGGTGCGGGAAGGAAGCACCGGCGCCGTGGTGGAGCGTCTTCAGCGCGCGTTGACCGCGGCTCTCGGCCGGACCGTCTCCGCCGACGGCCAGTTCGGGCCGGGTACGGCCCAGGCCGTACGTGACTACCAGAGCGGCCGTGGACTGTCCGTGGACGGCATAGCCGGTCCCGCGACCTGGTCGGCCCTTCAGGCGGGCCGGTAGCCGGACAGGGCCCGGCCCCCACTTCCGACCGCAGCCGATCGCCATCGCGCTGATCAGGCCGACAACCACGCGGCCCCGGGCTTTCCCGGGGCCGCGCGGTGCGTCAGGCGCGGCGGACGGTGAACTCGGCGCGCCGTACCCGCAGCACCGTCCGTCCGCCCTCCGTCGACACACGAGCGCCGTCGCAGACCGCCCCGCCCTCCACCGCGACCACCGATTCGCGGCCTTCCGAGCCCCCGCCGCCTTCCCCGCCGAGCGCGCGGAAGGTCGCCCTGCCATCGGCGACACCGGTGAGTTCCGCCGTCGCGTACGCGATCCGCAGCCCGCCCGCCACCAGTCCGAGCGGCAGCATCGCCCCCGTACGCCCCGGCAGGTGCAGCTTCTCCCCGCCGAAAAGGGGTTTGCCGTGTTCGGTGACGGTGAAGTCCTGGTCGTAGCCGGAGGAGACGTTGAAGGCGTGCAGCAGCCGTCCCCGCGCGTCGTCCGCCGTCGTCAGAAGGAAGACACCCGGATCGGTGGCGCTGTGCCGGAGGGCGGGGGCGGCGTCCAGGGCGCGGAACGCACGGCTCCAGAAGGTCAGATCGCACTGGTAGTCGGTGGTGATCACCACGGCCCGCCCCCGGCCCACGGGGATGTCGAAGCCACAGCCCTTGCCCGTGGACAGCTCGCGCAGCAATGTTGTACCGCGCGCGGGCGCGCACAACTGGGCGCGTGAGAGGCGTACTTCCGGCAGGGGCGCCGCCCAGCCGTGCGCGGTGACCGAGAGCCAGAAACGGTTCGCGTCGGTCAGTGTGTCGCCGGCCGTGAGCCCCAGCGCCTCCGCGAGCACCGTGCACCGCCGGTCGGCCATGTCCTTGACCGGGAGCCTGCCGGACAGCAGCAGCTTGCCGCCCGCTTCGAGATAGCGGACCAGCCCGCGCTGGAGCTCCGCCCCCAGATGCTCGCCGGTGGCCAGCGCGAGCACCGGTACGCGCGCCGGGTCGAGGTCGCCCGCCTGGAGGTTGACGCTCCGGTAGCGGAAGCCGCCGAGAAGCATCGCGCGGGCCAGCGAGCCCCGGGGACCGGCGCCGCGCGTGTTCACCGCTTCGTCCAGCACACGCTGCACCGACGCGAGCCTCGGCGGGTGGTACTCGGTCAGATAGTGGTCGGGGACGAAGCCGAGCGCCACCTCGTCGTAGGTCGCCCGCATCGGCGCGAGGACCTCGGCGAGCCCGCCCATGGCACGTACCGTCCGGCGCGTCGACGCGTAGCTGACGCCCGGACGGCCCTCCGGATCGACCGGCGCCGCGAAGCCGTGCCGCTCTCCCGTGATGCCGATGCGGTCGTTCCCGTCGCCCGCCGGCTTGTCGAGCTTCGGGTTGAATCCGCCCGCGAACAGGTAGTAGTTGATCATTTTCGCGCCCTGCGCCACACAGAGACGAGTCTTCAGATCGACCCCGGACGGGCTGGTCTGACTGTCCATGTTCTGCCCGTAGTCGGCGTGCCCTGCGTCGAACTCCAGCGCCGTGACAGGTTGATCCTTGTCATTGACCGCGTCCATGAAGGCATTGATCAGATACAGATCGGTGACATTGCGCAGGGTCAGATCGCCCAGATAGAAGTCCGCGCCGGAGATCGTCCCCTCGATGCCCGCGTAGGTCTCCATCAGCTGGCTGATGCCGATGGGGAACGGCTCGGCACGGCTGTCGGAGGTGCCGTGGATGTTGATGACGAACGGGATGCCCGTGACCCCGTGCGCCTCGGCGGCCCGGCGCAGCTCGGTGACGTACCGCGCGAAACGGCCCCGCATGAACCGGCCCAGATCGTGCATCAGGGCCGCGCCGTACGCGTCCTCGGGGTGGCGGATCGCCTTGCGCCGTCCGGCCGGGTCCGCACCGGCGAACGGATAGCGGCCGGCCAGTTCTTCCCCGTACTCCTCGCGCAGCCAGCCGTCGAAGTCCGCCGTCAGATGGTCCGTGAGATCGGGCGAGTTGCTGACCCACGCCAGCATGCCGATCTCGTTGTCGAGCTGTACGGAGACGACGGGGCCGCCCCTGCCGCGCAGCCGTTGCGCGAGCACCGGCATCACGGCCGCGTACCAGCGGCGCGCCTCGTCGAGGAAGGCGGGCGCGAGGTAGTCGACGGTGGGGGTGGTGGCGGGGGCGTCGTACCAGCCGGTGGAGACGATCTCCGGGTACTCCTCGCGCACCCGGTCGGGGACGCCCTCGCCCTTGAGTTCGGCCATCGTGAAGGGGCCGGGGCGGGCTATGAACAGGAAGCCGTTGCGGTGGCAGAGGTCGATGAAGGCACCGAGGTCGCGTTCGGGGCGGGTGCGGCCGGTGACATCGATGGTGCCGTCCGGGAGTTCGTGCCACATCCAAGGGATGTACGAGGCGATGGTGTTGAGCCCTGCGGCCTTCGCCCGGTCGAGCCGTGACTGCCAGTCCGCCCGCTTCAGCCGGAAGTAGTGGATCTCGCCGGCGAGGACGAGCGTGGGCTCGCCGTCGACGAGGATCTGTTTGTTCCGGTACGAGACGGAGCCGGCCGGGGCGGGGGCGGCGGTCGCTCCTCGCCCGGCCTGCGCCGCGTGCGCGGCCGGGGCGGTCTGGGCGGACAGGCCGGCCGTGGCGAGTGTGCCGAGGGCGGCGCCACCCAGGACGGTGCGGCGGCGTGGTGCGGGGACATGCGTCATGGCGTCGTACTTCCTCAATGGAAGAGTTACTTCCGCAATGGAAGAGAACGGGTGGCGGCTCCTGGGGCGGGAGCCTGTGGCAGCATGTATGCGCTGCCTGTATGCGCATACAGAACCCTGGGGGAGGCTCTTCGACACTCACAAGAGTCCGCCCGGTCACGCTTGCGTAACGGGCATGAAAAGCTGAACTCCCCCTCACCGCAGGGAAGGCCGTACCGACACCATGACTTCGTTCCGCCCCGCCCCGGCCTGGCTGGCCGACGCCGTCTTCTACCAGATCTACCCGCAGTCGTTCGCCGACTCCGACGGCGACGGCATCGGTGACTTCGCCGGTATCACCGGACGCCTCGACCATCTCGCCTGGCTGGGCGTGAACACCATCTGGCTCAACCCCTGTTTCGCCTCGCCCTTCCGCGACGCGGGATACGACGTCAGCGACTACTTCACCGTCGCGCCCCGCTACGGCACCGACGACGATCTCGCCCGGCTGGTGGCCGAGGCCCGTCGGCGCGGCATCCGGGTCCTGCTCGACCTCGTCGCCGGACACACGTCCGACCAGCACCACTGGTTCACGGCATCCGCCGACGACCCCGAGGACCACCGCTACATCTGGACCGACGCGCGGCCGGGACCCGGGACGGACAGGCACGCCGACACCGACACCCCACCGCGCGCCGGTTCCGACGCCGACACCCCACCGCGCGCCGGTTCCGACGCCGACACCCCACCGCCCGCCGGGTTCGTGGCCTCACCCGGCACCCGCCCCGGCGCCTATCTGCCGAACTTCTTCGACTCGCAGCCCGCGCTCAACTTCGGCTACGCGCGCACGGATCCGGCCGAACCCTGGCGGCAGGCCCCCGACGCACCGGGCCCGCTGGCCAACCGCGCCGCCCTGCGGGAGATCATGGACCACTGGCTCGGTCTCGGACTGGCCGGCTTCCGCGTCGACATGGCCGCCTCGCTCGTCAAGGACGACCCCGGCCAGAGCGAGACCCGCAAGCTCTGGACGGAGCTGCGCCACTGGCTCGACACCGCCCATCCCGAGGCGGTCCTGCTCGCCGAGTGGGGCGACCCGGCCGTATCGGTCCCCGCCGGGTTCCACACCGACTTCTTCCTCCAGTTCGGCGGCCCGACCGAGGGACGTCCGCTGCGCTCCCTGTGGAACAACCGGCACGGCACCGACAATGACGGCTGGGATCCGGTCGAGTGCTTCTTCGATCCCATGGGTGAGGGCTCACCGAGCACCTTCGTGGACGCCTGGCGGGACGCCGTCTCCGTCATCGGTGACGGCGGGCACGTCGCCCTGCCCACCGCGAACCACGACTTCGCGCGCCTCAACTGCGGCCCGCGCACCGCCGAACAGCTCCCGGCCGCCTTCGTCTTCCAGCTCACCTGGCCGACGCTGCCCGCGATCTACTACGGCGACGAGATCGGCATGCGCTTCATCCCCGGTCTGCCCGACACCGAGGGCAGTGTCCTGGGCCCGCGCTACAACCGGGCGGGCTCCCGCACGCCCATGCAGTGGGACGAGGGCCCGAACGCGGGCTTCTCGACCGTCCCCGCCGCGGAGGGCCTGTACCTCCCGCTCGACCCCAGCCCCGACCGCCCCACCGTCGCCGCCCAGCGGGCCGACGAGGGCTCGCTGCTCCATCTCGTACGCCGTCTGATCGCCCTGCGCCGGGCGACGCCGGAGCTGGGCGCGGCGGGCGGTGTCGAGGTGCTGCACTCCGGCTACCCGTTCGTCTACGTCAGGGGCGGGCGCCATCTCGTCGTCGTCAACCCGCGCGCGACCCCGGCGGCCTGCACGGCGGCCACTCTCGACACCGCGCACGCCCGCGCGCTCGAAGCCTCCGGTGTGACGCTCGACGGCCCGGCGATCACGGCCCAGGGCTTCGCGTACGGCGTGTTCGACCTCACACCCCGTAGGCCCGGCGGCTGATCAGCCCGCCAGGGCTCCCGTACGCCGCTCCGTCGTCGCGATCGTCGCCGAGCCGACCACACGCGTGCCGTCGTACAGCACGATCGCCTGGCCGGGCGCCACGCCGCGTACGGGCTCCTCGAAGCGGACGTGGAGCGTGCCGTCGGCCAGCTCCGCCGTCACCGCCGTCTCACCGCCGTGGGCGCGCAGCTGCGCGGTGTAGTCGCCGGGGCCGGTGGGGGCCGTGCCGCACCAGCGCGGCTTGCGGGCGGTCAGCGCCGTGACGTCCAGCGCGGCGGCCGGGCCGACCGTCACGGTGTTGTCGACCGGTGAGATGTCCAGCACATAGCGCGGCTTGCCGTCGGGGGCCGGGTGGCCGATGCGCAGGCCCTTGCGCTGGCCGATCGTGAAGCCGTACGCGCCGTCGTGGCTGCCCACCTTCGTGCCGGACTCGTCGACGATGTCGCCCTCCGCCCGGCCGAGCCGGTCCGCCAGGAAGCCCTGGGTGTCGCCGTCCGCGATGAAGCAGATGTCATGGCTGTCGGGCTTCTTCGCCACCGCCAGGCCCCGGCGCTCGGCCTCCGCGCGGATCTCGTCCTTGGTGGTGAGCGTGTCGCCGAGCGGGAACATCGCGTGGGCGAGCTGACGCTCGTCGAGAACACCCAGTACGTATGACTGGTCCTTGGCCATGTCGCTCGCGCGGTGCAGCTCACGCGCGCCGTCGGGGCCCATGACGACCGTCGCGTAGTGGCCGGTGCACACGGCGTCGAAGCCGAGGGCGAGCGCCTTGTCGAGCAGCGCCGCGAACTTGATCTTCTCGTTGCAGCGCAGACACGGATTCGGGGTGCGGCCCGCCTCGTACTCCGCGACGAAGTCCTCGACGACGTCCTCGCGGAAGCGCTCGGCGAGATCCCACACATAGAACGGGATGCCGATGACATCGGCGGCCCGGCGCGCGTCGCGGGAGTCCTCGATGGTGCAGCAGCCGCGCGCGCCGGTACGGAAGGACTGTGGATTCGCGGAGAGCGCGAGATGCACTCCGGTCACATCGTGGCCCGCCTCGGCGGCACGGGCGGCGGCCACGGCGGAGTCCACGCCGCCCGACATGGCGGCGAGTACGCGAAGAGGGCGAGTGCGCTGGGAATTCTGAGTCATAGCCCAACCAGGGTACGGCCCGGGGGAACCACAGTCGCGCGAGTATGCGTTGACGATCACATGGGCGAGAACACACAGAGCACGACGGGCGGCGGCGCGGGCGGGAGCCATCGCGCGGGCGGGAGCCGTCGGGCGCCGTCGGACGGTACGAAGGTCCGCCGCCGGGCGGTGCTGATCGGCGGCGCGGCGGCCGTGCTCGGCGGGGGCCTGCTCGCGCGGGAGGAGCTGGGGCACCTGTGGTACCGCGTTCCCGGCGTCGCCAAGCCGCGCAAGGAGGGTGAGCTCGACTACGCGGGCTCCGAGTGGGTGGCGGCCTCCTCCGCGAACTGGCGCCGGGCGGACCGTCCCGACGACTACACGATCGACCGGGTGGTGATCCATGTCGTCCAGGGCAGCTATCAGGTCGCGCTGAAGGTCTTCCGCGACCCCGGCCATGGCGCCGCCTCGCACTATGTGGTCCGCAAGGACGGCCATGTGGCACAGATGATCCGCGAGCTGGACGTGGCGTACCACGCGGGCAACCGCGAGTACAACGAACGCTCCATCGGCATCGAGCACGAGGGCTGGGTGGACGAGGCCTCGTCCTTCACGGACGCGATGTACCGCTCCTCGGCGCGGCTGACCGCCGACATATGCAGGCGGTACGCGATACCCGTCGACCGCGAGCACATCATCGGGCATGTGGAGGTCCCCGGCACGGACCACACGGACCCGGGGACCAAGTGGGACTGGGACCGCTACATGAAGTTCGTGGCGGACGCCTGAGCCGCCGCGCGGCGCGCGGAGATGTGGTGCACCCAGCACCACCCCCGTATCCGGGCCCTATGCCCCATGTGACGGCACTCCCCCGTCCGTAGCGTCATGGACGAGCGTGGCGCACGGGCGTCACGCACGGGCGCGAGGAGCGCCCGGACGGGGAGGGAACACCATGTTTCGCCGTACGAACACGACCGAGCCCGCCAGGAGCGCCGAGGCGCTGCGCCTGGTGAAGGTCCGCAAGGTCCACGGGTCCGCCGGGAACGCGGTGACCGCGCTGGACGATGTGTCGCTGAGCCTGCCCGCCAGGAGCTTCACCGCGGTCATGGGGCCCTCCGGCTCCGGCAAGTCGACCCTGTTGCAGTGCGCCGCCGGGCTCGACCGGCCGGACAGCGGGCTGGTCATGGTGGACGGAGCGGAGATGACCGGCGGCAGCGAGGCGGCGTTGACGAAGTTCCGCCGCCGCCGGATCGGTTTCGTCTTCCAGCAGTACAACCTGCTGCCCACGCTCACCGTGGCGCAGAACACCACCCTGCCGCTGAAGTTGGCCGGGCGCCATGTCGACCGGGCACGGGCCGGGGAGATCCTGGCCCAGGTCGGTCTCGGCGACCGGCTGGGCCACCGGCCCGACCAGCTCTCCGGCGGTCAGCGCCAGCGCGTCGCCATCGCCCGCGCGCTGGTCACCGAGCCCGCCGTGATCTTCGCGGACGAGCCGACCGGCGCGCTGGACACGCGCAGCGCGCGGGACGTCCTGGGGCTGCTCCAGCGGACCGTACGGGTCCACGGCGGGACGGTCGTGATGGTGACGCACGACCCGGTCGCCGCCTCGTACGCGGACTCCGTGCTGTTCCTGGCGGACGGCCGGCTGGCCGGGCGGCTGACCGCGCCCACCGTGGAAGCGGTCGCCGAGCGGCTCGCACATCTGGGCGACGCGGTGAACCACGGCGCGAACCCGGCGCATCACGGTGGCGTGAACCCGGCGCAGTACGACCTGACGGCCGGGGTGTGAGCCATGTTCTCGCTGGCCTTGCGGTCCATCGCGGCACGTCCCGGGCGTTTTCTCGCCACCCTGCTGTCCGCCTTCCTCGGCGCGGGGATCATCATGGCGTTCCACTCGATGCACGACACCGCCGGCGCCCCGGGCGTCGACTCCACCAGCGCGCGGACTCTTGAGCTGGTCGCGAACGTCGTCGGGGGTTATGGCGCGCTGCTGGTCTTCTTCGCCGTCGCGTCCACGCTGACCGTGAACGTACGGCAGCGCGGTACGGAGATCGCCCTGCTCCGCAGCACCGGCGCCACCCCGGCGCAGATCACCCGGATGATCGTGGGTGAATCGGCCGCGGTCGCCCTGGCCGGGGCGGTGCTGGCGATCGGACCCGCGATGCTCGGCGGACGGGCACTGCTCGCGGTGTTCCAGGACACCGGCCAGGTCGCCGACGATGTCGCCCACGCGTTCGGGCCCATCGCGCTCGGTTCCGGTCTCGGCATCACGCTGCTGGCCGCGACGGGCGCCGCGTTCCTCGCGGTGCGCCGCGCGACGAGGGCCATGGCGGGCGCAGCCGAGCCCCGCGGCCGGGGCCGGAACGCCGCCGGCGCCGCCGCGCTCGTCGCCGGGGCGGCGGGGGTGTGCGTCACGTTCACGATCGATCCGACGTCGCCCGCGCTCATGGCGGCACCGGCCTGCGGCGCCATCCTGCTCGCCGTCGGCCTCGCGCACTTCGCGCCGGCGCTGCTGCGGGCCCTGCTGGGCGCGCTGGAGCGGCCCCTCACCGCGCTCACCGGGGCGAGCGGCTATCTGACCGTCCACACCATGCGCCACCGTGCCACGCCGCTGTCCGGCGTGCTGATGCCGCTGATCCTCTTCACCGGTATCGCGACGGCGACGCTCACCATGCAGTCGCTGGAGAACGACGCGATCGCGGCGTCCGGTCTCACCAGATCGGTCGAGGACAAGAACCTGGAGACGGTGAACCTGGTGGTCGTCGGCATCATCGTGGTCTTCTCCTGTATCACGCTGATCAACAGCCTGTACGCGGCGACCTCGTACCGCCGCCGCGAGTTCGGTCAGCAGCGGCTCGCGGGGGCCACCCCGGGCCAGGTGCTGGGGACGGTCGGCGTCGAGGGGCTGGCGCTGACGGTGACGGGGGTGTTCTTCGGCACGGTCGCGGGGCTCGCGGGGAGCGTCCCGTTCAGTCTGGTACGCACCGACGAGGTCCTGCCGGGGCAGGAGCCGTGGATCTGGCTCGGTGTCACGGCGGTCGCCGCCGCGGCGACACTGGTCACGAGTGTCGGTACGGCGCACCGGACACTGCGTGGCCCGGCGGTGGCCGCGGTGGCGGCGCCGGCCTGAGCCGACACCGCCCCGTCCTCAGCTGAGGCCCGCGCTCCTGGCGCGGTCCACGGCCGGGCCGATGGCCTTCGCCACCGCCTCCACGTCCGCCGCCGTGGAGGTGTGGCCGAGGGAGAAGCGCAGGGTGCCCCTGGCCAGATCCGGGTCGCTGCCGGTGGCCAGCAGGACGTGGCTGGGCTGGGCCACACCGGCCGTACAGGCGGAGCCCGTTGAGCACTCGATGCCCTGGGCGTCCAGCAGCAGGAGCAGCGAATCGCCCTCACACCCCGGGAAGCTGAAGTGGGCGTTGGCGGGCAGGCGGTGGTCCGGGTCGCCGCCGAGCACCGCGTCGGGGACGGCCGTACGTACCGCCTCGATCAGTTCGTCCCGCAGGGCGCCGATGTCGCGGGCGAAGTCCTCGCGCCGTTCGGCGGCGAGCCGTCCCGCGACGGCGAAGGACGCGATCGCCGGGACATCGAGGGTGCCGGAGCGCACATGCCGCTCCTGGCCGCCGCCGTGCAGCACGGGTACGGGGGTGTACTGCCGGCCGAGGAGCAGCGCGCCGATCCCGTACGGGCCGCCGACCTTGTGGCCGGAGACGGTCATCGCGGCGAGGCCGGAGGCACCGAAGTCCAGCTCCGTCTGGCCGAGGGCCTGGACGGCGTCGGAGTGCAGCGGGATGTCGAACTCGGCCGCCACCTCGGCCAGTTCACGGACCGGCAGGATGGTGCCGATCTCGTTGTTGGCCCACATGACGGTGACGAGCGCGACATCCAGCGGGTCGCGCTCGATGGCCTCGCGCAGCGCCTCGGGACGCACCCGGCCGTAGGGGTCGACCGGCAGATACTCGACGGTCGCGCCCTCGTGCTCCCCCAGCCACTGGACCGCGTCGAGGACGGCGTGGTGCTCCACGGGGCTGGCGAGCACCCTGGTCCTGGCGGGGTCGGCGGCGCGCCGGGACCAGTACAGGCCCTTGACGGCGAGGTTGTCGGCCTCCGTACCGCCCGAGGTGAACACCACCTCGCTGGGCCGTGCGCCAAGGGCCTCGGCGAGCGTTTCGCGGGCCTCCTCGACGGTACGGCGGGCCCGGCGCCCGGCGGCGTGGAGCGAGGAGGCGTTGCCGGCGAGGCCGAACTGGGCGGTCATCGCCTCGATCGCCTCCGGCAGCATCGGAGTGGTCGCGGCGTGGTCGAGGTAAGCCATGGTGGTCCCGATTCTACGAGCCGGGACCCGTCGGGCACGCAGCCGGTCCGCCGGAACGTCCGGTGTACAGCCGCGTTCCGGCCTCTCTGCGCGCGGGCCGCGCCGGACGGCTCACTCCCGTGGCGCGCGGGCCAGTTGGCGTGACTGCGCCACCAGCCGGTCGGCGCTGTCCCAGACCTCCGCGTCCTCCTCCAGGAAGCCACCGGCCAGATTGCGGGTGGTGATCGCCACCCGGAGGGGGCCAGGTGCCGGACGGCAGCGGATGTGCGTGGTCAGTTCGACGGTCGGGGTCCAGCCCGTCAGCCCCAGGTCGAAGGAAGTGGGCGGCAGCGCGTCGACGGTGAGGAGCAGTGAGTAGGGATCGGGGTCGCGGCCGTCCGCGAACTCGAACCACGCGCGCATCTCGCCCTGCCCGGAGGGCGCGCCCACCGCCCAGCCGATCGTGGCCGGATCGATGCGCATGGCGAGGCGGTCGAGCATCGAGAAGTCGCCGGGCGGCGGCGGGCCGACGTCCGTGCCGACGCACCGCTCAAGCGGCGGGATGAGGGGCGGCTTGGCGGCCGTGCGTACGTCGTCGGGCAGCGCGTCCAGATCCCCGTAGGAGCCGATGACCCGGATCCGTTCGACCTCGCGGCCGTCCTCGGCGATCTGGAAGAGGGAGGCCTGTCCGGTGGAGAGGGTACGTCCGGTCCGTACGGTGACGGTGCGCACCACGGCGGGGCCGGGCGTCGACGGTGTGAGGTAGTGGGCCGAGACGGCGAAGGGGTCGGCGTGCGGCAGCGCGTCGCCGAGGGCGCGGCCCATCAGCGCCAGCAGATAGCCGCCGTTGGCCGCGTTCATGATCGTCCAGCCCGGGGAGAGCTGTGCGTCGTAGACGCCCGGTTCACGGAGGGTGAGGGCGGTACCGCGGTCGAACTCGCTGTCACCGATGGTTGCCTGTGCCATGACAGGTAACCGTACAACAGGATTGTACTAAGCGGTAGCTTACGTAGCTCACAGAGCCGAGGGCTCCTCGGCCGCGGCCGAGCGCCGGTTCCAGGCACGCGGCGCCCGCCAGTGGAACCGCATCGCGAGCAGCCGCAGGACGAAGGCGGTCAGTACGGCGAAGGCGCTGGTCAGCCCGTTGAGCGCGTCGAAGCGTATGCAGAGCGCCACCATCGCGGCACCGACGATGGCCGGGACGGCGTACAGATCGCGGTCCCAGCGCAGCAGCGAGGGCACCTCATTGGCGAGAACGTCACGCAGCACACCGCCGCCGACCGCCGTGGCCAGCCCGAGCGCCGCCGATGCGGTGAGGCCGAGACCGTACTCGTACGCCTTGGTGGTGCCGGTCACGCAGAAGAGGCCGAGGCCCGCCGCGTCGAAGACATTGACCGCCCCTTGGATGCGTTCCACCTGGGGATGGAGGAAGAACACCAGCGCGGTGGCCACCAGGGGCATGGAGAAATAGCCGAGATCCGTGAAGGCCGCGGGCGGGACGGCCCCGATGATCAGATCACGGAGCAGGCCCCCGCCCAGCGCGGTGATCTCGGCGAGTACCGCCATACCGAAGACATCGAAGTTCTTGCGTACGGCGAGGAGGGCGCCGGATATCGCGAAGACGAAGATCCCGGCGAGGTCGAGCGCATGCTGGACAGAAGGTGTGAAGAGGTCGTGGAGCACTCGGACATTGTGCGGGATCGCCGGGACACGCCCCGAAGGACGGTCCCGGCATAGGCGTCCCGGCATAGGCGTCCCGGCACAGGCGTCCCGGCACAGGCGTCCCGGCACAGGCGTCCCGGTCCCGAGCGCTCAGGCTCGGGACCGGGGAGCCACTACTCCTTGCCCGGGCTCTTCGCGTCCTCGGCGGGCGCCTCGGCGGCGGCCTCGCCGGTGGCCGGGGCGTCGTCCGGGGTCGCGTCCGGCGCCTGCCCCGCCAGCTCCACCGTCTCCCGCGCCGCCACCGACACCGTGTCCTTCGGACGCTGGTCGGGGGCGTTCTCCGGGTGGTGGCAGGCCGCCTGGTGGCCCGGCGCCAGCTGGATCAGCGGCGGCTCGGTCGTCTTGCAGACCTCCGTCGCCTTCCAGCACCGGGTGTGGAACCGGCAGCCGCTCGGCGGCGAGATCGGCGACGGCACATCGCCCTTGAGCAGGATCCGGTCGCTCTTCCCGCCGCGCCTGCTCGGGTCGGGCACCGGTACCGCCGAGAGCAGCGCCTTCGTGTACGGATGCTTCGGCGACTCGTACAGCGACGTACGGTCGGCCAGCTCGACGATCTTGCCGAGGTACATCACCGCGATCCGGTCCGAGACATGGCGGATGACCGAGAGGTCATGCGCGATGATCACGTACGTCAGACCCAGCTCGTCCTGGAGGTCGTCCAGCAGGTTCACCACCTGCGCCTGGATCGACACGTCCAGCGCCGAGACCGGCTCGTCCGCGACGACCAGCTTCGGGTTGAGCGCCAGGGCGCGGGCGATACCGATGCGCTGGCGCTGGCCGCCGGAGAACTCGTGCGGGTAGCGGTTGTAGTGCTCGGGGCTGAGGCCGACCAGCTCCAGCAGCCGCTGCACCTCCTTCTTCACACCGCCCTCGGGCTCGATGCCCTGGAGCTTGAAGGGGGTGCTGACGATCCCGCCGATGGTGTGGCGCGGGTTCAGCGAGCCGTACGGGTCCTGGAAGATCATCTGTACGTCGCGGCGCATCGGCCGCAGCGCTCCGGCGGACAGATGCGTGATGTCCCGGCCCTCGAACTCGACCTTTCCGCCGGTCGGTTCGAGCAGCCGCGTGATCAGCCGGCCCATGGTCGACTTGCCGCAGCCCGATTCGCCGACGACGCCCAGGGTCTCGCCGGGGCGCACGTCGAAGGTGAGTCCGTCGACCGCCTGGACCGCTCCGACCTTGCGCTTCAGCAGGCCCTTGGTGATCGGGAAGTGCTTGACCAGGCCGCTGACCTTGAGGATCGGCTCGGGCCCTGAACTGTCGGACCCGGACGCGGATCCGGCCCCCGACTCCTGCTCCGGAATCTTCTTCTTCAGCTCAGTCACAGCTTCGGCGCAATCTCTTCGGTCCAGATCTGTTCCCGCTCCGCCGCCGACATGTGGCAGGCGGAGAAGTGCCCGTCGGTGATCTCCCTCAGGTCCGGACGCTCGGTGCGGGTGAGGTTGTCCTTGGGGACGTCGGCGTACGGGCAGCGCGGGTGGAAAGCACAGCCGGACGGGACGTTGATCAGACTGGGCGGGGTTCCCTTGACCGGCACCAGCCGGTCGGTCTGCTCCCGGTCGATGCGGGGCATCGAACCGAGCAGGCCCCAGGTGTAGGGGTGCTGCGGCTGGTAGAAGACCTTCTCGGCGGAGCCGCGCTCGATACAGCGCCCCGCGTACATCACCAGCAGGTCGTCCGCGATCTCGGCGACGACACCGAGGTCGTGGGTGATGATGACGACCGCCGAGCGAAACTCCTTCTGGAGGTCCCGGATGAGGTCGAGGATCTGCGCCTGGACCGTCACGTCCAGGGCGGTCGTCGGCTCGTCGGCGATCAGCAGCTCGGGGTTGTTCACCAGCGACATGGCGATCATCGCGCGCTGGCGCATACCGCCGGAGAACTGGTGCGGATAGTCGTTGAAGCGGCGGGCCGGCTCGGGGATCCCGACCCGGTCGAGCATCTCGATGGCCCGCTTCTTGGCGGTCTTCTTGTCGACCTTGTTGTGGACGCGGTGCGCCTCCACGATCTGCGCGCCGATGCTGTAGTACGGGTGCAGCGCGGACAGCGGGTCCTGGAAGATCATCGACATCTTGTGGCCGCGCAGCTCGCGCACGCGCTCGGGGCCCGCGCCGATCAACTCCTCGCCGTCCAGCCAGATCTCACCGGAGATCCGGGCACGCTCGGAGTTGTGCAGCCCCATGATGCCCAGTGAGGTCACGGACTTCCCGGAGCCGGACTCACCGACGATGCCGAGGGTCTTGCCCGCCTGGAGGTCGAAGCTGACGCCGTCGACGGACTTCACGAGACCGTCGTCGGTGTTGAAGTGGATACGGAGGTCCCGTACGGAGAGGAACGAGCCGCCCGCGTCCTTCGTCGTGCGCACGTCGCTCATGAGAGCCTCACCCGGGGGTCGATCGCGGCGTACACGAGGTCCACCAGCAGATTGCAGAAGACGATGAAGAAGGCGGCGACCAGCGTCACACCCATCACGATGGGCAGATCGCTCTTGGTCACGCCCTGGATGGCGTACGCGCCCATCCCCTGGAAGGAGAAGACGCGCTCGGTGATGACCGCGCCGCCCAGGAGCAGCGCGAAGTCCATGCCGAAGATGGTGACGAGCGGGGTCAGTGCGGCGCGCAGGCCGTGCTTGACGACCACCTGACGCTCTCGCAGACCCTTCGCCCGCGCGGTTCTGATGTAGTCCTCGCCCATGGTCTCCAGCATCCCGGCGCGGGTGAGCCGCGCGTAGAGGGCGGAGTACAGGAAGGCGAGGGTGCACCAGGGAAGGATGAGGTTCCACGCCCATTCGCCGGGGTTCTCGGAGAAGGGCACGAATTCGAGGTTCTCCCAGATCGTCCAGTGGAAGCTGAACAGGGCGAGGGAGACCAGGCCGGTGAAGAACATCGGCAGCGAGACGCCGGCCAGGGCGATGCCCATGGTCAGCCGGTCGAAGATCGAGCCCCGCTTGAGCGCGGAGAGGACACCGATCGCGACACCGGAGACGACCCAGATGACCGCCGCGCCGATGGCCAGCGAGAAGGTGACCGGGATGCGCTGGACGATCTCGGGCCAGACCTCGACATGTGTCTTGAAGGAGTAGCCGAAGCACGGTGCATGGCACACCGAGGGGTTGGGGCCGAGGTTGTACTCGGCGCCGACCACGATGGCCTTGATGAAGTGCCAGTACTGAAGGTAGAGCGGATCGTCCAGTCCCAGGTTCGCCTTGATGGCGGCGATGGCGGCGGGATCGGCGCCCTTACCGACGTACTGGGCGGCCAGTGAATCGGTCGTCTGGCCGCCCAGCCGGGGCACCAGGAAGAAGATCGCGAACGTGACTGCGCTGACCACCAGCAGCAGCAACACCGCGGCGAATACGCGTCGGATGATGTACGCAGCCACAGCCGTGCGGTGTCGGGTCGTGGGGGCGGGGTGCGCCCGTACGACCCGACACCTTCACCTGCCTTTCGGGGGGTGCTGTTTGATGTAACAGGTGTTACTGAGTGTGTTACCGAATGTGCTGTGAGGGTCCCGCGGACTTACTTGGACGAGCTCATCAGCACGTAGTCGTACATACCGAGGTACGACTCGGCGACGGTGACGTTGGTCGCCGACTCCGGGCGGTAGAGCAGGTTCTTGCGGTAGAAGAGCGGAACCGCCGAGGCGTTCTCCATGACCAGCTTGTCGACCTCGCCCCACTTGTCACCGCGGGCGGTGGCGTCGAGGGTGCCGATACCGTCGGTCAGCGCCTTGTTGATCGTCGGGTCGTTCAGCTCCATCAGGTTCGTGCCACCGGACGGCTTGATGGCCGCGCCGTTCACGATCTGGTCGAGGAAGCCGTACCCGGTCGGCCAGTCGGCGCCCCAGGCCATCATCATCAGACCGGCGTTGTTGTCGTGGACCCACTTCGGGGAGCCCGCGAAGTCCGTGAAGTACTTGTCGGCCGGGAACTGCTTGATGTCGGCGGTGATGCCGATCGCCTTCAGGCTCTGCTGGATCTGCGTCGCGGCCAGGACCTCGTCGGGACGGTCGGAACGCGCCGTCAGCGAGGTCTTGAAGCCGTTCGGCTGACCGCACTTGGTGAGCGCGTCCTTGGCCTTGGCGGCGTCGCCCTTGTTGCCCGGGGTCGGGTACAGGTCGAACTTCTTGTACCCGGCGACCGACGGCGGGATCATCGTGGAGGCGGGCTCGCCCTTGACCGCACCGCCGATGGCGTCGACCACACCGGCCTTGTTCACGGCGTACTGCACGGCCTTACGGCAGTCGATGTTGTCGAACGGCTTCACCTTGACGTTCATCGCCAGGTACTGGAGCGCGCCCGCGTAGGGGTTGTCCGTCTTGGCCTTCTCGTCGGCCTTGACGAGCACCTTCGGCTGCGTCTTGGACTGGAGCCCGGTGCCGCCGATGTCCGCGGTGATCGAGTCGCTGAGCAGGTGCTCGTCGATCGTCGAGGCGTTGACGTTGAACTTCAGCTCGATCTTGTCCGGCAGCGCCTTGCGGATCGGGTCCGACGCCGGGTCCCACTCGGGGTTGCGGGAGAGCGTCGCGCCGCGGCTCTCGCTGTACGAGTCGAACTTGTACGGGCCCGAGGACACGATGTTCTGGACGTACTCGGCACCCTTGTCGGCCTTCTGCGGGACCGGGGCCGTCTGCGAGAACGCGGCCAGGTAGTCCATGTCCGCGAACGGCTTGTTCAGCTTGAAGGTGATCGTGTACTTGTCCGGCGTCTCGATGGACTTGAGACCCTCGGGGGACTTGTCCTTGTACGGTCCCTGGTACTTCTCGCCACCCTCCAGGTACGACTTGAAGTACGTCGGGCCGTTGGAGAGGGCCTCGGGCGCGAAGTTGGAGCGCTCGATGGCGTACTTGACGTCCGCGGAGGTGATCTCGGTGCCGTCCTGGAACTTGACGCCCTTGCGGAGCGTGTACGTCCAGGTCTTGGCGTCGGGGCTGCCCTTGCCGAGCGAGGTCGCCAGGTCGGGAACGACCTGGAGGCCCTCCTTGCCGGCGGCCGGCTTGAACGTCACCAGGGAACGGCCGTACAGGCGGGAGAAGTTCTGCACCCAGCCGTAGTACGTGTTGCCCGGGTCCAGGGAGTCCGGGCCACTGGAGTGCTCGTACGTGACCGTCCCCCCCTTCTTGGTGCTGGCGTTGACGATGCTGCTCAGTCCGGCATCGGCCTTCGCGCTGCCGCCCCCATTGCCGTCCTTGTCCTTGCTGTCACCGCTGCCGCAGGCGGTCGCACCGAGCGCCAACGCCAGCGTGACGGCTATGGCCGATGCTGTCTTTCTGCTGTTCACCTGAGGAAAGCCCCCTCGATCGATGGTGCGGCGAGGCCGCGATTATTTGCCACGGGGGTCGAGTGCGTCACGCAGCCCGTCCCCCAGCAGATTGAAGGCCAGCACGGTGACGAAGATCGCCATGCCGGGAATGATCATGAACATCGGGTCGACCTGGTACAGATCGACCGCGGTGGACAGCATGCCGCCCCATGAGGACTGCGGCGGGGCGATACCGACGCCGAGGAAGCTCAGGGAAGCCTCGAAGAGGATGTTGGTGGGGATCAGCAGCGTCGAGTAGACCAGGATCGGCGCGATCAGGTTGGGCAGCAGCTCCCGGAAGAGGATGAACGGGCCGCGCGCGCCGAGCGACCTGGCCGCCTCCACGAACTCCCGCTCCCGCAGGCTGAGTGTCTGCGCGCGCACGATACGGCCGATGTACGGCCAGCTGAAGAAGCCGATGACGAAGATCAGTACGGCGATGCGCAGCGAGAGCCCTTCGAGCCCGAACACGCTGCCCTGGAGCGACGCGGAGATGGAGATCGCGAAGAGGAGCAGCGGGAAGGCGAGGAAGGTGTCCATCATGCGGCTGATCGCGCTGTCGACCCAGCCGCCGTAGAAGCCCGCCACGACGCCCATCACGACACCGATGACGACGGAGAGCAGCGTGGACCCGGCCGCGACGACCAGGGAGACCCAGGAGCCCTCGATGATGCGGGCCAGGATGTCCCGGCCCGTCTGTGGTTCGACACCCAGGGGGTGATCCCAGCTGATGCCGCCGAAGCTGCCCTTGGGCGCGAGCAGCACGGGATCGACGAGGTCCTGGTTGAAGGCGTTGGGGTCAAGACCGAAGACCGACTGGAGCGGTTTGGAGAGTACGGCGACAAGGACGAGCAGGATCACGACGACGCCGCCTGCCATGGCGACCTTGTCCCGCTTGAAACGCGTCCACGCGATCCGGCCGAGCGAACGGCCCTCGATCTGCTTGCCCCCGGCGCCTTCCAGCACCGCTTCCGGCTGCGCCTGCGCCGCCGACCCGGTGGTCTCGATAGGTGCCGTCATTGCGCTGGAGACCCCTCTCGGCCGACGGTGGCCGGCCCATGACCGCCGCTGTAGCGGCGCTTTCACTTCACATGTCGCATGGTGGTCCCCCGGAAAATGTGGGGGGAACCGCTTCTGTCAGCGCATCGCACACTAGGCCGAGTCCACCTGCTGCAGGGAGTCTTCAGTCCTTTCGCGATCACCCGCCAGCCCTCACAGGGAATGTTTGCTCAACCGTGATGCGATCCGAGGGTTACCGTTATCCGGACGTTGTGATCTTCTCAGCGGACCATCTCGGCCACTATTCCCCCAGATCGGACATGGCGCCCAACTGCCCCCATACGACGGGTAACCGGTGCGTGCGTGCGCCGCCGCACGGCGCCGTACCCCGATGCCGTACCCCGATGCCGTACCCCGCGCGGTGCCGCTCAGTATGCGCGGGTGGCCGGCGGCGGGTAGCCGTATCCCGGAGACGGCGCGGGCGCGGCATGCGCCTCACGGTCGTAGAAGGGCCTGGTGTTGGCGCGCAGCCACATCGTGACCGGGTCGTACTCGTCGGACATCGCGACCGTCGAGACCGGCAGCCCGTCCGGAACCGCGGCGATGGACTGCCCCATCATCGTCCGTACGGAGTCGACGGAGGCCGGGCCCGTGTCGTACAGGTCGAGGCCGATCGCGAGATACGGGGCGCCGAGGGCCGGCTGCACCCAGGCACGGCGCAGGGAGCGCACGGCGGGCGTGCGGTGCGCGTTCTGGGTCAGCTGGGCGTAGAACTGCGGAAGTTCGATGGCGGGCTCGGAGAGCCTGAGCGGTCCCGCGGGCATCCGGTCGAGACCGGTGGCGATCCGGCGCAGATCGAGCCAGGGGATGCCGACACCGCCGCCGGGAGCGTGCGGATTGAGCCAGATCCCCCAGCGGTCGGGGTAGAGGGCGCGGGCGATGTCGCGCCCCGAGACCACTTCGTGGGCCCGTGTCCAGCCGCTGACCGCCAGCTCCTGGGCGGAGGTGACGCACGGGGCGTATCCCAGGCCGTCGACCTCCATGTTGCCGTACTGGGCCTCGGGCGATCCGGCGCGGCCGTGCCAGAGCAGCATCCAGACACTGTCGTCGGCGAGCGCCTGGAGCAGCGCCTCGTACGCGTCGTAACGTCCCGGCGTCACCTGGCGCAGCATGTGCTCGACCTGCCCGGCCGCCGCGGTGCCTGACGCGCTCACTCTGGGTCCCGCCCCTCTTCGATCCACCACTCGTCCAGCCCCCCGACAGTCCGCGCGTCCGCGGGCGCCCGGCGCGGTCCGCCGCGGGAAGGGCGACCCGCCGGGCACACGGTGCGGCGGCCCAGCCATCAAACCAGCTTAGGGGGGCTTCCTGACACAGACTTGACGACCGGCGCGCCCGCCAGAGGGGCGCGGGCGTGGCCGGTCTCTTTCCCTGTCCGCCCGTGGTCGCCGGCTCGTACCGAATGCCCGTTCCGCCCGCGACTATGCGTGGGCGCGCTGATAGAACGGCCGCACCTTCTCCAGCAGCCAGTCGCCGACCGGGTCCTGGGCCACGTCCAGCAGGACGAGATTGACGGGCCAGCCCACCGTGACCCGGCCCAGTGCCCGGCCGAGCGCGTCCATGGGGGCGTTACGGTCCGCGGCCTCCCAGGAGGAGAGCTGGACACCGATGTAGAGCGCGGGGGGCTCGCCCTCGACGCTGGCGAGCGCGCGGCGGGCCGAGAGCACCACGCCGGAGGTCTCGAACTCGGCTCCGGCGGCGGAGAGGAACTCGACCGGGTCCTCCTGCCAGTCCGGCTCGAAGAGCCGCACCCGGCCCCCGCTCGCCGGGCCGTCGAGCGGCGTACGCCCCACCCGGCACAGCGCGGCGACGGCCGGTGGCGGCAGCGGCATCCCGACGACACCGCCCGGGTTCACCGCGATACCGAGTTGCGGAGGCAGCCCCCGGGCGAAGTCACGGGCGGGAGCGACGGTGAAGGCCATATGGGATCCGACGCACTGGAGGAACTGCTGCTCGGAGCTGAAGACCGGGACATAGGGGATGCCGTCGATCTCCAGCGTCGGCAGATCGAGGTTGGGGCTGTCGGGACCGCCGCCCTGGGGCAGCGGCACCCAGACCTCGCTGCGTCCCAGGACCTCGACGAGCCGTCCGCCCGCCGCGTCGGCGCCGAGCGAGGCCATGAGCACCTCTTCCAGCTCGTTGCCCGGCCATGCTGTGTTCACCGTGCTCTCCTTCGCCACCCTCGCCCCCGCGGCAGCACCTTAAACCGAGGGCCGGTTCCCGCGCCGCCCCCGAACGGCTCCGTCCGTCCGGCCGGTTGGCCGGATCCCGTCCCTGGCTCGGCGCTCGCGCGCACGGGCGGGGCGGCCTCTCAGTCCGCCCGGGTGGCCGGGAACGCGATCCGCTCCAGTGCCGCCGCCGCGTCCCGGTCGAGGAGGACCGCCGAGGCGCAGCCCCCGGGGAGGCGGCCTGTCTCGGCGTCGGCGAGCAGGCGGCGGACCGCGCGGCGGTGCCGGGCGAAGGCATAGCCGGACACGCCCCGGCCGCGCTCCCGCTGGCCCTCGCGCGCCACCTCGGGCGAGACGTCCAGCAGGACGAGATGGAGCCGGCGGCCACGCCTGCGTGCCTCACGGGCCAGCCAGCGCCGTACCCAGGTCTGCGTACCGCAGTCATGGACGACGACGCTCCCGCCGGAGCCGAGCGCGTGCCACAGGCCCGCGTAGTGCGCTATCCGGACGAGCGGGCGGTAGACGGCGTAGGGCAGGGCGCCCGGCAGCCGGCGCGCCCAGCGGTCCCTGGTGTCCTGGGAGTCGATACCGGTGGCCTCGGCGGCCCGCCGGATCAAGGTCGACTTGCCGCTGCCCGGCAGCCCGGAGACGACCACCAGATCGCCTTCCGCGAAGACCAGGCTCTTCGTGCCGCGTCCTCGCGCGCCGCCCGCCGCCGCGGGACCCCGCCCCCGTAGATCGCGGACGACCCGCGCGAGGCGGGCCGCGCCGTCCCGGAGGGTGCCCTCCCGGGCCGTGCCGTCCGGGGCCGGTGCGCCGGGCCCCGCGGCCGTGCCCGTCTGTGTGGGCACCCCCGCGGTCGTCGGGTACGTGTCGGACCCCTGCGACATCATCGCCGTCCCCCTGTCAGCTCAGTCGGCCTGGCCCATGACCCTTGCCCAAGAAGTGTAAAGAAATGGTAATGCGCCACAAGCTTTTTACGGGGGTCGGCGAGTTGCGGACCGGGCGTCCCGCTCGGCGGCGATGCGTGCGATGATGTGCCCGCCAACTGCATACCGGCCGTTTGAATCCGCGCGGGAGAGTCCCGGTCACCGTGTGCGCCGGGCGCCGAAGGAGCAAGTTCCTCCCTTGAATCTCTCAGGCCCCGTACCGCGTGGATGAGGCAGATCTGAAAAGCGGGCCGCAGCTCTGCGGCTCCACCCAAGGTGCAAGTCACGACCGCTCTCTTTGATACGGGTGGCCGTGATGAACCTCTCAGGTTCCGATGACAGATGGGGAGGATCGTCCTCGCCGTCATGCCCTGGGAGTCACACCGATGAGCCATGTCCCCCCGAGCGGCACCAGCACGCCCGGCACCTCCGGCGCCCCCGCCACCACGGGCGCCCCTGGAGCCCCGCGTCTCACCGCCCTCGATGCCACGCACCGCGCGCTGGGCGCGACCATGACCGACTTCGCGGGCTGGGACATGCCGCTGCGGTACGCGAGCGAGCGGGACGAGCACCAGGCCGTCCGCACCCGCGCGGGTTTGTTCGATCTCTCCCACATGGGTGAGATCACGGTCTCGGGACCGGCGGCCGGTGACCTCCTCGACTACGCGCTGGTCGGCAATATCGGGGCCGTCGCCGTGGGCCGCGCCCGCTACACCATGATCTGCCAGGAGGACGGCGGAATCCTGGACGATCTGATCGTCTACCGTCTCGGCGACGACACCTTCATGGTCGTCGCCAACGCCTCCAACGCCCAGACCGTGCTGGACGCGCTGACCGCCCGCGCCGAGGGGTTCGACGCGGCCGTACGCGACGACCGGGACGCGTACGCGCTGCTGGCGATCCAGGGCCCCGAGTCCCCGGGCATCCTGAAGTCGCTGACCGACGCCGATCTGGACGGGCTCAAGTACTACGCGGGCCTGCCCGGCACCGTCGCCGGTGTCCCCGCGCTGATCGCGCGTACCGGCTACACCGGCGAGGACGGCTTCGAGCTGTTCGTCGAGCCCCGGTACGCCGAGGGCCTGTGGCAGGCGCTGACCGAGGCCGGCGAGAGCGTCGGTCTGGTGCCCTGCGGGCTGTCCTGCCGCGACACCCTCCGTCTTGAGGCCGGAATGCCGCTGTACGGGAACGAGCTGTCCACCGCGCTGACCCCGTTCGACGCCGGCCTCGGCCGGGTCGTGAAGTTCGAGAAGACCTCGAACGGCGGCGCCTTCGTCGGCCGCGAGGCCCTTCAGGCCGCCGCCGAGCGCGCCGCGTCCGCCCCGCCCCGCAAGCTCGTCGGCCTGATCGCCGAGGGCCGCCGGGTCCCGCGCGCCGGGTACCAGGTGGTCGCGGACGGCGCCGTCGTGGGCGAGGTCACCTCGGGCGCCCCCTCGCCGACCCTGGGCAGGCCGATCGCCATGGCGTACGTGGACGCCTCGCACGCGGCGCCCGGCACGGCGGGCGTCGGCGTCGACATCCGCGGCTCCCACGAGCCGTACGAGGTCGTGGCGCTGCCGTTCTACAAGCGCCAGAAGTGATACGGACGTCAGCACACCCCTCGGTCGTGTCCGCGACCCGGGCGCCGTCTCGGTCCGTAAGACAGCTGTTCCGCACCACACCCCCGCGTACAGGAGAATTCAGATCATGAGCAACCCCCAGCAGCTGCGCTACAGCAAGGAGCACGAGTGGCTGACGGCCGCCGAGGACGGTGTGTCGACGGTCGGCATCACGGAGTACGCGGCGAACGCCCTCGGCGATGTCGTGTACGCCCAGCTTCCTGAGGTCGGTGAGACGGTGACCGCGGGCGAGACCTGCGGGGAGCTGGAGTCCACCAAGTCCGTCAGCGATCTGTACGCCCCGGTGACCGGCGAGGTCACCGAGACGAACCAGGACGTCGTGGACGATCCCTCACTGGTGAACTCCGCCCCGTTCGAGGGCGGCTGGCTGTTCAAGGTACGTGTCACGCAGGAGCCCGACGACCTGCTCACCGCCGATGAGTACACAGAGTTTTCCGGCAACTGAGACCCCAGGGACCGTGATGTCTTCGAAGTCGATTCTGAACGCCTCGCTCCATGAGCTCGACCCCGACGTCGCCGCCGCTGTCGACGCCGAACTCCACCGCCAGCAGTCCACGCTCGAAATGATCGCCTCGGAGAACTTCGCTCCGGTCGCGGTCATGGAGGCGCAGGGCTCCGTGCTGACGAACAAGTACGCCGAGGGCTACCCCGGCCGCCGCTACTACGGCGGCTGTGAGCATGTCGATGTGATCGAGCAGATCGCCATCGACCGGGTGAAGGCGCTCTTCGGCGCCGAGCACGCGAACGTACAGCCGCACTCCGGCGCCCAGGCGAACGCGGCCGCGATGTTCGCGCTGCTCTCCCCCGGCGACACGATCATGGGTCTGAACCTCGCGCACGGCGGGCACCTGACCCACGGCATGAAGATCAACTTCTCCGGCAAGCTCTACAACGTCGTCGCGTACCACGTCGACGACAAGACCGGCCAGGTCGACATGGCCGAGGTCGAGCGGCTGGCCAAGGAGTCCCGTCCGAAGCTGATCGTGGCCGGCTGGTCGGCGTACCCCCGCCAGCTGGACTTCGCCGCCTTCCGCCGGATCGCGGACGAGGTCGGCGCGTATCTGATGGTGGACATGGCGCACTTCGCCGGGCTGGTCGCCGCGGGCCTGCACCCCAACCCGGTGCCGCACGCGCATGTCGTCACGACCACCACGCACAAGACCCTCGGCGGTCCGCGCGGCGGTGTGATCCTCTCCACCAAGGAGCTGGCGAAGAAGATCAACTCCGCGGTCTTCCCGGGCCAGCAGGGCGGCCCGCTGGAGCATGTCATCGCGGGCAAGGCGGTCTCCTTCAAGGTGGCGGCCACGGACGAGTTCAAGGAGCGCCAGCGGCGCACCCTGGACGGCGCCCGGATCCTCGCCGAGCGGCTGGTACAGCCGGACGTCACCGAGGTGGGCGTCTCCGTGCTCTCCGGCGGTACGGACGTGCACCTCGTGCTCGTCGATCTGCGCGACTCGGAGCTGGACGGCCAGCAGGCCGAGGACCGGCTCCACGAGATCGGTATCACGGTCAACCGCAACGCCGTCCCGAACGACCCGCGCCCCCCGATGGTCACCTCGGGCCTGCGGATCGGCACGCCCGCGCTGGCCACCCGCGGCTTCACCGACGAGGACTTCACCGAGGTCGCCGAGATCATCGCGGCGGCCCTGAAGCCCTCCTTCGACCGCGAGGCGCTGGCCGGCCGGGTCACCGCGCTCGCCGAGAAGCACCCGCTGTACCCGGGCCTGTAGCCATCCGTACGGCCTGAGTTACGGGGCACCGCGCACACTGGACCGTGCGGCGCGGTGCCCCGCACCACGTTCCCCGCGTGTCACCGTCATCCCCGCACCACGTTCCCCCGCGTGTCACCGTCATCTCCGCACCACCCGGCAGACAACGGCGTCTACCAACCAGCAAGGAGTTCCCCGTGGCCATCTCGGTCTTCGACCTGTTCTCGATCGGAATCGGCCCGTCCAGCTCCCATACGGTCGGTCCGATGCGCGCGGCGCGGATGTTCGCGCGCCGGCTCAAGAACGAGGGCCTGATCGCCCACACCGTCTCGATCCGGGCCGAGCTGTACGGCTCGCTCGGCGCGACGGGCCATGGCCACGGCACCCCCAAGGCCGTGCTCCTCGGCCTGGAGGGCAACTCACCGCGCACCGTCGACGTGGAGAGCGCGGACGGCCAGGCGGAACGTATCCGCGAGAGCGGCCGGCTCAATGTGCTCGGCATGCACGAGATCGCCTTCGACGCCGACAAGGACCTGGTCCTGCACCGCCGCAAGACCCTGCCGTACCACGCCAACGGCATGACGGTCTTCGCGTACGACGCGGCCGGCGCCGTGCTTCTGGAGAAGACGTACTACTCGGTGGGCGGCGGCTTCGTCGTGGACGAGGACGCCGTCGGCGAGGACCGGATCAAGCTCGACGACACCGTGCTGAAGTACCCCTTCCGCACCGGCGACGAGTTGCTGCGACTGTCGTCCGACACCGGTCTGTCGATCTCCGCGCTGATGCTGGAGAACGAGAAGGCCTGGCGCACGGAGGACGAGATCCGCACCGGGCTACTGGAGATCTGGCGCGTGATGCAGGCGTGCGTCTCGCGCGGGATGGCCCGCGAGGGCATCCTGCCCGGCGGTCTCAAGGTCCGCCGCCGCGCGGCCCATTCGGCACGTCAGCTGCGCGCCGAGGGCGACCCGCAGGCGCACGCCATGGAGTGGGTCACGCTCTACGCGATGGCCGTGAACGAGGAGAACGCCGCGGGCGGCCGCGTCGTCACCGCCCCCACCAACGGCGCCGCGGGCATCATCCCGGCCGTACTGCACTACTACATGAACTTCGCGGCCGGCGGCGCCACGGAGCAGGAGAAGGACGAGAACGTCGTCCGCTTCCTGCTCGCCGCGGGCGCCATCGGCATGCTCTTCAAGGAGAACGCCTCCATCTCCGGCGCCGAGGTCGGCTGCCAGGGCGAGGTCGGCTCGGCCTGCTCCATGGCCGCGGGCGCCCTCGCGGAGGTCCTGGGCGGCAGCGCCGAACAGGTCGAGAACGCGGCCGAGATCGGCATGGAACACAACCTGGGCCTGACCTGCGACCCGGTCGGCGGCCTGGTCCAGATCCCGTGCATCGAGCGGAACGGCATGGCGGCGGTGAAGGCGGTCACGGCGGCGAAGATGGCGCTGCGCGGCGACGGCAGCCACAAGGTCTCCCTGGACAAGGTCATCAAGACCATGAAGGAGACGGGCGCGGACATGTCGGTCAAGTACAAGGAGACGGCGCGCGGCGGGCTCGCGGTGAACATCATCGAGTGCTAGGTCCTGTCCGGGGCGCGTCGTGAAGTCCCGCCCGCCCGGCGGGCGGACCGCGTTGCTTCGAAGACACGCCCCAGGGGATCCGACCGCGCCCCTCGGCCACCACCGGCAGTGCGACCGGGGCGAGTTGACCACGCTCCGGGAACGCCTCGCGCAGCACCGAGCCCCAACAGTCCAATTTGCGCGCTTACGTATAGATAAGTATCGTTACGGCTGGTAATGCGAATGTCGGATCAACGCCAGTCGCTCCGCACACGTGAAGAGCGACTCGGCCGGCCCGCGACGCGAATGCCCGGTGCGCGGAGTTCAGCTGCGCGCACCGGCTGAAGGGCCCGCCGGAAAGCGCCCTTGTCCGCGCATTCCACCGGTCCGGACCCCGGAACACACCGAGGGAGGTCCATCATGTCGGAGATTCTCCGGTCGTATTCGCGCCGCAAATTCCTCTACACGTCGAGCGCGGCCGTGACCGCCGCGGCGACAACGGGAGGGTTCGGGCTGTGGTCGTGGGGAGAAGCGGGCAAGCCGATCACGCTGAGCGAGAGGCAGAGCGTCCGACCGTTCCGCGTGAACATCCCGGAGAAGGTCCTGACGGACCTGCGGCAGCGCATCGTCGCGACGCGGTGGCCCGACCGGGAGACCGTCGACGACAGCTCCCAGGGCGTGCGGTTGGCCACGATGAAGGAACTCACCCACTACTGGGCGACGAAGTACAACTGGCGCGACGTCGAGGAACAGCTCAACTCCCTGCCGATGTACATAACGGAGATCGACGGACTGGACATCCAGTTCATCCACGTCCGCTCCCGCCACACCGACGCCCTGCCACTCATCCTGACCCACGGCTGGCCCGGCTCCATCCTGGAGTTCCTGAAGGTCATCGGACCGCTCAGCGACCCGACGGCGCACGGCGGCCGGCCCGAGGACGCGTTCCACCTCGTCATCCCGTCGATGCCCGGCTACGGCTTCTCGGAGCGGCCGACGACCACCGGGTGGAACCCCGACCGCATCGCGCGCGCCTGGGTCACGCTGATGGAGCGTCTGGGCTACAAGCGGTTCGTCTCCCAGGGCGGCGACTGGGGTGCGGTCGTCTCGGACAAGATGGCCGCGCAGCGGCCCGCCGGACTGCTCGGGATCCACGTCAACTTCCCAGCCACCGTCCCGCCGGACATCACCAGGAAGCTTGCCTGCGGTGACCCTGTCCCGACGGGGCTGACCCCCGACGAGAAGGCGGCCTACAACAAGCTGGCCACCTTCTACGCGAGGGGATCCGGCTACTCGGCCATGATGGTCACCCGACCGCAGACCGAGGGGTACGGCATCACGGACAGCCCCGCCGGCCTCGCCGCCTGGATGTACGACAAGTTCGCGGCGTGGACGTACAGCGGCGGCCACCCCGAGCGCGTCCTCACCAAGGACGAGATGCTCAACGACATCACCCTCTACTGGGTGACGAACACCGCGGTCTCGTCGTCCCGTCTGTACTGGGAGAACAACGCGAACAACTTCAACGCGGTGTCGATCTCCGTCCCGGCCGCCATCACCGTGTTCCCGGGCGAGATCTACCAGGCCCCGCACACCTGGGCGTCGCGCGCGTACCACGACCTGTTCTACTACCACAAGGTCGACGACGGCGGGCACTTCGCCGCCTGGGAGGTCCCGGACATCTTCACGAAGGAACTCCGGGCCGCGTTCGGGAAGCTGCGCGGATCGGCGGCGGGTAAGTAGGGCTGCCGGCCACAGCATCAGGGCCCGGGGCCCGCGACACCGGTCGACCCACCCGTGACCGGCCCCGAGCCCCGGCTTCGCCCTCGCCGCCGCGGAAAAGACGCAAAGGTTGTACGCGGTCGTTGAGTTCGCCGTGTGTCGATCGACACACCCATGACCCGTGATGTTCACGGTGCGGCATCCGCTTGAGCAACTGGGGGAGCCGCGCTGGGAGTTCCCCCGCAACGAGCGAAGGGTGGGACTCATGGACACAGTGGACGGACAGGTGCCGCGCGCGGGCGAGATGCGTCCGTACGCGACGGTCTTCGTCGCCCGCGTCATCGCCCAGCACCGGCTCCCGCTCGACTACTCCGTGCGCAGTCTGCGTATCGTCGACTTCCTGGTCGACGGGCTCCGCAAGGGCGGGGCCGACCGGGAGCGAGTACGCGACGCGCTTCTCAGCCTCGGGGCGTACGTCGGTGAGGTGCTGGTGCGGCGTGCCGGAGCGGTGTGGGTGGACTTCGACGCCACCCAGCGCGCCTACTTCGGCCAGCCCGTCGGCGTGCGTATGCCCGACGGTCGTGTCTGGAACCCCCTCGGCAAGGTCCTCAACCGCTTCGAGGTGGGTGGTCCCGGGGAGTCGCTCCAGATCTTCTACCTGATGCTGCATGGAAGGGCCCGGCAGGCGGCGGCCTGATGATCACGGGACGTGGACACGGCCGAACCGTGTCGCACGACGCGAAGTGCTACGAACTCGGTGCGAACGGGGACAGTTTTGGGCCACGGAAGGGAGCCCCGGCACACACGGGCGTACGACGAGGAGTTGGGCGCGGCAGTGGCGCGGGCCCAGAACGGCGACGAAGCCGCGTTCGCGTCCGCCTACCGGGTCATACAGCCCGGGCTGCTCGGTTATCTGCGGGGGCTCGTCGGTGACGACGCCGAGGACGTGGCCTCGGACGCCTGGCTGGAGATCGCCCGTGACTTGGGACGGTTCAAAGGGGACGGGGCCGGTTTCCGCGGCTGGACGGCGACCATCGCCCGGCACCGGGCCCTCGACCATCTGCGCCGTCGGCGGGTACGCCCCCAGCCTGTCATCCTCGAACAGGACGTACTCGTCGAGCTGCCCGATCCGCACACCACTCATGACCAGGCGCTGGAGTCCCTTTCCACCGCGCAGGCCCTGGCTCTGATCAGCTCGCTGCCGCGCGACCAGGCCGAGGCCGTGCTCCTGCGCGTCGTCGTCGGTCTCGACGGCCCCGCCGCCGCCCGTGTCCTCGGCAAGCGGCCCGGTGCGGTGCGCACCGCCGCGTACCGAGGGCTGAGACGCCTCGCACGCCAGCTCGGAGCCGCCGCTGTGACGGAAGAGAAGCGTCACACGCTGGGTCAGTCGACATGAACTATCACGGCGCCGGAGACAACGACGGACCGAACCGTCGTCGGGCAGGAATGGGCACGGGCATGGGTGATCGACAGAGCTACGGCAGAATGTGGGGCCGTCGACGCACATCTCGCGACAGCCGTGTGCGCGGGACCGCGGATGAGGCCGAGGGCGCCGTACTGGAGCCGCTGCTGGCCCGCGCGCTGATCGAGGACGACACGACCGCGGAGGCCGAGCAGCGCGCGACGGCCGCGTTCCGCGCCGCCCGTGACGCGGGAACGCACGAGGACGCGCGGACCCGGCAGTGGGACGACTGGCGGCCGAAGAGGCCCGGTGCGACACGGCGGTCGTTGAAAGCCACCATCGCCCTGTTCGTCACCGGCCTGTCCTTGGGCGGCGTCGCGGTCGCAGGCGTTGGCGCGGGTTCGGACGCTCCTGCCGCGGACCCGAAGGACGAGGTCCGCGAACGACAGCGTCCGTCGCCGAGCGCCCCCGAACACTCCGCCGCGGAGCCGGACACGACGAAGTCCGGTGTGCCCCGCGCCTCCGTCGATTCGGGCCGCCCGGCAACGGCGAAGGACACCGAGGCCCACTGCCGCGCGTACGAGTCGGTCAGGAGCCGGGGCAACGCGGTGAACTCGACGGCCTGGCAACGGCTGGTCACGGCCGCGGGCGGCGCGGAGAACGTCGCCGCTTACTGCGCCGATCAGTTGGCGCGGGCCGAGAAGGGCGAGAAGGACGGGAAGGACGGGAAGTCGGGCACGTCGGGTGGGAGCACCAAGGGCGGCCCCACCGCCAAGAAGCCGAAAGACGCGGCCGACAACGCACCCAACAGCAACGGCAACAGCAACAGCAACAGCAACAACAACAACAAGGACAAGTAGCGCCGCGAGCGAGTACGGCGAGCGCTTCGGCCGCGAGCCCGGGGCCACCGGGGGACACCCGGGGGACGCGAACGGGGACACGGACGGGGAGGCGGACGGGGAGGCGAACCCTCGCCTCCCAGTGACACATGTCCGTCGCCCCGCGCTCTTTGAACGGGAGGTCAATGACGGCCCCCAACTCCAGAGAGGTCTTTTCCACTTGCGCATCCACAAACGCACCGCCGCCGCGCTGGCAGTGACACTGATCGGCTCGCTGACCCTGATCGGGGCGGGGACGGTGACGGCCGCGGCCGAGGAGACGAGTGTGGCGCTGCCCAGCGCCTCGTTCCGGGACATCGTCGTCGACGGAGTGCACGACCGGGTGTTCGTCAGCGACCCGGCCGGCGGCAGCATCGTCGTCACCGACTACGCGGGCTCGGTCGTCCGGCAGATCACCGCCGAGGAGGGGGCCGCGGGCCTCGTGCTCTCGGCGGATTCCAGCAAGCTGTACGTGGCCCTGTCGACGGTCGGCGCGATCGCCGAGATCGACACCGCCACCCTGACCGAGACCAACCGCTACCCGACCGGCGCGGACACCTCGCCCCAGACCCTGGCGATGGCGGGCGGCACGCTGTGGTTCGGCTACACGGTCGGCAGCAGCGGCGGCATCGGCTCGCTCGACGTGGCCTCTCCCGCCCCGGCGGCGACGCTCGTCCCCAGTGGCCGGTACTGGTACTACGCCCCGGCCCTGGCGTCGTCCCCCGCCGACCCGAACGTCCTGGTGGCGGGCGAGGAGGGCGTCAGCCCGGCCACCCTGGCGGTCTACGACACGGCGACCGGCGGACTACAGAAGCGCGCCGAGCGCCTCTTCACCTCGTCGCCGTCGATCGCGTTCCTCAACGACTTCGCGGTGACGGCGGACGGCCAGAACATCGTCGTGGCGGCGAACAACCCGTCCGAGCACCAGATCGTCCGCCTGTCGGACCTGTCGGCGAACGGGTTCTACTCCAGCTGGCAGTTCCCGAACGCGGTGGCCGTGGCGACCGACGGAACGGTGGCGACCGGCGCGGACGGCGACTTCGTGAAAACCTACCGCCCGGGCTCCACTTGGCCGGCGCTCCACGAGTACGTGGTGAACGACATCCAGCGCGACGGCCTCGCCTGGGCCCCGGACGAGAACCGCCTCTTCGCCGTCACGGGCCTGTTCTACGGCAGCGCCCCCACGCTCCATGTCCTCCCGGACGCCGGCAAGCTGGACACGGCCCTCGGCTTCGAGGCCCCCGCGACCTCCCGCAAGGGCAAGGACCTGACCATCACCGGCCGGCTGTCGGCGGCGGAGCCCTTCCCGGCGGGCACGACGGTGGATGTGACCCGCACGGACGCGGCACACCCGACCGCCACTCCGGTCGGCACCTTCCCCGTCTCCACGGCGACGGGCGAGTTCACGTTCACGGAGCGCCCGAACGAGACGGGTGACATCACCTATACCGCCACATACAACGGCGACGGCCAGCACCTGCCGGCCACGAGCCGGACGACGGTGACGATCACCAAGTAGCCGCCCGGAGTACCGGTGGTTCCCTCTGTCGTGACAGGGGGAACCACCGCGTTCCGGACGTCATCTCGGAGCCGGCCGCGAAGTGATCGCCGTCACTCTTCTCCCCGCGGCCGTGACGATTCCCGACCGACGTGCGCTGTGGGAATGGGTCATGCGTGTGACGTATGTGCCCCACGTTACTTTTCTCCAGTTTTCTTCTGACTTTCTTCTGCGGCCTTTCCGGCCTGCTTTGGGGTGGATGCATCTTGAGTCGTCGTACATCGCATGCGTACAGACCGCTGAGCCTGAAGCGACGGGCGTGGCTGACGCTCGGTGCGGTGGTGCTGGGGGGCGGGGGCGTGGTGACCTACGCGGTCGCCGACCCGGCCGGCCAACCCGGCGCACAGGGCCGGGCCAAGCGGCCGGTGAAGGTCTACGACCTGACGCTGAAGAGCACCGCGAGCGGCAAGCGGGAGCTGCCGAACACGGACACCCAGCAGTTCTCGCTGCTCGGCGTCTCCTGGACGGGCGCCGCCAAGAAGCTGCACGGCACCGCTGAGGTGCGTACCCGCGACAGCGAGACCGGCGAGTGGACCGCCTGGCGGGATCTTGACGCGGCAGCCAACCCGGTGGCGGCCCCTGAGGCCGGCCCGGACGCGCGCGGCGCGTCCGAGCCGCTGTGGGTCGGCCCCTCCGACGGCGTCCAGGTCCGGGTCGTCGATGAGGACGGGACCACCAGCTCCGGCCTGCCCAAGGGGCTCCAGGTCAACCTGGTCGACCCGGGGGTGGCCACCACCGCCGAGATGAAGGCCGGCGGCAGCGCGGCCGAGCCGGCCGCGTTCGTGGCGGAGACACCCGGCGCCGCGGACTCCACGTCGCCGACTCCGCCGACTTCGACTTCGCTGTCGCCGACGGCTACCGCTACGGGTTCGCCCTCGCCGACGGCTACGGCGAGCGCGTCCGCGAGCCCGTCCGCCTCCGCCACACCCTCGGCGCCGCCGTCCACCGTGCCCCGGCCACCGATCACCTCGCGCGCCGGCTGGGGCGCGGACGAGTCGATCAGCCCCGACGCACCGGAGTACAACGCGGACGTGAAGTCCGTGTTCGTCCACCACACCGCCGGGACCAACGACTACTCCTGCGCCGACTCGGCGTCGATCGTCCGGGGCATCCACGCGTACCACGTCCAGGTCAACGGCTGGAAGGACATCGGCTACAACTTCTTCGTCGACAAGTGCGGCACCCTCTTCGAGGGCCGCAAGGGCGGTGTCGACATGCCGGTGCTCGGCGCTCACGCCTACGGCTGGAACCGCGAGTCCACGGGCATCTCCGTCCTCGGCGACCACACGTCCACCAATGCCTCCAGCGCCGCGCTCGCCTCCATCGCCCGCGTGGCGGCCTGGAAGCTCGGCCAGTACGGCGCCGACCCGGCCGGGACCACCCAGCTCACCGCCGGCGCCACCCAGAAGAACTACTTCGGCGCCGGCTTCACCGCGGGCAGCACGTACACCTTCCAACGGATCACCAGCCACCGTGACGGCTACAACACCCAGTGTCCCGGCGGTTCCCTCTACGTCCAGCTGCCGGCCATCCGCGCCTTGGCGGGCGGCCCGGTGCAGGGTCTGAAGGCCACCTCGGTCGACGGCGCGGCCCTTTCGGGCTCGACGTACTACGCCAAGGGCGCCATCACCGTGAAGTGGACGGCGACCACACCGGCCGCGCTCATCAAGAGCTTCGAGCTGCTGGTCGACGGCAAGGTCGCCGCCACCACCTCGGGAGCCGCCACCTCGGCCGGCGCCACCCTGGCCCTGGGCAGCCACACCGTGGCCGTGCGGGCGGTACACCAGTCCGGAAGGACCGCCACCAGTGCCGCGCTGAGCGTCGTGGCCGAGACGACCGCACCGACCTTCACCACCAACCCGACGCTCTCCCTGCGCACCGGCACCGTCAACACCACCGCCGTCCCGGTCACCCTCGGCTGGAAGGCCGCGGATGACAAGGCACTGCGTCAGGTGAGCCTGCTGTCTCCGGCCACGGCCACCTTCGGCCCGACCACCACGAGTTCCAGCCGGACCGCCACGTCGGGCACCGCCACCACCTGGTCGATGCGGGCCTACGACTACGCCGGCAACTACCGCACGTCCTCCCCCGCGTACACCCCCGTGATCCTCCAGGAGAGCTCCGCCGTCAAGTCCGGCAGCTGGACCACCCGCTCCTCCACCAGCTATCTGGGCGGCAAGTCCTACTCCAGCGCCGCCAAGAACGCCAGTCTCACCTGGACCTTCACCGGTCGCTCCGCCGCCTGGGTGGTCTCCCGCGCCTCCGGCTCCGGCCAGGCATACGTCTATGTCGACGGCGCCAAGGTCGCCACGGTCGACCTGAAGTCCACCGCCACCCTGTACCGAAACGCGATCTGGACCAAGACCTGGCCCAGCAGCGCCAAACACACCGTCAAGATCGTCGTGGTCGGTACCAGCGGCCGTCCCACGATCACCACCGACGGCCTCGTCCACATCAAGTAGGCCCGGGCCCCGGCAAGGCGTCGGCCCTCGTGACCCGATCGCGGTCGCGGGGGCCAATGCCTTGCCCGGCGCCGGAGAGCGTCCCCAGGGACGGATGGTCAGTCGATGACCGCGGTGGCCTCGACCTCGACCAGATGGGCGGGCACGTCCAGTGCGGCGACGCCCAGCAGCGTGCCCGGCGGTACGGGGGTGGTGCCCAGCTTCGCGGACGCGCGAGCGACCCCCTCCAGGAACAGGGGCATCTTGTCGGGGGTCCAGTCGACGACGTACACGGTCAGCTTCGCCACATCGTCGAAGGAGCCCCCGGCCTCGGCCAGCGCCGTGCCGATGTTGAGGTAGCACCGCTCGACCTGGGCGGCGAGATCGCCCTCGCCGACCGTCTTCCCGTCCGCGTCCCAGGCGACCTGCCCGGCGATGAAGACCAGCTTCGATCCGGTCGCGATCGACACCTGCCGGTAGACATCGATCTTCGGCAACCCGCTGGGATCTACCAGGGTGATGGCCATGTCACGCGCCTCCTTGTCACGAGCCCGGTGGCCCGTGGTCTCTTGTGGTTAGTTGAGAACCGTAGGAGAGTCAACGCTGACATGGAAGAACGCACTTTTCGGTGACTGGGGAACCTGATGGTGACCAAGGAGTACACGGGCTCGCCCGACGAAGCCGACTTGACGCGCGCGGACTCCCTGGCGCGGGAGATCTTCTCGGACGTCGCCAACAAGTGGGCGTTGTTGATCATCGAGTCCCTCGGTGACCACACCCTGCGCTTCAGCGAGTTGTGCCAGGAGATCGAGGGCATCAGCCACAAGATGCTCACCCAGAACCTGCGCATGCTGGAGCGCAACGGGCTGGTCGAACGGACGGTGCACCCCACCGTGCCGCCGCGGGTCGAGTACACCCTGACCGAGCCGGGGCGGGGGCTGCGGGAGACGGTCGACGGAATGTGCGACTGGACCCATCGATACCTCGGCCATATCGAGGCCTCCCGCCACCGCTTCGACGCCTGACGGACCGGACCAGCGGCCCGGCGGACCCGGCGAACCGCCGGACCCGGGCGACGGTCCCGGACGGGGTCCCGGGCGGCGTCGCGGACGGCGGATCCGGGAATCGTCGGACAGCCCGTCAGCGGGTGCTGAGCCAGTGCGGGTCGGGGACCACCGTCAGGATCGCCGACAACAGGACGATCACCGCCAGCACGGCCAGTTCGGCACGGGCGGGAGGCCCCGCGTCCGCGCCGCCGCGCAGCCGCCGTCTGGCGGTCAGGGCGAGTCCGCTCACGACCGCGACCAGCAGCAGTTTGGCGATGAGCACCCGGCCGTACGCCGTGCTGATCACGACGTCGACCGGGAGCCTGCGGAGGGTGGAGAGCGTTCCGGTCGCGGCGAGCGCGGCGAAGAGCCAGCCGGCGAGCCGGGCGTAACGGCCGAGCACCTGGCGGGCATCGGCCGGATCGCTCCGGCGCAGCCACATCGTGCGCAGTACGTACAGCAGCCCGCCGGTCCACAGCGAGGCCGCGGTCAGATGGACGACGGTGAGGGCGGTGCCCAGCATCGGGGTGTACGGCTCCGGGTGCGCCCGCAGGGCCTCCGCGCCGACGACCACGGCCAGGGGCGCGAGGGCCGCCAAGGGGCGGTTCACGGCGACACAGCCGGCCGCCAGCAGAAAACCGTTGGCCATGAAGAGCAAGAGGCGGCCCTCGACGGTGCCGTACACCGCGGTGATGTCGAGGCCGCTCACGGACGCGAGCAGGATGATCTGTCCCGCCGAGGCGGCGGCCCCGGTCAGCGCGGCGGCGAGCGCCCAGCGGCGTGGCACGGGGCCGGAACCGGCGAACCGGGCACCGGCCAGCTCGCCGAGGTGGAGCGCGAGCCCGGCGAAGACGGCGACGCGCAGCGCGGTGGTGCCGCCCGCGCCGGGTATGCGCAGTTCGCCGGTCCCGCGCGAGGCCAGGCCCGCACCGAGCAGGACGACCAGCGCGGCGAACAGGACGCCGCCGGCTATGAGGGCGGCCCTGCGGCCGGCCGAGCCGGTGGCTTCTTCAACGGACGAACCCGGATATATCACGGCTTGATCATCTCTGCCCGGCGCGTCCTGCGGCAACGCGAGCGGGGCGTGCGGCTGATGGCCCGGGTCGTCCCGGCCGCCACCGCGCCGCACCGCCGCGTGCCCCGTTCAGCTCTTGCGCGAGGCCAGGAACTCGTCGAACGTCAGCAGCCCGTCACCGTTTCCGTCGTGCGCGTTGATCACGGCCTGCGCCACGGTCTCGGTCACATGGAAGTCGCCGAGCTGCGCCATCACGCTCTTGTACTCCGCCGCCGTGATGAGCCCGTCGCCGTTCGCGTCGAACCGCTCGAACGCCGTGCGCGCGTCGTCAATGTCCGCCACTGTTCCGCCCCTTCGTATTGCCGTACTAACGGGGTCAGATTATCCGTACACGTTCATCCGAACGGCGGCAGCCCAGGGAGGTATCTCCTCACAGGCCCAGCGCACGCGGGTCACCGGACGCCCGAAGCCCGACGCCCGAAGCTCGACGCCAAGGAACGCCCGCGATGTGCGGGCGTTCCGAAGAAGGCCGGGCCGGCCGACTACCTGGCGGCGCCGGTCAGCCGCGCCACGGCTGGTAGTGCGGATTGTCCAGGCACTCCGACATGATCTCGGTCTTCTTCACCTTGTCGACCGGGCAGACACCGACGATCCGCTCCCGCGAGATCCCGCCGGGGAAGGCGACCTCCGCCTGCGCGGCCCACTTGTGGGTGTCGCCGATCGTCTTGTTGACGTCGATACCGCCGGGGGCGTCGATGTAGTAGTTGAAGCCGCTCTTGTACCACTGCTTGTACAGGTCGTGGTCATAGCTGGTGGAGACATACGGCGAGGGCTGGTTGACCAGGACGTACTTCTCCACGTCGTACTGCCCGTCCAGCGGCGCCTTCGGGTGGAAGCCCTGCTCGAAGATCACCTCCGGCTTCCGGCTGTCGGCGCGGTAGAGCTGCCGGCAGTCGGTGCGCCAGGCGGGCGTCGGGGTGATCCGCTCCACCTCGACCGTACGGTCCGCCGCGGCGAAGATCGGGTCGTCGACGCGGGGACAGCTCTCCGCGGCCTTGAAGGAAGCGCGCGCGGGGGCGGACGTGACGGGACCGGACGTGACCGGGGCGGAGGTGACCGGGGCGGCCCCGGCGGAGGTCCGGGTCGCCGTGGACGCGGCCTCGGTGGCGGAGGCCGGGATCAGGACGGCGGTGACGGACAGGGCGACGGCGGCGGCGCGCCGCCGTGAGCGAGAAGTGATCATGGGGTGCACCCTCCACGCTGTACGGCGGCAGGCCGTGGACCGTCACCCGTTCAGGGGCGTGTCGGCCCACAACCTTGCCTGCGCGCGTACGAGTTGGCGTCCACTCGATGTCAACTCCGCGTCAGCGGAAGACTCCCGTGTGCCCCAGCGAGTAGCGGCCGGGCTGCGGGTAGACCGCGAGTCCGTGCGGGCCGCCTCCGACCGGGATCCGGGCGATCTGCTTACCGCTGCGCGTGTCGATCGCGTACACCTCGGAGTCGTAACGCCCCGCCAGCCACAGGACCTTGCCGTTCGCCGAGACGCCCCCCATGTCGGGGCTGCCGCCGTCCGGCAGATGCCACTTCTTCGCCAGCTTGTTCTTCGCGAAGTCGAAGACGGAGATGGTGCCCTCGCCGCGGTTGGAGATGTACATCTCCTTCGAATCCCGGCTGACATACAGGCCGTGGCATCCCTCGCCCGTCGGCAGCAGCTTCGGGGTGGTGAACTTCTCCCCGTTCAGCACCCACACGCCGTGCGCCATCATGTCGGCGACGTAGAACGTCTTGCCGTCCGGCGAGATCTTCACGTCCTGCGGCATGGCTCCCTGGAAGGGCAGCTTCTGCTGGGCGATGACCTTCATCCGCTCCGTGTCGACCTTGAGGAGTTCACCGGAGAACTCGCACGAGACGATGAAGTACCGGCCGTCCGCCGAGAAGTCGGCGTGGTTGACGCCCGCGCAGGTGACCGGCTCGGTCTTCTTCACCTTCATGGTGTGCGGATCACGGAAGACCAGCTGACGGTCGAGCGAGGCCATGACGATGGCGTATCTGCCGTTGGGCGTGAAGTAGAGGTTGTACGGATCGTGTACGTCGACCGGCTCGCCCGCCTTACCGGTGGCGGGGTCGATCGGAGTGAGCGTATGGCCGCGGTTGTTGTTGACCCAGAGGGTCTTCAGGTCCCAGGAGGGCACGACATGCTGCGGCTGTCTGCCGACGTCGATGGTCTCGATCACCTTGTAGGTCGCGGGGTCGATCACCGAGACGGTGTCGGAGTGGGTGTTGGGCACATACACCCGGGACGGGAAGCCCTTCACGATGGGCGAGAACATGCCGGGCCGGTCGGCGGCGTAGATGTCCTTGGGGTCCTGTACCGGCGGCATGCCCGGCAGTCCGGCCGGCACGCTCCGCTCGGGTACGACGGGCCGGGCGGCGGCCTTGGTCGCCTTCCGCTCCGTCTGCTCGGTGTCCGGGCTCGCGCAGCTCGCGAGCAGGGCGAGGGCGGCGGCCCCCAGCAGGGCGGTGGCCCGCCTGGTGATCCGCTCGGTGGCCCGCGGGGGGATCGGGGCGGGCCGCCCGGTGGTCCGTGGAGTGGGGGGAAGCATCAGGTCAGCAGCTCCGTGGTCGTCACCGCGCGCAGGCCGCGGCGTTCCAGTGCGTCGAGGAGGGCGGGCAGCGCGGCGACCGTGTCCGCGTAGCCGAAGTGCAGACTCACCACGGAGCCGTTGCGGATCTGTCCGGTGACGGTGCGGGTGACGGCCGCGGCGCCGGGCGAGGTGAAGTCGAGGGAGTCGACGTCGTACGACAGGACGTGCGGGTAGCCCGCCTTCCGCGCGAGCCGAAGGATGAGCGGGGTGGCGTGCTGGGTTCGGGAGGGGCGGAACCAGCTGCCGATGGAGCCGGTGAGCCTGCGCAGCCGCTGGGCGCAGCCGGTGATCTCCGCGTAGGCCGCGGCCTCGTCCAGTTCGGAGATGTCGATGTGGCGCAGCGTGTGGTTGCCGAGATCGTGGCCGCCGTCCAGGATCCGGCGGGCGAGGGTGGGGTGTTCGTCGAGCCAGCCCCCCACGGCGAGGACGGTGATCCGGGCCCCGGCGCGTTCCGCCTCCCCCAGCACGTCGGTGGCGGTGGCGGGGTCGCCCTGGCCGTGGAAGGTGAGGGCGACCCGCGCGCGGTCGCGGGGGCCGTGCGTGATCTCGGCGCTCTGCCCGGGGAACCGGCGTGGCTGGGGCGCGGTACGGGCGGCCGGCCGGCCGCTTCCGGGGCTGGATCCGGCGGACGGTCCTGGCGGTGATCCCGGCTTCGATCCGGGGTCCGATCCGCGCGGCGGACCGGACGCGGAACCGGTGGGCGTGGCGGGGGCGCTGTCCGTACAGCCGGTGGCGAGGGCGCCCGCCACGGCCGCACCGGCTCCTGCGCGCAGCGCACTGCGACGGTCGATCGGGATCACGCCCCCATTTAAGGGGGAAGGAGGGCGAAAGGTGACGATTGACCCGTTTAACGGAACGTACGGGTCGTCATCTTCAGGGCAGCTGGCGGTCGGAGACCCGCATCTCGAACCAGGTGGTCTTGCCGCGCGGCAGCAGATCCACCCCCCAGCGGTCGGAGAGCCGGTCCACCAGGAAGAGGCCGCGCCCGCTGGTGTCCATCTCGTGCACCGGCATCAGACACGGCAGCCCGCGCGAGGGGTCCCGCACCTCGATCCTGATCCAGCCACGACGGCGCAGCATCCGTAACCCGAAGACCCGGGCGCCTGTGTGCCGTACGGCGTTGCCGACGAGTTCCGAGACGAGCAGCACGGCGTGCTCGGCGGTCCCCGGCGAGAGCGCCCACTGCCTCAGCACCACGCCGTGGGTGATCCGGCGGGCGGCGAGGGCGGATTCGGGGCGGGAGGGCAGACGGACTTCCGCCTCTGTCGGATTGCCGAACAATTCCAGCGCCTTGAGCGCCTGTTCGTCATCGGCGGACGGTATCCACCGCGTGGCGGCAGCGTCGCCGCGCTGCCGCGGTTGCTCCACACCCTCCAGGCCCGCCATGTCCCCCATCATGGCCGCCCCGAACCCTCCGGGGGGCCGTTCCGGGTGAATCGACCCCCCGGAATGAGTCATTCCAGGGGGCGCGAACGGCATATGCCAAGGGCAGAACTGGAGCTTGCACAACTCACTGACCTGCGATGACGACCCGCGATGGGGTGATCACCAAGAGCGATCACGGTAAAAACCTTAAGGTTCTCTTAAGGTTGCGCCAAGCCGGGCGCCGGGTTGACGCGGAGTCCCGCTTCCGGCCAACAGGGCTGTTTTCAGAGGAACTTGGCCTTCCCGGGACCGTCCTCGACGAATGACCGCATGCCGCGCTCGCGGTCCTCCGTGGCGAAGAGGCCCGCGAACCAATTGCGTTCGATCGTCAGACCGGTCTCCAGATCCGTCTCCAGACCCGCGTCGACCGACTCCTTGGCGGCCCGCAGTGCGAGCGCGGGCCCCTGGGCGAGCTTCGCGGCCCAGGCGTGCGCCTGCTCGTACACCTCCTCCGGCGGGACCACCCGGTCGACCAGCCCGATCGCCAGCGCCTCCTCGGCCTTCACCTGACGGCCCGTGAAGATGAGGTCCTTGGCCCGGGACGGGCCGACCAGCCGCGCGAGCCGCTGGGTACCGCCGGCGCCCGGGATCAGCCCGAGCAGGATCTCGGGCTGGCCGAGCTTGGCGTCGGCCCCGGCGATCCGGAAGTCCGCGCAGAGGGCCAGCTCGCAGCCGCCGCCCAGCGCGTAGCCGGTGACCGCCGCGACGACGGGCTTGGGGATACGGGCGACGGCGGTGAACGACTCCTGGAGCGCCCGGGAGCGCACAACCATCGCCGCGTGGTCCCACCCCCGCATCTCCTTGATGTCGGCGCCTGCCGCGAAGACCTTCTCGCCGCCGTACAGGATCACGGACCGTACGTCGTCGCGCCGGCCCGCCTCCTCGGCCAGCTCGCGCAGCCGGTCCTGGATGGAGGAGTCGAGTGCGTTCATCGGAGGGCGGTCGAGCCGGATCGTGCCGACGCCGCCGGAGACCTCAAGATTCACGAATGCCATGCGGGCAGGTTAACCGGCGCTAACCGGCGCCGATACGCGGCCGGGCCCGGTGCGCTCGGCTGCGGCGCACCGGGCCCGTATCTCCCGGGAGAAAGCGGTGGAAATCGACGGACGGCCTACTTGATCCACTCCGACCAGGACATGTTCCAGCCGTTCAGGCCGTTGTCCGGGGCGATCTGCTTGTCCTTCGAGTTCTTCACGATCACCACGTCACCGATGAGCGAGGAGTTGTAGAACCACGCCGACGGAGTGCCGTTGTTCCCGCCGCCGCGGATGTCCCGCAGCCCCACACAGCCATGGCTGACATTCGCCGAGCCGAACGTGCCCGCCGAGGCCCAGTAGTTGCCATGGACGAAGGTGCCCGAGGTGGACAACCGCATCGCGTGCGGCACGTCCTTGATGTCGTACTCGCCGCCGAAGCCCACCGTCGCGCCGTTCATCCTGGTCACCTCGTACTTCTCGCTGATGACCATCTGACCGTTGTACGTGGTGGTCGCCGGGGCGCCCGCGGTGATCGGGATGTTCTTGATCTGCTTGCCGTCCCGTACGACCTTCATCGTCTTGGCGCTCGCGTCGACGGTGGAGACCTGGCTGCGGCCGATGGTGAACCGCACGGACTTCGCCTGCTCGCCGTAGACCCCGGGGCGGCCCTCGACACCGTCCAGGTTGAGTTTCACGGTCACCTTCGTACCCGGCGCCCAGTACTTCTCGGGGCGGAAGTCGAGGCGGTCGTTGCCGAACCAGTGGCCCTCGATCGGTACGGAAGGCTCCGCCGTCACCGTGATGGCCTTCTCCACCGCCTCGGGCGCGGTGATGCCCCGGGTGAAGTTGATCGAGACCGGCATGCCGACCCCGACCGTGGATCCGTCCTCGGGCGTGTAGTGGCCGATGAAGGTGTTCTTCGGGACGAGCGTGGTGAAGGTGGTGTCCTTGGCGGACTCCCGGCCGTCCGCGTCCTTGGCGATCGCGTGCACCTTGTACTTGGTGGCGCCGGCCAGATGCTGGAGCGGCTCCCAGCTCGTGCCGTCGGCGGTCAGCTTGCCCTCGACCGGATTGCCCTTGTCGTCCTGGACGGTGACCGTGGTCAGCTTGCCCTTGTCGGCCGAGACCTTGAGGGCGCCCGTGGTCGCGACGGCCTTCGCCTCGTCCTTCGGGGCGATCGTCACGACGGCCACCGACGCCGCGTTCTCGACCTTCCCGGCGCCCTCGCCGTTCTTGTCACCGTCGCCCGCGCCGGAACCCTCGCCCCCGCCACACGCCGTGACGACCAGGAGGAGCGCACCGAGCATCAGTGCCAGCAGCCCCGTTCCGCCGTTTCCGCTTCGTCCCGTTCGCCGTCCCGTTCGCCGCTCCGGACTCTCGCCCCGCGGCGCCCGGTCCGAACCGGCCGATGTCCCCGATATCGGCAGCCCATTCACTTCGGTCGTCTCCCCTCGCACGGCCTGGCCCCGCCACGGCCCGCACTCCCGCGCGTCGAGTGCACGCGCTCGCGACAGATAATCACACCGCGAGCCTTACGGCGCTCTCGCGTCTGTCACCATTCCGTCCCAACAGGCCGGGACGGTGCAGGTCATACGGGCCGTACGAGGGGCCGGCCGGTCCGGGTCCCCGGGGAGCTCCGCCGAAGCGTTGGCCAACGACGGTCGCGGCTCCGGGGCTTCGGGGCTTCGGGACATCGCGGCCTCGCGGCCTCGGGGCTTCGCGGCCTCGGGACTTCGGGGCCCCACGGCTTCAGTCGGCGGTGGAGCCCGACCCCGCGGTGAGGGCCGAACCCGCCTTCCAGCGCTTCCAGTCGAGGTTCCAGCCACCGAGACCGTTGTCGGGTGCGACCGTACGGTCATGGGAGTTGACCACCTCCACGACATCGCCGATCAGGGTCCGGTCGAAGAACCAGCCGGCCGGGGTGTCGGGGCCGCCGCCCTTCACGTCCCGCAGCCCGACACAGCCATGGCTGACGTTCTGGGAGCCGAACGTGTCGGCGGGCGCCCAGTAGTTGCCGTGCAGAAACGTCCCGGACGTGGTGAGCCGTACCGCGTGCGGCACGTCCTTGATGTCGTACTCGCCGCCGAAGCCGACCGTCCTGCCGTTCATGCGGGTGACGTCGTACAACTCGGTGACCACCATCTTCCCGTTGTAGGTGGTGGTCTTGGCCGCGCCCGCGGTGATCGGCACGGTCGAGACCAGCTCGCCGCCGCGCCGTACCTCCATGGTGTGCTCCTCGGCGTCGACCACCGAGACCTGGGAGCGGCCGATGGTGAAGCCGACGGTCTTCTCCTGGATGCCGAACACCCCCGGCGCGGCCTGGACGTCCCGCAGGGCCAGCTCGATCGTGACTTCCGTGCCCGGCTCCCAGTACTCGCGCGGCCGGAAGTCGAGCCGGTCATGGCCGAACCAGTGCCCGGCGATGTCGACCGGCGGGTCCGCCGTCACGGTGATGGCGCGCTCGACGGCCTCGCGGTCCTGGATCCTCCGGTTGAAGTCGAAGGAAATGATCATGCCGGTCCCGACGGTGGCACGGTTCTCCGGGGAGAAGTAGCCGATGAACCGGTCGGTGGGGACCGCCGTCGTGAAGGTGGAGTGGCGCGCCGAGCGGCGCCCCGCGCCGTCCACGGCCACGGCGTCGACGCTGTACTTGGCGGCGAGCGCGATCCGCGCGCCGCTCTCCGGCGTCCAGGACCGGCCGTCCGCGGAGATCCGTCCGCGCAGCTCGGTGGGTTGCGCGTCCTCCACCTGTACGACCTTGACGCGCTCCAGCCGGCCGTCCGGGACCCGCACCTCGATCGGGTCGGACCGGCCGATGCCCTTCGCTCCGTCCTCTGGGGTGATCCGGATCGTGTCCCCGGGAGCGCGCGACTTGCCCTCCGTGAACGACTCGGTGCCTGTGCATCCCGCCAGGCCGGCCAGCAGCCCGGTCATCAGTCCTGCCCATGTCAGAACGGCGGCCACGCCGGTCCCTGCCCGCTTGGGCCCTGTCCGCTTCAGTACGTGTCTCACGTCCCGCCCAACGACCACGCCCCTCCGGTGGAAACGTGAGGGTGGGCCCTCTTGCGGGCAGAACAGGTGGGAGGACCACGCGAGGGGAGCCACGACCGGGACGTCGTGCGCCCGATCCGCGAGGCCGACGAGCCGCGGGAGGCCGGTCAGTGGCGAGCGCAGCCGAGCAGAGGGCAGTGCAGGAGAGCCGGAAGGAGGAGGGCGGGGCGAAGGGCATCACAACCGGCGTCGGAACCGGCCCTGGAACCGGCCCTGGAACGGGCCCCGGAACGGGCATCGGACCCGGCGTCGAGGGAAATGGCCGCCGCCGCGAGCCCGCCGTCCCGGGGCCCGTGGTCTGGCCGGGCGCGCCGACGCCGCTGGGAGCGCGCTACCGAGTGGGCCCCGACGGCGTGGCGGGCACCAACTTCGCGCTCTGGGCGGGCGGCGCCGAGGCGGTCGAGGTCTGTCTCTTCGACGACAGCGGCGCCGAGACCCGGCTGTCGCTGACCGAGCTGACCCATGAGATCTGGCACGGCTTCGTGCCCGGCATCCGGCCGGGACAGCGGTACGGATTCCGGGTGCACGGCCGCTGGGACCCCTGGACGGGCGCCCGCTGGAATCCGGCGAAGCTGCTGCTCGACCCGTACGCCCGCGCGGTGGACGGAGACTTCGCGCTGCCCCCGGAGGTCTACGGCCATGTGCGGGACTGGCCGCAGCGGGAGGTGGCCGACACCGTACGGGACAGCCGTGACTCCGCCCCGTACGTCCCCAAGGGGGTCGTCGTCCATGATTCGGCGCCCGACGACGAGTGGGCCGACGACCGCCGGCCCAAGACACCCTGGGCCGATTCGGTCATCTATGAGCTGCATGTGCGGGGCTTCACCAAACTCCACCCGGGGATCCCCGAGGAGCTGCGCGGTACGTACGCGGGTCTCGCGCATCCGGCGGCCATCGGCCATCTGCGGCGGCTCGGGGTGACGGCGGTGGAGCTGCTGCCCGTACACCAGTTCGCGCATGAGGACCATCTGCTGCGGCGCGGGCTGCGCAACTACTGGGGCTACAACTCCATCGGCTACTTCGCGCCGCACGCCGGCTACGCGGCGAGCGGCACGCGCGGACAGCAGGTCGCGGAGTTCAAGGAGATGGTGCGGGCGCTGCACGCCGCGGGGATAGAGGTCATCCTCGACGTGGTCTACAACCACACCGCGGAGGGCGGGGAGCAGGGGCCGACCCTGTCCCTGCGCGGCATCGACAACCGCGGCTACTACCGGCTGCCCGCCGACGCGCGCAGATACACGGACTACACCGGCTGCGGCAACACCCTCCATGTGGTCCAGCCCCAGGTGCTGCGGCTGATCACCGACTCGTTGCGCTACTGGGTCACGGAGATGGGCGTCGACGGCTTCCGCTTCGACTTGGCGGCGGCCCTGGCGCGCTCCATGCACGACGTCGACATGCTCTCGCCGTTCCTCGCGGTGATCGCCCAGGACCCGGTGCTGCGCCGGGTGAAACTGATCGCGGAGCCCTGGGACGTGGGCAACGGCGGCTATCAGGTCGGTTCGTTCCCGCCGCTGTGGACGGAGTGGAACGACCGCTACCGCGACGCCGTGCGGGACTTCTGGCGCGGTGCCCTGCCCGACGTGCGGGATCTCGGCTACCGGCTGTCCGGGTCCAGCGATCTGTACGCGTGGGGCGGCCGGCGGCCGTACGCCTCGATCAACTTCGTCACCGCGCACGACGGCTTCACGCTGCGCGATCTGGTGTCGTACGAGCGCAAGCACAACGAGGCCAACGGCGAGGGCAACAGGGACGGGACGTCCAACAACCGCGCCTGGAACTGCGGAGTGGAGGGCGAGACGGACGACGCAGCGGTCAACGCCGTGCGCCGACGGCAGTCACGCAATCTGCTCACCACACTGCTGGTCTCGACGGGCGTGCCGATGCTGGTCGCGGGCGACGAGATGGGCCGCACGCAGCGCGGCAACAACAACGCGTACTGCCAGGACAGCCCGGTCAGCTGGCTGGACTGGTCGCTGCTGGAGAGCCCCGGCGGGCAGGAGCTGCACGCGCTGACCGCCCGGCTGCTCGCCCTGCGCCACGCCCATCCCGTACTGCGCCGCCGCGCGTTCTTCTCCGGCCGCCCACAGGGCCCGGACGGGCTGCGCGACCTGGCGTGGTTCACCCGCCGGGGCTCGGAGATGACGGAGGAGGACTGGTACGCGCCGGCCTCGACGCTCGGGCTCTTCCTGTCAGGGCGGGACATCCCGGGCCGGGACGCGCGCGGCGAGAAGATCACGGACGACAGCTTCCTGACCATCCTGCACGCGGCCGGCCGGCCGGTGGAGTTCGTGCTGCCGGGGGCGCCCTGGGCGCGCGCGTACGAGCTGGTGGTCGACACCACGCGGGAGGAGCAGACGCGGGCGCCGGGCACGGTGTACGAGGGCGGCGCGGCGGTCACGGTCCCGGCGCGGGCGGTGCTGCTCCTCAGAGTGCGGGGGTGAGGGGAAAACCACATGAGCGATGTCAGTGGTGAACCGTAGGCTCGCCCCTGATGTCCGACACACATGCAGCCACCAGGAACCGGTCCTCCGTTCGCTCTCTGCTGCGGCTGTGGCCGTATGTACGCCCGGTGCGGATACGTCTGTTCAGTGCGGCGTTCGTCGCGATCGTCGCATCCTGTCTCGGGCTGGTGTTCCCCCTCGTTCTGAAGTGGATGGTGGACGGTCCTGTCGCGGACCGGGACACCGGAGGCATCTGGCTCGGGGCGCTGCTCCTGCTGATGCTGGGAATCGTCGAGGCGGTCCTCTTCGGTTTCCGCCGATGGCTGGTCGCGCGACCGCTGGCCGGTGTGGAGGCGGCGATGCGGGCGGATCTCTACCGGCATCTGCAACGGCTGCCGGTGGCGTTCCATGACCGGTGGCCATCGGGTCAGCTGCTGTCGCGCGGCACGACGGACCTGATGCTGCTGCGGATGTTCCTGGCGTTCCCTCTGACGTTTCTGCTGGTCAACGCGACGACGATCCTGGTGGGTTTTCTGATCCTGCTGATCCAGGACTGGTCGCTCGGGCTGGTGCTGATGATCCCGGTGGTACCGCTGGTCATCGTCTGTTCGTACTTCGAGTCGCGGTTCGCGCTGGTCGCGCGCCGGGCGCAGGACCAAGTGGGCGATCTGACGACGGTGGTCGAGGAGGGTGTGCTCGGCATCCGGATCATCAAGGGTTTCGGCCGCCACCGCAGCCAGTCCCTCGCGTTCCAAGCGCTCACGCGGCGGCTGCGCGCGACAGAGCTGGAGAAGGCGCGGCTGCTGGCGGGCATCTGGGCCGTGATCATGGCCATTCCCGAACTGGCCGTCGCCGCCGCGCTGGTGCTGGGCACGATCCAGGTCGCGGACGGCGGACTCTCGACCGGCACGCTGGTCGCCTTCCTGTCGACGGCGCTGGCGCTGCGGTGGCCGGTGGAGTCGATCGGGTTCCTGCTCGCGATGAGCCAGGAGTCCGCGACGGCGACCGAGCGGTTCTTCGAGGTCATGGACGTACGGGAGGAAGAGGAGAACGCGCCGGGGAGCGCGTCCGCGCGGACCTCGGATCACGGGGCCGGGGACAGGGACGGGCGCGGGCTGCGCTTCGAGGGCGTCTCGTTCCGCTACCCGGACGCCGAGGCGGGCTCCACGCCCGTCCTGGACGGTATCGATCTGCGCGTCGGCCACGGCGAGACGATGGCCATCGTCGGGGCCACCGGTTCGGGCAAGACCACGCTGACCGCCCTCGTACCACGACTGCACGAAGTGACCGCCGGGCGGATCACGCTGGACGGCGAGGACATCGCGCTGATGCCGCGCGAGCGGCTGCGGGAGCTGGTGTCGGTGGCGTTCGAGGAGCCGACGCTGTTCTCGGCGACCGCCGGCGAGAACGTGCTGATGGGCGCGGAGAACGCCGACGAGGACGCGCTGCGGCGCGCGCTGGACGTGGCCCAGGCGGGGTTCGTCGAGGGTCTGCCACGGGGGACCGGGACGGAGGTCGGCGAGCAGGGACACAGCCTCTCCGGCGGCCAGCGCCAACGGCTGGCGCTGGCACGGGCGGTGGTCGGCCGGCCGCGCTTCCTCGTGCTCGACGATCCGCTGTCCGCGCTGGACGTGCATACGGAAGCGCTGGTGGAGGCCGCGCTGCGGCAGGTGCTCCGGGAGACCACGGCGCTGGTGGTGGCGCACCGGCCGTCCACGGTGCTGCTCGCCGACCGGGTGGCACTGATATCGGGTGGCCGGATCGCCGCGGTCGGCACCCATCAGGAGCTGCTGCGGAGCAGCGAGGAGTACGCGTGGCTGATGTCCGGGGCGGCACGGAACCCCGGGGCCGGATCCGGAGCCGCAGCGGAAGCCGGTGCCGGAGCCGAAGCCGGAGCCGCTTCCGGGCCTGTTGAGGAGAGCATCCGATGACGACGTCGACCACCACGGGCCAGGGCGCGCCGGGCCCGGACGCGAACGGCCCGATCGAGCCGGGTCGCCAGGACTCCCCCGCGCCACCGGCCGCGCCCGATGCCGTCAAGACCCACGCCGCCGGGACCCACGCCGCCGGGACCCGCGCCGCCGAGGCCCACGTTGCCGAGGCCGACGACCCGTTCGGCCAGGACGCCCTGCCCGCGCCCCCCGGTGCGACCGGCGCCCTGCTGCGGTCCCTGCTGAAGGTCAGGCGCGGACGGGTCGCGCTGGCCGCGCTGCTCCTGCTGCTCCAGCAGGCCGCCTCCCAGGCGGGCCCGCTGATCGTCGCGTACGCCATCGACCGCGGTGTGCCCGCCTTCCGCGACGGCGACAACGGGCCGCTGTACGCCGTCGGAGCGGGGTATCTGATCTGCGCGGTGGGCTCGGGGGCGTTCCAGTACGCCTTCATCCGGGTCTCGGCCCGGGTCAACCAGGATGTACTGCTCGATCTGCGCGGCCGGATCTTCCGCCACGCCCAGGCGCTGAGCCTGGACTTCCACGAGCGCTACACGTCCGGGCGGCTGATCTCCCGGTCGACGACCGATGTGGAGTCACTGCGCGAGCTGCTCGGCGAGGGTCTCCAGGAACTGATCGGGGTGGTGCTGGCTTTCGCCTACATCTCGGCGATGCTGCTCTATCTGGACGTGGGCATCGGGTCGCTGGCGGTGCTCTCCTTCGTACCGCTGTATCTGCTGGTGAGGCTCTACCAGCGGCGGGCGGGGATCGTCTTCGGCCTGCGCTCCACGGCGATCGCGGCCGTGATCGTGAAGTTCGCGGAGACGATGAACGGCATCAGGCCGGTGCAGGCGTTCCGCCGCGAGCGCGCCAATGACAGGGACTTCCGGGCGCTCAACCACCGCCATGAGCGCAGCAACGGCGACGCGCTGCTGGAGATGGCCCGTTATGTGGTCGGCTCCCGGTTCGTCGCCAACACCGCCGTCGCCGCGATCGTCCTGTGGGCCGCCTACCGGGTGGCGGACGGCACGCTCGCGCTGGGTGTGCTGGCCGCGGCGGTGCTCTATCTGCGCAGGCTGTACGACCCGATCGACCGGCTGGGGATGTTCCTCAACTCGTACCAGTCGGCGGCGGCCTCGATGGAGAAGATCGCGGGTCTGCTGGCCCAGACTCCCTCGGTGCCCGAGGCGTCGAACCCCCGGACGCTGCCCGCGCTCACCGGCGAGTTCCCGGGCCGGGAGGCCGTCTTCGACGGGGTGGGCTTCGCGTACCGCACGGGCGGCGAGGTCCTGCCCCGCTTCGACCTGACGATCCCGGCGGGCCAGACGGTCGCGGTCGTGGGTTCGACGGGCGCCGGCAAATCGACGCTGGCGAAGCTGCTGGCGCGGTTCTACGACCCGACGGAGGGCCGGATCCTCCTCGACGGCGTCGATCTGCGCGAGCTGGACACCCCCGAGCTGCGGCGCGGAGTGGTGATGGTGACCCAGGAGGCGTTCCTGTTCTCCGGCACGGTCGCCGAGAACATCGCCCTGGGCCGCCCGGACGCCTCCCGCGAGGACATCGAACGCGCGGCGAAGGCCATCGGCGCCCATGAGTTCATCAGCGGCCTGCCCGACGGCTACGACACGGACGTACGCAAGCGCGGTGGCCGCATCTCCGCGGGCCAGCGCCAACTGGTCGCCTTCGCCCGCGCGCTGCTGGCGAATCCGGCGGTCCTGATCCTCGACGAGGCGACCAGTTCCCTCGACATCCCGGGCGAGCGCGCGGTCCAGCGCGCGATGGACACGGTCCTGCGCGGCCGTACGGCGGTGGTCATCGCGCACCGTCTGTCGACGGTCGAGATCGCGGACCGGGTGCTGGTGATGGAGCACGGCCGCGTCGTCGAGGACGGCGCCCCCGCGGACCTGATCGCCGGCACGGGCCGTTTCGCGGGTCTCCATCGAGCCTGGCGCGACAGCCTGGCCTGACGGAGACAGGGACCGGGACAAGGAGCGGGCCCCGCGAGGCCGGGACCCACGGGACCGGGACCCACGTTCCGGCGGCGGCCCGCGCGCCGATCCCCCGTCGGCCCGCCACCGGGGAACTCGCCTGCTTCACTCGGCGCGCGTGACCGGGGCCGAGCTGGTCTGCTGGTTCGGGGGGCGTCAGGTCCGTACCCCTCCGTACCCCCGGAGTGATCCAGATGAGCACCTATCGAGTCGCGCAGGTCACCACCGCCGGCGGGCCGTTCGAGTTGGCCGAGCGTGAGGTGGCGCGGCCCGGGCCGGGACAGGTGCGGTTGGCCGTGGACGCCTGCGGGGTCTGTCACAGCGACAGCGCTTTCGTGGACGCCCTGTTCCCCGGCGTACGGTTTCCGGTGGTCCCCGGGCATGAGATCGCCGGACGGATCGAGGAGTTGGGCGAGGGGACGCAAAGCACCCGGCGGGTGGGGGAGCGCGTGACGGTGGGGTGGTTCGGCGGCAGCTGCCACCACTGTGTGCCGTGCCGGCAGGGCGACTTCATCGTGTGCGAGAACCTGAAGGTCCCCGGATGGACGTACGACGGCGGTTTCGCCGAGTCGGTCATCGCCCCGGCCGACGCCCTGGCCCGGATCCCCGACGGGCTGGCGGCGACGGACGCGGGTCCCATGGCCTGCGCGGGGGTGACCACGTTCAACGGACTGCGGCGCAGCTCCGCGCGGCCGGGCGATCGGGTCGCCGTGCTGGGCATCGGCGGTCTCGGCCATCTGGGGGTGCGGTACGCCGTCGCGATGGGCTTCGAGACCGTGGCCATCGCCCGCGGGGCCGCCAAGGAGGACTTCGCCAGAGAGCTCGGGGCGCACCACTACATCGACAGTACGGCGGACACCCCGGTCGCGGACGCGCTGCGGTCACTCGGCGGCGCCAAGGTGGTCCTCGCCACCGCCGCCAACGCCGAAGCCGTCGCGGCGACCGTGGACGGGCTGTCCCACCGGGGTGAGCTGGTCCTCATCGGCGCGGCCCCCGAGCCGATGAGCATCGCCTCGGGCCAGCTCCTGCAGGGCGGCAGGATCATCCGCGGCCATCCCTCGGGCACCGCTGAGGACGTGCAGGACACCATGGAGTTCAGTGTCCTGCACGGGATCCGCCCGATGACCGAGGTCCTGCCGCTGGACCGGACGGCCGAGGCGTACGACCGGATGCTCTCCGGCGCCGCCCGCTTCCGGATGGTGCTCACCCCCCACTGACGCGCACCTCCCGGCCCCGTGCTCGCGCTTTCCCTCACCCCTCAGGGGTTGTTGAACCGCACCTCCGGGTTGGCCGCCGTCGGGCCGTCCAGCAGGGACCTCGGGATGCCCCGCAGATGCTGGTCGAAGAAGGCACTGGCGTACGCGCGGGTGAGGTCGATCGAGCGCTCGGCGGAGAGCTCCGGCGCGGGCAGTCCGAATGCTTCGGCGAGCAACGGCGCGTCGGTGAAGGTGAAGTGGTCCGCGCCCGCGAGGGTCAGCCAGCGCTTCCAGCCGTCCAGGTGCTCCCAGGCCGTGTCCCAGCTGTCGTCCTCGCCGCCGGGATGGTGGAGTGCTTCGGTGCCCAGCATCATGAAGGGGCGGCCGTCGAGCCCTTCGGGGGGCACGGAACCATGGAAGGACCCGTCCATGTTGATGCCGGCCCGGACGCGGCTGTCGCCCGCCATGGCGGATCCCGCGCTCGCGCCCCCGAGCGAGTGGCCGGCCATGCCGATCCGTTTCCTGTCGATGATGTGCGCGTACCGCCAGGCCGGCGAGCTCCCGGTCAGCCGGTCCAGGAGAAACGACACGTCCTGGGCGCGGACCGTGGTGGCGACGCCGTAGTCCTCGGCCTCCTTGATCGTGTCGCAGGCGACACAGGTCAGCATCCGGCCGCCCGGGAAGGCCGCGCCCGCGGACTCGTAGGCGTGGTCCAGGGCGGCGACCACATACCCGCGGCTCGCCAGATCCTCCGCGAGGGCGGTGAGGGTGAAGCGGGAGACGCTGAAGCCAGGGGAGAGCACCACTAGGGGATGCGAACCGCCTTCTGAGGGGCGGGCGTTGACACGGCTGTGTACGCCGGTCGCGCTCAGGGTCTCCGGCGGAACGGTGGCGTCCAGGTTCTGGAACTCAAGGAGCAGCCGGATCTCCTCGGCGGTGGCGTACCGGGCCGGCGTGCCCGTACCGGCCCGCGCCGGGTAGTACAGGGTGACCATCAGTTCACGCGCGCCCGCTTCCGGTACCCAGGGGTCGGGGCGGGACGGGTCCGTGAGGTGCAGCGAGTGCCGGCCGACCGCGTACGGGCCGGTGGGCCGGGGCAGTTGGGGCGTCTCGGCCCTGGCGACGGAACCGGGCGTGGCGGGCGCGGTGACGGGTACGGGTGCTGGTAGCGCCGAGGCGGTACCTGCCGCGACGACCGGGAGCGCGAGTGCCGCGGCGGTCGCCGTACGGTGAAGTCGCTTCATGGCCCAGACGCTAGGCGAGCGGCCGGACCGGCGCGTCAGACCACGGGTCGACCCGCCCCTGACTCCCGCCCCACCCCAGGGCCCGCCGGGGTCAGGGTCCGCCGGAGTCAGGGTCGGCGGGAGTGGAGTCAGTGTCTGGGGGACTCAGAGTCGCTCCGCCCGTGGTCGGACCCCCCTCCTCGTCGGCGCAGGCACTGGAACGAACGCTCCACCCGATAGCCTGATCCGATGAAGACCACCGCTCGGCACCACTCGGACGGCGTTCCGGGGGCCACCCTCGGCACCCGCGAACGCGTCGTCAGGGCCGCCTCGCGACTGATGCAGCGACAGGGGTACGACGGGGCCGGGATCAAGCAGATCGCCCAGGAGGCCAACGCCACACTGGGCTCCATCTACCACTTCTTCCCCGGCGGGAAGCAGGAGTTGGCCGTCGCCGCGATCGAGCACGGCGACCGGGAGTTCGCCACGATCCTGCGCGAGGTGCTGGCCGGCGAACCGGACCCGGCGCGGGCGGTCGTCGCCTGCGCCGAAAGTCTCGCGAGCGGCCTGCGCGCCTCCGACTGGATCGACGGCTGCCCGGTCACGGCCACCGCCCTGGGAACGGCCGGCCGCGCACCCGACATCCAGCGGGCCGCCGCGCTGGCCTTCGCGCACTGGCGCGGGCTCGTGACCGACGCGCTGCGCCGCGCCGGGATCCCCGACAAGGACGCCCAGGACCTGGGCCATACGGTGATCAGCACGCTGGAGGGCGCCGAGTTCGCGGCTCAGGTGTCCAGGAGCGACGAGCCGCTGCGAACGGCGGGTAGGCATCTCGCCCGGCTGATCACCTCGTACCGACCCGGCTAGGACCTAGGTGTATTGATCCGCAGCGTTGTTTACGCGGCTGATCGGGGGCTGGCCTGCGAGTGCGGTGTGGCTGCGGTGGTGGTTGTAGGTGTGGAGG